>DATGNX010000001.1:0-28182 GCA_035306485.1 Burkholderiaceae bacterium
CACTCGCACTTTGGACAGTGTTGACACAGAGTCGAAACTTGTTAAGCTGTTCACGCCATATTCGACCAAGGAGCAGGCATGCGCGGAGTCATCAAGAAATGGGGCAACAGTGCGGCGGTGCGCCTCCCCTCTTCCATGCTCAAAAGCTTACGGGTCGGCATCGATGACCTTCTCGAAATGAAGGTCGAGCGCGGCTGCCTGGTCATGCGCCCGGTGCGTGCCCAGGAATACACCCTGAACCAGCTGGTCGGGGGCATCAAGGCCTCCAACACCCACGCGGAAGTCGATTTCGGCTCAATGTAGCACTCATCGAGAACCCCACACCATGAGCAAACGCTATACCCCCGATGCCGGCGACATCGTCCACGTGCACTTCGCGGTGCCCAAACGCCATACGGGCCCCGACTACAAGGCGGCCCTGGTGGTCAGCCCCGCCCTTTACAACAAAAAGTCCGGCCTGATGGTGTGTTGCGCCATCACACCCGAATCCAAGGGCTATCCCTTTGAGGTGGAGCTGTCCGCCACCGACGGCCACGCCGTGCTTGCAGACCAAGTGAAGAGCTTCGGTTGGCCCGACATCAAGATCAGCCATCAAGGCCGGGCGACGCCGGAAGAACTCGCTGCCGTGCGCGCCAAGCTGATGGCTCTAATCGTACCGGGCTGACCACTCACCAATAATGAGCCGTTTCAAGCAGCTTGAGAGTTTCGTGGCCGTCGCCACGCTCGGCAGCCTGTCGGCGGCCGCCCGCCAGGAAGGCATCGCCCCGGCCATGATGGGCCGGAGAATCAACGCACTCGAAGCGCGGCTCGGCATCAAGCTGCTGGTGCGCTCTACCCGGAGCATGTCGCTCACTTCGGAAGGCAGTGCCTTCTTGGAAGAAGCGCAACGGATACTCCGCGATCTGAATGATGTCGAATCCCGGATATCGCAGGGCAGCGTCCGCCCTTCGGGACATCTGCGTGTCAGCGCGCCGGCCGGTTTTGGGCGGCGGCATGTCGCCCCGCTGCTGCCGGCTTTCATTGAGGCCTACCCCGACGTAAGCGTCAGCCTGGACCTCAGCGACCGCCTGGTCGACCTGATCGAGGAAGGCTACGACTGCGCCATCCGGATCGGCGAACTGGAAGATTCACGCATCATCGGCATGCGGCTGGCCGATAACAAACGCGTGATCGTCGCAGCTCCAACCTACCTGCAGCGCTGGGGACGGCCCAACACCCCCGACGACCTGCTGGACCACAATTGCCTGTCGTTTGGCCTGCAGGGCAACCAGGCCAAGGGGTGGTTGCTGCAGCAGAACGGCCAAGTGCGCGCGATACGTGTCAAAGGCAACCTGGCCTGCAGCGATGGCTCGGTGTTGCATCAATGGACGCTCGCCGGCATCGGATTGGCTTGGCGATCACTGTGGGAAGTGCAGGAAGACATCGCCGAGGGCCGTTTAGTGCCTTTATTAGAAGAATATGCTGCACCGCCAAATGGTATATTTGCGCTCATGCCGGAGCGTAAGCACCTACCCCAAAGGTTGCGCCTGTTTCTGGATTTACTGAAACATCACTACTCTTCGCCTTCCTACTGGGAGACCGGCCAGGGCGCGTGACGGGCTTAAAAACAACGGATTTCAGCTCCCTCATCGCCGAGCGCGGCTCTAGCGGCCACGACCGCTGCCTACCACAATTTCATTACCCGCGCAATCGGGACGGACACCCGTCGATACGATATACTTGACCTGTATCAACTGGCAGCTGCCGACAGGGCAGCGTCGTCAGTCAGAACTTATCCGGCGTATGCAAAAACGAATCAACGTCTCCCCTGAAGCCACGCGCTGTTCAACCTGTATGTTGAGCGAGATCTGCTTGCCGCTGGGCATGCAGCGCAGCGACGTCGCCCGGCTGGACGAGCTGATCAACGAGCGCATTCGCCTGCCCAAGGGTTCCGCCCTCTTTCACCTGGGCGACAAAACCGAAGCGGTCTACGGCATCCGCTCCGGCTCGATCAAGACTCAGCTTGAAGATGCTTCGGGCCAGGTGCAAATCACCGGCTTCTTGCTTCCGGGCGAGATTCTCGGCATGGACGGCCTGGTAAACAACACGCACGTATCGCACGCCATTGCTCTCGAAGACAGCGAAGTCTGTGTCATCAAACTCGATGAAATGGATCGCTTGTCCTTGCAAATTCCCGCACTGCAACAACAGTTCCGCAGGCTCATGAGCAAGGAAATCAACCGGTCGCACAAACTGGTGATGTCGCTGGGCGCACTGCGGTCGGAACAACGTCTGGCCGCCTTCCTGCTGAATCTGTCGAACCGCTTAGCCGCGCTGGGTTATTCCCCCAACGAATTCATCCTGCGCATGAGCCGCGAAGAGATCGGCAATTATTTGGGCCTCACGCTGGAAACGGTAAGCCGTTTGTTCTCGCGCTTCGCCCGCGAAGGCCTGATCAAGATTCAGCAACGGGAAGTGCATATCCTGGACATGCAGGCGCTACGGATTCTCTCCGGCACCGACTGCGGCTAAGCCCCAGACCATGCCGGTCTAGTTGATCGGTTCCCCGAATTCGTCGTATTCGTCAGCACGTGGCGCGATATTCAGTGTCAGCGCACTGGAGACGGCCGCCATGATCCAGAAGAAGAAGAATCCCACCGTGTACGCCTGCATGCGGCTGGCAGGGATATGCCCGAACACCACGATATCGAGCGGATCGATCAGCGCGAACACAAAGAAGGTCGTCATCGATGCCACCAAAAACGATGGCCAAAGTATCCACATCAATGAACGCCACTTCATAGTATCGTCTCCTGCGGGTAACCGCTCAGGGCTGCGACTCCACGTGGGGTTTGGATACTACCAGCCCGCGCTTCACGCCGCCGTCGCGGATTTCCTGATCGCCAAATTCGTTAAAGGCGAGATAAATGGTGATGGCGCAACCGACGATCGCGAGAGCCGGACCGGCCATGAGGATCCAGGGCCAGGGCTCGCGCCACCACGGTTTGACTGCCTCTGTGCTTTTCATGTTACACGCCTATTTGTCGTTTGAACACCACGATATCGGAATCGTTTGCTCGGGGTCAACGGGGTACGTAGAAGCTGGAGCGTTCGACTACCTTCACCTCACGCCCCTCTTCGGACTTGCCTTCCGTATGGAATTCAATGTCGTACAGCCCCGGCTCTGCCTGCTCCACCGGCACGCGCACGACAATCGGAACCAGCCTGTTGGACGCGGGGTCCACTTGCACCGTAGAGCCGGAGCCGTCTGCCAGGGTCACCGCGATCTCAGGCACACCGGTCGCTGACAGCGAAAGCGTCAGTGCTTCTTCAGACGTATTGATGAACTGGAGGCGGTACACGTTCTCTATCATGCCGCCCGGCACCTCGCGACCCAGCGCGCCGCGGTCGCGAATCACGTCCACACGAAGCGTGGTACGAGTAGCCAGTGACACCATGAAGGCAATGAAGATGGCCGTCAGAATACCGGTGTAGACCAGCGTGCGCGGCCGCAATACACGCTTGCGGACCTCCTTCTGCGACAGGCCTTCCTTAATGGCATTGCCCGACGTGTAGCGGATCAGGCCGCGCGGGTATTCCATCTTGTCCATGACCGTATCGCAGGCGTCCACGCAGGCGCCACAGCCAATACACATATATTGCATGCCTTCCCGGATATCGATGCCGGTTGGGCAGACCTGTACACACAGACTGCAATCCACGCAGTCGCCCATGCCGGCTTCCTTATGGTCAATCCGACGCGAGCGGCCGCCACGCGGTTCGCCGCGGATGTAGTCGTAGGTCACCACATAGGTGTCCTGGTCGACCATCACGCTCTGGAAGCGCGCGTATGGGCACATGTACTTACAGACTTGTTCGCGCATGAAGCCGGCATTGCCCCAGGTGGCAAAGCCGTAGAAGATCATCCAGAACCATTGCCAGAAGCCGAGGGTGCCGGCAAATACGCCGACAAGCAGCTCCCGTATGGGCGCGAAGTAACCAATGAACGTAAAGCCCGTCCAGAGCGCGATCACGATCCACAAGGCATGCTTGGTGGCCTTGAGTCGGAGCTTGCGCGCATTCCAGGGCGATTCATCCAGACGAATGCGGGCCAGCCGGTCGCCTTCGACCTTGCGCTCGACCCACATGAAAATTTCGGTATAGACCGTCTGCGGACAGGCATAGCCACAGAACAGCCGCCCCGCCAACGCGGTAAAGAGGAACAGCGCGAAAGCGGATAAGACCAGCAGGACGGTCAGGTAAATGATGTCCTGCGGCCAGAGAACCATCCCGAAGATGTAGAACTTACGGGCGCCCAGATCGAACAGGACGGCCTGACGATCATTCCATTGCAGCCAGGGCAGCCCGTAGAAAATCAGCTGCGTAAAAATAACCAGCGCGACACGCCACCGAGCGAAGTAACCCGTGACCGAGCGCGGATAAATCTTGCTGCGCACATCGGCCAGGGCCTTTTCGACGATCGGAGAGGTCCCGCCGCCCGGCCTTGCGATTGGCTGAGGTTGCCATTGAGGCGCCTCGGCTTCTGCTTCGTTACGGGGCTTGACGGTGGGATCCTGACTGGTCATTGTTGATTGCTACCTATTGCTGTGAGTCGTGCCGACCTCAATTAGCCGTTGCGACCGTATTGGCCGGGTTGTTCGACAGGCCCCAGACCCATGCGGCGAGCATGCGGATCTGATCTTCGGTCAGCACGTTCTTCTGTGCGGGCATGATGTTCTCGCGCCCGTTCAGGATCGTCTGCACGATGGAAGCTTCCGAACTGCCGTACAGCCATACGTTGTCGGTCAGATTGGGCGCACCCATGGCCTGGTTGCCCTTGCCGTCGGCACCGTGACACGCAACACAGAACGTGTCGAAGTGACGCTTGCCGGGAACGATGCGCAGCGGATCGTGCGCCAGGCCGGAAAGCGAACGCACATACTGAGCGATATCGGACGCTTCGGCGGGTTTGATCTGCGCACTCCAGGGCGGCATCATCCCATGGCGACCTTCGGTGATAGTGTGCGTGATCTGCTCGGGCGAACCTCCCCACAACCAGTCGTTATCCGTCAGGTTGGGGAAGCTGGCCGCACCGCGCGCGTCGGAACCATGACACTGCGCACAGTTGTTCAGGAACAGTCGCTGACCGATCTCCCTTGCGGAAGCGTCGCGGGCGATTTCCTCGAACGACATCTCCTGATAACGCGCGTAGATCGGCTTGATTCGCTCCTGCAGAGCGAGCTGTTCGGCACGCACTTCACGAGCCGCGCTGTAGCCGGTCTTGCCATTGCTGAAGCCCAAGGCAGGATACAGGTAGAAGATGCTCAGGCCGATAATGCACAGGCCAACGAACATCACGGTCCACCAACGCGGAATCGGGTTGTTCAGTTCGGTCAGGTCACCGTCCCAGACGTGGCCGGTGTCCTCGACCTGCTCGATATCGCGCTTGAGCCAAGCGCGTTGCGAGAACAACAGGGCCAGGCAGAACACCACCCCGCCCACGGAGATGATTGCAATCCAGTAGCTCCAGAAGCTACTTACGAAGTCATTCATGGGAGTTCCTATCCTTCTTATCCATAATCCGCTCGTCGGGCAGCGCGAAAGGCAGCAGGGACGCTTCGCGGTTCGCTTCGGCACGGCCGCGCGAGAACGCCCACCAGCAGATACCCAGGAAGGTGACCATCGCGAGGATGGTCGCCAGACCGCTGAATAGCGCCGTCATCATTCGCCCCCGCGGAGCACGGCTTCGGCGGCGGCTTCACGACCAGCCACGCCCAGGCCCTGCAGGTAGGCGACGAGCGCGTCTTCTTCCGTCTTGCCCTTCAGGGCTTCGGGAGCGGCAGCGATCTGCTCATCGGTGTACGGAACGCCCAGGCGACGCAGTGCACGCATGCGGTCCTGTACGTTGGTGCCTTCCACGGTGTTGTATTGCAGCCAGGGATAGGCCGGCATGTTGGACTCCTTCACCACCGCCCGCGGGTCGCGCAGGTGGACACGGTGCCAGTCATCCGAGTAGCGCTGACCGACGCGGGCCAGGTCGGGACCGGTACGCTTGGAGCCCCACAGGAAGGGGTGGTCGTACACCGACTCACCCGCCAGCGAGTACGGGCCGTAGCGCTGAACTTCGGAGCTCAGCATGCGGATCTGCTGCGAGTGGCAGCTGACACAGCCTTCGCGGATATAGATATCCCGGCCGACCAGACGTAGCGAGTCGTAGGGCTCGACGCCCTCGGTCGGCACGGTGGTCGAGTGCTGGAAGAACAGCGGCACGATCTGCGCCAGCCCGGCGAACGAAATCACCAGGACACTGAACACGATCAACCAGCCGACGTTGACTTCCAACGTCTTGTGGGAAAACAGCTTGTATTTCTCTTGCGCCATTTGAAACTCTCCTCAGGCGGTGGCCGGAACCGGCGTACGCAGGGCCGGGTCACGCGCATCGGGGCTATACAGCGGCACTTCGGGGTTGACGCCCTTGGTACCGGCACGCACGGTCATGATGGTGTTCCACAGCATGATCACCACGCCGCTCAGGAACATCAGACCGCCCAGCAGACGAATGGCGTAGAACGGATAGGTCGCCTTCACTGCTTCCACGAAGGAGTAGGTCAGCGTGCCGTCCGCGCCGGTGGCGCGCCACATCAGGCCCTGCATCACGCCGGCAATCCACATGGCGGCGATATACAGCACCACGCCCAGGGTCGCGATCCAGAAGTGGACCTCGATGGCCTTCACGCTATACATCGTCGTGCGGCCGAACAGGCGCGGGATGAGGTAGTACAGGGAACCGAAGGTGATCATTGCCACCCAGCCGAGTGCGCCGGAGTGCACGTGGCCGACCGTCCAGTCCGTGTAGTGCGACAGCGCATTCACGGTGCGGATGGACATCATCGAGCCTTCAAACGTGGACATGCCGTAGAAGGACAGCGCCACGACCAGGAACTTCAGGATCGGGTCGGTGCGCAGCTTGTGCCAGGCGCCAGACATCGTCATGATGCCGTTGATCATGCCGCCCCAGGACGGTGCCAGGAGGATCAGCGACAGCGCCATGCCCAGCGATTGCGTCCAGTCAGGCAGCGACGTGTACAGCAGGTGGTGAGGACCAGCCCACATGTAGGTGAAGGCCAGTGCCCAGAAGTGCACGATCGACAGGCGATACGAGAAGATCGGGCGCTCAGCCTGCTTCGGCACGAAGTAGTACATCATGCCCAGGAAGCTGGTCGTGAGGAAGAAGCCCACGGCGTTATGGCCATACCACCATTGCACCATGGCGTCCTGTACGCCGGCATAGGCCGAGTACGACTTCCACAGGGTGACCGGCATCTCCAAGTTATTGAAGATGTGCAGCACCGCAATAGTGAGGATGTACGAACCGAAGAACCAGTTCGCCACGTAGATGTGCTTCACGCGGCGCTTGACGATGGTGCCGAAGAACACGATTGCATAGGCGATCCACACCAGAGCGATCAGGATATCGATCGGCCATTCGAGTTCGGCGTATTCCTTGGTCGTGGTAATGCCCAGCGGAAGCGTGATCACCGCCGCCACGATGACAGCCTGCCAGCCCCAGAATGTGAAGGCTGCCAGCTTGTCACAGAACAGACGCGCCTGGCTGGTGCGCTGGACCACGTAGTACGACGTGGCGAACAGCGCGCTGCCACCGAACGCGAAAATCACCGCGTTGGTGTGCAAGGGCCGCAGACGACCATAGCTGAGCCACGGAATATCGAAATTCAGCTGTGGCCAGATGAGTTGTGCGGCGATCCAAACGCCGACAGCCATACCGACGATCCCCCAGATCACGGTCATGATGGCAAACTGCCTCACAACACCGTAATTGAAGACCTCTGGCTGTTTTCCGAGCGTATCGGAAGTACCCATGAGCTTCCCCTCATTAATTAAAAAACAATCGCGAGCATCATCCCGCATGACCTGACCACCAGCCTTGATCTGCATCAACCCCGTTTCCGACCTGTATGGCCTGACGTATCCGCGCCACAAAGCGCGGCGGAGCCGAATCAGAAAAAGTCTGCCTCGTTAATTTCCGGTGCGTCGCTCTTCGCCGCTTCCTAGTTTTCCTTGCCCGGGGATGCGTTCTCGCTATCCGGCCGGTCGTCGTCCAGAAGGATGGACTCGCCACCGCCCTGGGTATCGTCGAATTGGCCGGCGAAGATTGCCCACCAGAACAGCGCGCCGATCAGGATCACGAATGCAAGCGCGATCGGCAGCAACAGGAAAAGTGAAGACGTCACGGCCGTCCCTGGACTGCCACGCCGGCCCAAGCCGGTGTGATGGCGGCACGCAATTGCTGCCGATACATTCTCCAGGCATTGGCGGCCACCGCGAGCGAGGACAGCAGCATGCTGACTGCCGCCACCCAGGGGGACACCAGACCGACGGCCGCAAGCGGCGTCATAAGCAGATGCCAGGCGACGGAACCATAAAGGTTCTGACGCGTGACACGCCGTGTCGCGCGCAAAAGCTCAGCGACATCGGAATCGGATACGGGGCCGCTCGCTGCCAGGGTGGCATGGGCGGCCGATACGGAAGACGGAACGGACATCGCCATGGCACAGGGGCAGCTCATGACGAACATGGCCACAAGTACCGGCACGGCGTGACCGGGATCAATATAGAACCACCACACCGCGCCGGCGACGAACGCCAGGACGACCTGGATCGTGACGAACCAGAACGCCAGGCGGTTGGCATGTACGGAAATCGACTCGCGGAACGTTTCAATGACCCCGTGCGCCCCGCCGCTGTTCACGGCTTGACGCGCGCAGAGCTCGAGATATCGCGCGGTGAGAAGGAAGGCAACGAACATCGCGACCGAGTCGAAGTAGACTTCGCCCTGGCCGACCCAAGTGGTATAGATGCTGGGAACGAAAGCGGTGATGATGCCCAGGGCAACCGGCACGTCCATGGTGACGCGACCCTCGGCCAAGCGGCTGAGCGCACCGGCCCAGACCGGCTGCGCACAGTACAGCACGACAGGCACGGTGATCACCAGACTGATCCAGTTCATCAGGAAAATGGCCTGATCGAGCAATTCGAGATTATCGGGCGCCATGCCGTCGTGGCGCAGGTAGCCTGGGAAAGCGAACATCATGACCTGCATCATGGCAAGCCAGGCGAGACCCAGACGCGCGAGCATGTGGCGACGCCGGTGACGTTCCGAGTCGGACAGGGTCGCTGGGGGGGCAAAGAGGGACGGCGCGCGCATGGCCGCAACTATAGCCCTCCGGCCGATGCGTTGACTTGATATAGATCAACCCGGCACGGGTCTCCCCGGCCGGGCTGTGTGGATCCGCCACGTTTTCCTTCGCGACGGGACGTTATCGGCGAGCCACGCCGATACTGGCTCGCTTATGCGTGAGACGCCTCGAACTGCTGCTCTTCGGTCGAACCGGTCAGCGCCGTCGTGGAGGACTCATCACCCTCGATCGCCTGCGTAACGGCGTCGAAGTAACCTGTGCCCACCTCGCGTTGGTGCTTCACAGCAGTGAAGCCCAAGTCGGCAGCAGCGAATTCCTTCTGCTGCAGTTCCACGAACGCGCTCATCTGACGGCGGGCATAACCATGGGCCAATTCGAACATGCCGTAGTTCAGGGCGTGGAAGCCGGCCAGCGTGATGAATTGGAAACGATAGCCCATGGCGCCGAGTTCACGCTGGAACTTGGCGATGGTGTCGTCGTCCAGGTTCTTCTTCCAGTTGAACGACGGCGAGCAGTTGTATGCCAGCATCTTGCCAGGGAACTGGCGATGAATCGCCTCGGCGAAGCGGCGAGCGTATTCCAGATTGGGAGTGGAGGTTTCGCACCACACCAGATCAGCATACGGCGCGTATGCCAGGCCGCGGGCAATGGCTTGCTCGATGCCGGCCCGAGTGCGGAAGAAGCCTTCCACAGTTCGCTCGCCAGTAATGAACGGGCGATCGTTTTCATCCACGTCGCTGGTGACTAGGTCGGCGGCATCAGCGTCCGTGCGGGCAACCAGCAGAGTAGGCACGTCAAGCACGTCTGCAGCCAGGCGGGCAGCCACAAGCTTGGATACGGCCTCGCGAGTAGGCACCAGAACCTTTCCGCCCATGTGGCCGCATTTCTTCACAGCCGCCAGCTGATCTTCGAAGTGCACTCCGGCCGCACCGGCCTCGATCATGGCCTTCATGAGCTCGAACGCATTCAGCACACCACCGAAACCCGCCTCGGCATCCGCCACGATCGGCGCGAAATAATCGATGTAGCCCTCATCACCCGGCTGCTTGCCTTCCATCCACTGGATCTGATCGCAGCGCGCCAGGGCATTGTTGATGCGGCGAACAACTTGGGGCACCGAGTTGACCGGGTACAGCGACTGGTCCGGATACATTTCACCCGCCAGGTTGGCATCGCCCGCCACCTGCCAGCCCGACAAGTAGATGGCCTTCAGACCTGCCTTCACTTGCTGCATGGCTTGATTGCCCGTCAGAGCACCCAGCGCGTTAATGAAGGGTTCCTCGTGCAGCTGCTTCCACAGCCGTTCCGCGCCGCGACGCGCAAGGGTGTGTTCGACCACCACGGATCCCCGCAGGCGAATCACCTCTTCAGCGGTATAGCCGCGCTTGATGCTTTGCCAGCGGGGCTCCTCGGCCCAACGTCGCTGCAGATTGCGGATTTCGGTTTCGCGTGTACTCATGATGCCTTCTCCTGAACGATGGATGAAAAACCAAATTAGATGAGAAGAAGTCTACGCTTATGCTGCACTGCAAATAACACTTTTGTCTTATATAAGACATACTATTTTTCTTTTTAATATCAATGGTCTAAACGACGTATTCCGCTTTATGGAACGACATTTTCATCCATGAAACCGAATACGCCGCGCCGCAAAAGCATAATTTCATAATATGGAATGCAGGTTTCGCATGGCGAAAGGCGGAGGGCTAAAATGCCGTATCCGCATCAGCCTTTTGCATCATGTCCCCTTTATTGCCCAATGAGACCCTGCTGGGTCGCGAAGTCGAATATCCTCGCGCATACGACCGCAAGCTCCTATTTCCAATTGAACGAGCGACAAATCGCCAAGGCCTGGAACGGCCGGGCGACTGGTACGGTGCCGATATCTGGAATGCGTATGAGGTGTCGTGGCTCAATGCTCGCGGCTTGCCTCAAGTGGCACTGGCCCGATTCATCGTCCCGGCTGATAGCCCGCGGCTGATTGAATCCAAGTCGTTCAAACTGTATTTGAACTCTTTGAACGAGGAACGCTACGAGCGCGCCGAGGACGTGGTTGCACTCCTGAAGGCCGATCTCAGTGAGGCCGCCGGCGCTGCCGTGAACGTCTGGCTGGAGAGCGATCTGAGTGCGCTGGAAGTCCGTTGTGCTCCCCTACCCGGCACCTGCCTGGACAAACTGGATATCACGATAGACCGTTACGAACCGGATCCTGCCCTGCTGCAGCGCATGCCGGGCAATGAACAGGTAAGCGAAACATTAGTGAGCAACCTGTTGAAATCCAACTGCCCGGTGACCGGCCAGCCGGACTGGGGTAGCGTACAAGTCAGCTATACGGGTCCGCGCATCAATCACGAGAGCCTGCTGAAGTACATCGTGTCTTTCCGTCGCCACACGGAATTCCACGAGCATTGTGTGGAACGTATGTATTGCGACCTGTGGGAGGTGCTGGAGCCGCAGTCGCTATTCGTCATGGCGCGCTACACACGCCGCGGCGGCCTGGACATCAACCCCTGGCGCAGCAGCCATCCAGTGGACGTCGCCGACCTGCGTACCCCGCGCCAATAAACCAATACTGGGGTCAGACCACGATCTCTCTCATTGGGAGAGATCGTGGTCTGACCCCAATACTACGTCTATAAGCGGCGAATCTATTTGCCGCGTGCCGCAGCGGCGCGGCCAACGGCCACCGCCAGCAACGCGGCCGCGACGAAGCCGGCCGCAGCGCCCATCCATGGGCCGCGCTGCAGGCCGGCGTCCAACATAATGCCGAAACCCAGAGGCGCCAGCGACGCGCCGATATCCATGCCTGAGTACACCAGGCCGTACACCGTGCCCGTGGCGCCCTTGGGCGTAACCCGGCGGATCAGCATATCGCGGGACGGCCCGGACACCCCCGAGCAGAAACCGGCCAGTGCCACGAAGATCAGCGCAATCACCGGACCCAGCCAGCCACTGGCAAGCAACGCAAAGAAGACTGCGCCCAGTACCAGCGAGAAGAACACGATGAACTCGCTGCGAGGGGTGCTCGACGCAACGAAACCGCCTGCCACCATGCCGGCCGCCGCCGCGACCATGTAGCCCGAAAGCGCGGAACCCGCCAACATCTTATCGACGCCGTACACGCTCCCCAGCATGGGAATGGTGTAGTTCTGGATGGCCGACAGCGAGAGCGAGGTGCAAGCGAAGAACAGAAAGGCGCCCCACAGGGCCGGCTGCGACATCAACGTCTGCAGCGTCCGGCCCACGCTCTGGCGGGAAAGATCGGTGGCGTCGGCCTTGCCCGACACCTCGGTCGCTTCATCGCCCTGCCCGCCACGGACCTGATCTTGGTTGCGTCCTGCCAGCATGTCCCGCCCGAGCCAGGTCATGAACAGCACGATACCCACGAGCACCGATGCCGCCACGGCCGCCGTTCGCCAATTGGCCAGATAAATGAAGGCGCCCATATACACGGGTGTGAGGGCCCAACCCAAGTTGCCGGTAAGACCGTGCGTACTAAAGCCATGCCCCAGGCGCTCGACACTCACGCGATGGTTCAGGATCGAGTAGTCCACAGGGTGGAACACGGAATTGCCGATGCCGCCGATCACGGCAGCCGCCACCAGCATGAGGTAGCCGTTGGACCCGGCGATGAGCAGGCCGGACACCACGAAACAAGCGAGCCCGAAACGCAGCACCGGTGCAGGCCCGACCCGGTCGACAATGAAACCGGACGACGCCTGGCCGATTGAGGAGAGCAGGAAGAAGATGGATGCCAGCAAGCCCAATTGGGCGAAGTCGTAGCCGAACTCAGCCGCCAGCGAAAGGTAAAGGGTGGGCAACACCAGCTGGAAGAAGTGGGAACACGCATGCGCCGCCCCGACCAGCGAGATAATGAGCCAATCGCGCCGCCTGACGCGACTGCTGTCCAAAGATGAAATGGCCGGCGCCGACGCACTCATTGCCACGAACTCCGTATTAGCCGCAGGACGCGTTCACACATGGGATTCCCGCTAGACTCAACCGCGGCTTCCGGAGCGGTCGCGGATCTCCGGCCACGCCCGACTCAGGTAGTAGCACATGGACCAGACGGTCAGTACGGCCGCCACCACGATCAGCAGCTCGCCAATGAGGTCGATCGGCAGACCGTACAGCGGCTGCCAGTACAGCAGACACGGAATAGCCACCATTTGCGCCGCGGTCTTGAATTTGCCCAGACGATGCACCGCCACGCTGCCGCTCGCGCCGATCTTGGCCATCCATTCGCGCAACGCCGAAATCGTGATCTCTCGCCCGATGATGATCAGCGCTATGAAGGAATCCACCCGATCCAGGTTCAGCAGGATCAGCAGCGCCGCGCACACCATGAGCTTATCTGCCACGGGGTCCAGGAACGCGCCAAAGCTGGACGTCTGGTTCCAGCGGCGTGCAAGCCAGCCATCGAACCAGTCGGTCAGAGCCGCGATGATGAAGAAGGCGGCGCCCACCGCATCACGCGTGGACTCCGGCACCCAGGTACCGGGCACGTAGTACAGCGCGACGATTAGTGGGATCATCGCGATGCGCAGCCAGGTGAGAGCGATAGGCAGATTGAAAGGCATAGTTGGAATACTACCTCATGGTGGTCGGCCTCGGGGCCGGGAATCATGTCAGCGCAAGGCGTGGTAAATGCGCTCCGCCAGCTCGTCGGATATACCTTCAACCGAACGCAGGTCGTCGATACTGGCGTCCACCACACCCGAGAAGCCGCCGAAACGCGCCAACAGCCGCTGGCGACGGCGAGCGCCGATGCCTTCGATCTCTTCCAGTCGCGACACCGTACGGGCCTTGGCGCGACGCGCACGCATGCCCGTGATGGCGAAGCGGTGCGCCTCGTCGCGAATCTGGGCGACGAGCAGCAGGGCCGGCGACTCCACACCCAACGACAGCGCTTCGCGCCCGTCGGCGAAGATCAAGGTTTCCAGCCCCACCTTGCGCCCTTCCCCTTTCGCCACACCGACCAGTACGCGAGTGTCCAGGCCCAGCTCGACGAAGACCTGGCGGGCGACTTCCACCTGACCCTTCCCACCGTCTATGAGCACGATGTCCGGCAGTGGTGCTTCGCCATCCGCGACGCGCGTAAAGCGCCGCGATAGCACCTGACGCATAGCCGCATAGTCATCGCCCGGCGTAATCCCGGCAATGTTGTAACGGCGATACAGCGACGGCTGCATATCGTGGTGCTCATAGACCACGCAAGACGCTTGAGTGGCTTCTCCGGCCGTATGGCTGATGTCGAAACACTCGATGCGCAATGCGTCCAGAGAGGTGGCGTCCGTATCCAAACCCAGGGTCTCCGCCAGCGCCAGCGTCCGCGCCTCTCGCGCCCCCGATTCGCTCAACGCGCGCGCGAGCGCTAGTTCGGCGTTCTTTATCACCTGCTCCAGCCACGTCTTGCGCAGGCCTTGCGGCCGGACGATGAGACGAGCCTTGACCCCCGTCTGCTCCGCAAGCAGCGTCAGCAGATCTGGATCGGGCAGCTTATGAGAGCACACCAGTACGGGCGGCATGTTGGAATCGATGTAGTGCTGAGCCACGAACGCTGCCAAAACATCGGCAGCGCTATCGTCCACTGTATGTGACGGGAAGAAGGCCTTGTCGCCCAAATGGCGACCACCGCGAACCATGGCCAGGTTCACGCAACTGCGTCCGCCCATGGTGGCCACGCCGATGATGTCCACGTCGTCGTTGCCGATCTGCTCCATGGACTGCTGCTGCAGCACCCGCGACAGCGCCCCCATCTGATCGCGCAGCATGGCGGCCTGCTCGAAATCCAGATGCTCCGAGGCGGCGAACATGCGCGCCTCGATATCCTTCAGCACGTCGTCGGCGTGCCCATCCAGAAAGCGCACCGCTCGTTCCACATCCGCCAGGTAATCGGCCGCCGAGATCCGGTCCACGCAGGGTGCCGAACAGCGACCGATCTGATGCAACAGACACGGCCGTGACCGATTGGCGAACACGCTGTCCTCGCAGGTGCGCAACCTGAACACGCGCTGCAGGATCTGTATGGTTTCGCGCACGGCCCAGCTGTTGGGATACGGGCCGAAATAACGGCCCGTGCGGCTGGTGGCCCCCCGATAGTAAGCAATGCGTGGGTAAGCATGCCCGCTAAACATCAGGAAGGGATACGACTTATCGTCCCTGAACAGGATGTTGTAGCGGGGTTTCAGGCGCTTGATCAGATTGTTTTCCAACAGCAAGGCCTCGGCCTCGCTGCGGGTAACGGTCACCTCCACGCGTGCCACCCGCGCCACCATGTGGGCAATACGGGGGCTCAGCGACGCCGTCTTCTGGAAATAGGAACTGACACGTCGCTTGAGATCGCGTGCCTTACCCACATACAGCACTTCCTCCTGGGCATCGATATGACGATAGACACCAGGAAGATTGGGCAAGTCAGACAGGAAGGACTTCAGATCGAATTCGTCGGGCATGCTGATATTGCGTATCTTGCTGCAGGGTATCCCAATCTTGGGCCGGCACACGAGGCGCCAGACGACGCAGCCGGGCCACCGAATCCGCCGGCAACTCGAAGTTGAGTCGGGCCAGGAGGTCATCCGCGAGGTCGGGCCGATTACATACCAACACCATATCGCAGCCGGCTCCAAGCGCCGCTTGTGCACGGGCCAGGATATCACCGGCAACCGTCGCACCCTCCATGGTTAGATCGTCGGAGAACACGACGCCATCGTAGCCTAGGCGGCGACGCAGGATGTCCCGCACCCATACCGACGAAAAGCCTGCCGGAGCCTTGTCGACCTTGGGATAAATGACGTGCGCGGGCATGACGGAAGGCAATGCCAGGTCGCCCAACCAAGCGTAAGGCGCCGCGTCTTCCTTCAATATGGAATCCAGATCCCGCTCATCGATAGGAATCTCATGGTGGGAGTCCGCCTCGACCGCACCGTGCCCCGGAAAGTGCTTGCCGCAAGCCGCCATGCCGGCCAACGCAAGCCCCTGGATCAGGGCCCGGGAGAGCGTGGCAACAACGGAGGGATCCCGATGGAAAGCGCGGTCCCCGATCACCTTGCTGACCTCGTAATCAAGGTCCAGCACAGGGGTGAAACTGAGATCAACCCCGCATGCACGCAGCTCCGCCGCCAGCACGTATCCCACCGCCGTAGCAGCGCGCATGGCTTGCTGAGGATCGTTCTCCCATACGTCGCCCAGTGCTCGCATGCACGGCAGCGCCGTAAAGCCGTCGTCTCGGAAACGCTGAACCCGCCCGCCTTCGTGGTCAACTGCGATCAGCAGAGGCTCATCGCGCAAGGCGTGGATCTCCGCGCATAAAGCGGTCAGTTGCGCGCGGTCGGCGAAGTTGCGGCTGAACAGGATGACGCCGCCCACCAGCGGATGCCGCAGGCGTGCCCGCTCATGATCCGTGAGCGAGTGACCTTCGACGTCGACCATGATGGGCCCGGGCGGCAGCGTAGAAGCAGAAATATTCATGTAGGGGAAGAGTCAGGGTGGCGCGAGTCGGCCGGAGATTCGACCACCACATAGGCGGCCACGATATCGTGCTCGTCCGTCACGGACACATGGGCGGGACCGAAGCGCTCCGCATACCAGCCGGCCAGCGGCTCGGACAGCTTCACGTATGGGCGCCCGCCCGGCGCATTCAGCGTTTGCATGCGCGACCAAGCCATGGGACTGTGCATGCCCAAACCGATCGCCTTGGAAAAGGCTTCCTTGGCAGCGAAGCGCGTGGCGAGGTAACGGATGCCGCGGCGAGGATCCCGCGCGTAGCGTCGGTGAAAGGTCTGGATTTCCTCAGGGCCGAGTATGCGGCGCACGAAGCGTTCTGGGTGGCGCTCGAACACACGCTCTACGCGGTCCAGCCGCAATAGATCCAGACCGATACCCGCGATTCGTGCCCCGCCCGCCTGCGTCAGCATGCCGGCCCCCTCAAACAAGAAACCAGCCCGAATCATACCGTGTCCGGCCAAGACCGGCCGGACAACGGATTAACGCGGTCGCTTGTCGATTACGCGGCGCGCCTTGCCCGTGAGCGTGCGTTCGACCTGGCCGGGCGACTGCACGGTGATGCGGGCGCTGATACCAACGTAATTCTTCAAGGAATGACCCAGCTTACGGCTCAAGGCCTCTCGCGCTTCGTCGCCCAGGTGCTCATGCTCGGCGCGCAGCTCGGTCAATACTTCAAGAGAGTCCAGATTGCCGTCGCGCGTGACGACAAGCTGATAGTGCGGCGCGAGTTCGGGCATTTTCAGGACCAGCTCCTCGACCTGCGTCGGGAAGAGGTTCACCCCCCGAATGATCAGCATGTCATCACTGCGGCCCGTAATCTTGCCGATACGGCGCATGCTGCGGGCGGTGGGTGGCAGCAGGCTGGTCAGATCCCGCGTGCGGTAGCGAATGACCGGCATGGCCTCCTTGGTAAGCGAAGTGAACACCAGTTCGCCGGACTCGCCTTCCTGTACCGGCTCGCCGGTCTCCGGATTAATGATTTCCGGGTAGAAGTGGTCTTCCCATACCACCGGGCCGTCCTTGGATTCCACGCACTCCATGGCCACGCCGGGGCCCATCACCTCGGACAAGCCGTAGATATCCACGGCGTCCACACCGGCATGCGTTTCGATATCCTCGCGCATGCGGCCGGTCCAGGGCTCTGCGCCGAAAATGCCGATACGCAGGGATGAGGACTTCGGATCCATACCCTGGCGCTGCATCTCTTCCATGATGTTGCAGAAATAGGAAGGCGTCACCATGATGATGCGCGGCCCAAAATCACGGATGAGCTGCACCTGCTTCTCTGTCTGGCCGCCGGACATCGGCACCACCGTACATCCCAGACGCTCGGCGCCATAATGCGCGCCCAGGCCCCCGGTGAAAAGACCATAGCCGTAGGCGACATGGACGATATCGCCCGGCCGCCCGCCGGCCGCCCAGATGGAGCGCGCCACCAGGTCTGCCCAGTTGTCGATGTCGCGGGCCGTATATCCCACCACGGTCGGCTTGCCCGTGGTGCCGCTGGAAGCGTGTACGCGCACCACCTTCTCGCGCGGGACCGCGAACATGTTGAACGGGTAGTTCTCTCGCAGATCCTGCTTAGTGGTGAAGGGGAATTTCGAGATGTCCGACAGCGTCTTGAGGTCGTCCGGATGCACGCCCACTTCGTCGAAGCGCTTCCGATAGTGCGGAACGTTCTCGTAGGCGTGGCGCAGCGTCCATTTCAGCCGTTCCAGTTGCAAGGCGCGCAGCTCGTCCTGGCTCGCGTGTTCGATGGGGTCGCGTCCCCCTTTCATTTGCGACATGTCTGTCTCCTGCCCTGTCCTTGTACTTCTTTTATGCTTCGTTCCCGGCTTCCCCGGTCACGGTTCCCTTGATGCGGTATGAACGCCCCCTGAAGATGGCGATCCGCTTGCCGTCCTGGTTGCTCACATGAACGTCGTAAATACCGGTGCGCCCGGCCAGGGAATACTCGCTGGCCGTGGCCGTCAACCGGTCACCTTCAAACGCCGGTGCCAGGTAGTCGATGGTGCAACCGGAAGCGACCGTCACCAGATTGCGCGAGTTGCAGGCGAAGGCGAAGGTGCTGTCCGCCAGGGCGAAGATGAATCCGCCATGACAAGTCTTGTGGCCATTGAGCATGTCGGCTCGCACGGTCATGCTCATGGTGGCCGACCCTGGCGCGACGGAGTCCAGCGTGGCACCCAGCGCCTGCGAGGCAGGATCCCGCTCGTACATGACACGGCCGGTCAGCTCGGCCAACGCCTGGGGATCGTCCGGCAATGTATCGGAAGCGTCTTCAATCGTCGGGTTTGCCGTCCGCATTATTTCCCCTTGAATACTGGTGGGCGTTTTTCCATGAAGGCCGCAACGCCTTCGGCATAGTCATCGCTGGCGCCGAGCTCGCGCATCATGTCGCGCTCCAGATCGAGCTGCGCGTCGAGCGTATTGCCTAGGCTCTGATTGATGGCTCGCTTGGTATAAGCCAGACCCTTGGTGGGCGCCTGAGCGAAGTGCGTGGCAAGAGCATCCAGGCGCGCCTCGAATTGATCGTCCGGCACCGCTTCCCATATCAAGCCCCATTGCTGGGCTTGCTGCGCGCTGAGTTTGTCGCCCAGCATGGCCAAGCCCATGGCCCGGGCGCGACCCACCAGGCGCGGCAGCGCGTAGGTGCCGCCTGTATCGGGTATCAAGCCCAGACGGCAGAACGGCTGAATGAAACTGGCAGACTCCGCCGCCACCACGATATCGCCGCCCGCCAGAGCCAGGTTCGCACCGGCGCCGGCGGCTACGCCATTGACGCCGACAACGACGGGCATGGGCAAGGCATTCAGGCGGCGAATCAGGGGTGCGTAGAAGGTCTCTACGGTCTCACCCAGATCGACGGGCCCCTCGCCTTCACGCCGTTGCCTTTCGGAGAGATCCTGGCCGGCGCAAAAGCCGCGGCCACGGCCGGACACCACCAATACGCGGACGTCTCCTTGCTCGACCCGGCCAAGGGCGTCCGCCAGTTCACCATGCATCGCCGCGGTGAAGCTGTTGAGCTTGTCGGGGCGATTCAACCAAATTCGTGCCACACCGCCGTCAAGGCGGAACTCGATGTTCTGATAGTCCAAACGGTACTCCTTTGTTCTTGTTTATACGTGCCAGCGCGTCTGCACCACACGGAAGCGATTCGCCACGAAAGCGCTGTCGGACAACGCCGCATTGGCCGCAGGATTGGCGCCAGTGCCGTGGAAATCGCTGAATGCGGCCGTCTGGTTGACGAAGACGCCGCCAGTCAGGTTCAGCGAAAGTGAGACGCCTGCCCGTTCGGCGGCCTGCCGCATGCGCTCTGCCGTCGCATCGTCGGTGGTATAGCCGGACAGGGTCAGCGCCCCATGCTCGATGACAGTATCACGAGCCAGCGCAATGCTGTGTTCGGTGGAGTCGGTCGCAACGATGAATACGATTGGCCCGAACCACTCCTGCAAGATGCGCGTATCGCTCGCGTCGGCCTTGAGCATCAACGGCGTGCGAACGCGCGCTTGCGCGAACTGGGGGTGCTCCAATGCACGACTGTCGCACAGCACCGGCATGCCCAACGCACGCGCCGCCTCGATACGTTCGACGGTGGCCTCGTTCTGAATGGCGCCGGTGAGTTCAACCGCCTTGGCCGGATCGGACATCGTCCGTTCCACCGCTTGGGCCAGTGCCTGAGCCACTTCGTCGAAGCTCATGCGCCCTTCGGCAGTGGTAATTCCATCGCGAGGCACGTAGACGTTTTGCGGGGCCGTACACATCTGCCCGGAATACAGAGAGAACGAGAATGCCAGATTGCGTGCCACCGCCTTGATATCCTCGACCGAGTCGATGATGATCTGGTTTACGCCGGCCTTCTCCGTATACACCAAGGCATGGCGAGCGTTGGTCTCCAGCCAGTTGCCGTTGGCGCTGCTGCCCGTGAAGTCAATGATGCGCACAGCGGGATTCATGGCCAGCTGCTGGGCCGTGTCGTCGCCCTGTGCATGAGCCGCCAACTGCACGATGTCGGGATCGAAGCCCGCTTCCTTCAGAACTTCGCGCGCCAACTGGACCGTAAGCGCCAGCGGCAGAACAGCCCCCGGGTGCGGCTTCACGATGACGGGATTGCCCGTGGCCAAGCTGGCGAACAGGCCGGGATAACCGTTCCAGGTAGGAAAGGTCGAGCAGCCGATCACCAACGCAACGCCGCGTGGAATGACGGTGAAACGCTTGCGCATGCGCAAGGGGTCATGTTTACCCTGCGGCTTCTCCCAATCCGCGACTTCCGGCACGCGGGACATCTCGCGCCACGCGTAGGCAACGGCTTCCAGACCCCGATCCTGCGCGTGAGGGCCGCCCGCCTGGAAAGCCATCATGAAGCCCTGTCCGGTGGTGTGCTGAACGGCCTGAGCGATCTCGAAACTACGCTGGTTCAGGCGCTTCAGAATTTCCAGGCTGACGCCCACCCATGCCTTTGGCCCGGCTTCACGCCAGGAGTCCATGGCCGCGGTGGCGCGCTGTACCAGCTCATCGGCAGACGCCTGCGGATAACGAATATCCAGGTCGAACCCAAAAGGCGAACGCTCGCCCGAGACCGTGCCCGAGCCGGCATGCCCCTCCAGAGGGAAATCCTTGCCCTGGAGCGCTTCGAAGGCCTTGCGCCCGTCTTCCGCTGCTGTCTCGCCATAGATGCGGGGGCTTGGCGATTCGGGGAAGGGGCTCCAGTACCCGCGGGTATCGGCGGCCGCGACCGCCTGATCCAGCACTTCACGGTTGCTTTCGAAAAAATCGACCGACACGTTGTTGACTCCTTTATTCATGTTTCCTGATCGAAATCGATCAGGACCCGGTCCGTGACCGGAAAACTCTGGCAGCTCAGGACGAACCCCCGGGCGACTTCGTAGTCTTCGAGCGCGAAGTTGGCATCCATGTCGACCTCGCCTTCCACGACCTTGCAGCGGCAGGTCGAGCAAACGCCGCCCTTGCACGAGTAAGGTAGTTCTATCCCCTGGGCCAGCGCCGAATCCAGCAGGCTGTCCTTGTTCTTTTCAATCGTGATGCTGCGGGTCACGCCATCAAGCACTACGGTCAGTTCGCAATGCTCGCCAGGCGCCCGACGCGCTTCATGACCGGTACGCAGCGCACGCGGCCCCTTCGGCGAACCGAACAGTTCGTACTTAATATGTTCCTTATCTAGTCCCTGCTCTTGCAGGGCCTCGATTACCGACTCCGTCATATCTTGTGGACCACAGACGAAGGCATAATCGATCACGGCCGGATCCAGCCATCGGCCAAGCAGCTGGCGCACCTTGTCACCATCCAGCCGGCCGTTCAACAGATCAATGTCCTGATGCTCCCGGCTCATGATGTATGCCAGCGAAAGCCGCGTCATGTACCGGTTCTTCAGGTCTTCGATCTCTTCCCGAAAGAGTACGGCAGACGACGCACGATTTCCATAGAAGAGCGTGAAACGGGAATCAGGTTCGGTATCCAGCGCCGTCTTCACCAGCGACAAAATCGGCGTGATCCCGCTGCCTACCGCGAATGCTACGTAATGACAGGCCCGCTCCGGCGAGAAGTCCATGGTGAAGTTGCCGTCCGGCGGCATCACGTCTACCACGTCCCCAGCGCGCAACTCACTGTTGGCCCAGGTGGAGAAGGCGCCATCGTTCAGGCGCTTAATGGCCACGCGCAACTGACCGTCGTGGGGCGCTGCGCAGATGGAATAAGAACGGCGCAGCTCCTGACCATCGATGAAGGTTCGCAGGGTGAGGTACTGCCCCGGCCGGAAGGTGTAGATGTCGGACAGCTCGTCCGGCACCTCGAACGTGACGACAACCGCATCCCGCGTATTGCGCGCCACCGAGGCGACTTTGAGTGTTTGAAACGGGTTCATGAAACTCAGTGCGTCTTGAAATGATCGAAGGGTTCACCGCAGGCGTTGCAGCGGTACAGTGCCTTGCATGAGGTGGAGCCGAAGCGGCTGATGAGGCGGGTACGGGCGGAGCCGCACTGCGGGCACGGCACCGGCGGGTCCTGTCGGCGCATGATTCCCGAGACGTCGATCGCCTGCTGCACGGGCGGCGCAATGCCGTAATTGCGCAGGGCCTCCCGGCCGCGCTCGCTCATCCAGTCGGTCGTCCAGGCGGGCGACAAAGTGGTCTCCACACGCACGTCCGCCAGCCCCTTGCCGCGCAACACGTTGACAATGTCCTCCGTGATCTCGCGCATGGCGGGACAGCCGGAGTACGTCGGGGTGATGGTCACCACACAGGTCTCCCCCTGAAATTCGACCCCACGTACGATGCCCAGATCGACGACGGAGATCACGGGGATCTCGGGATCCGGCACGGCATGCAGCCATTGCATGACCACATCCGCCGTCACGCCTTGAGCGGCGATGGGCACGGTCATGTTGGTCACCACGTGGCTCCCGGATAGCTGCGCTGCAAGTGCTGCATTTCCGCCAGCAGATAGCCAAGCGCCTCAGTGTGTCGGCCTTCAGTGCCGCCACGGTGTGCCGGGTGGGAGGCCTCTGCCGGATCGGGCAAGGTCAGCGTGGCTTCCGCAACCAGTTCGGACACGTGCGCGAGCCACGGTTCCCGCAGGCTTTCGTGCAACGGCGTTACCCCACGCTCGGAGAGTGCGCGGGTGGTGTCATCATCTTCGAACAGCTCGCCGGTATGGCGCCAAACGTCGTCCAGGGCATCCTGCATGCGACGATGGCTGAGTTCCGTGCCGTCGCCCAGGCGCACCAACAGATCGCCTGATCGGCGGGCATGGTAGGCCACTTCCTTGATTGCTTTGGCGGCAATTGCCGCGACGCGCTCGTCGCTGGATGCCTGTAGGCGTTCTAGCAGCAGGTAATGCCAGACATCGAAGACAAACTGGCGCGCTACCGTGTCGCCATAGTGCCCATTCGGCCGCTCAGCCACGAGGTAGTTGCGATATTCCGGTGCATCGCGCAGATACGCCAGAGCGTCTTCGTCGCGCCCCTGCCCCTCCACTTCGCCTGCCAGCGTGAGCCACATCCGGGCCTGCCCGAGCAAATCCAACGCGGTGTTAGCCACCGCCATTTCCTCTTCCAGGACGGGTCCGTGACCGGTCCACTCACACAGCCGCTGCGACAGTACCAGCGTGGTATCGCCCATGCGCAGCAAGTAATTGAACAGTGCCTGATCCATGCCCATTCCTACATATTGATTTCATCGGGCATCGGGAAAAAGGTCGGATGCCGGTAGACCTTGCTGTTCGCCGGATCGAACAGGGGTTCCTTGTCGGACGGGCTGCTGGCGACAATGTCGTTCGCCTTGACGACCCAGATGCTAAGACCCTCGTTGCGCCGCGTGTACACGTCTCGCGCGTTGTTGATGGCCATTTCGGCGTCCGGTGCATGCAGGCTACCCACATGCTTGTGGGCCAGGCCATGCTGGCTGCGGACGAAGACTTCCCATAAGGGCCAGGTGGAACGGCTCATGATACGGATTCCTTGATAGCGATGATTACAGCACGCCAAGGCGGCACGCGCCTGGCGCGTCGCCCGACTTAGGCGACCGCGCGCTGGGCGTGTTTTTCGGCGTGGGCGGCCAGTGCTTCGCGCACCCATTCGCCCTCTTCGTGCGCTTGAACGCGCGTACGCAAGCGTTCACGGTTGCAGGGGCCGTGGCCCTTGAGCACGGCGTAGAACTCGGACCAGTCGATTTCACCGAATTCGTAGTGTCCGGTATCGGCGTTGAACTTCAGATCTGGGTCAGGAATGGTGAGACCCAGGTACTCCGCCTGTGGCACAGTCTGATCGACGAACTTCTGGCGCAACTCATCGTTGGAGAACAGCTTGATGCGCCACTGCATGGACTGCGCGCTATTGGGGGAATCGTGATCCGGCGGACCGAACATCATGAGCGCGGGCCACCACCACCGATTGAGGGCTTCCTGCGCCATGGCCTTTTGCTCGGCCGTACCCTTGCGGCACAAATGAATGAGCAGGTCGTAGCCTTGACGCTGGTGGAAGGACTCCTCCTTACAGACGCGGACCATGGCCCGTGCGTAGGGACCATACGAGCAGCGGCACAGCGGAATCTGGTTGATGATGGCAGCGCCATCCACCAGCCAGCCGATCATGCCGATGTCGGCCCACGTGAGCGTGGGGTAATTGAAGATGCTGGAATACTTAGCCTTGCCTGCGTGCAAAGCGTCGATGAGATCGTCGCGCGAGACGCCTAACGTCTCTGCGGCGCTATACAGATACAGGCCATGCCCCGCTTCGTCCTGGACCTTAGCCAGCAGAATGGCCTTGCGCTTGAGCGAGGGCGCGCGTGTGATCCAGTTGCCCTCGGGCAACATGCCGACCACTTCGGAATGCGCGTGCTGCGAAATCTGCCGCACCAGCGTCTTGCGGTAGGCCTCGGGCATCCAATCCTGAGGCTCGATACGGATGCCCGCTTCGATACGTTCCTGGAACGCGCGTTCGGCACCGGACAATTCATCCGTTGCGCGTACCGATTTCACGCCGGTTTCGACCATCTGGGCGTACATAAAAGTCTCCTTGCTGTGCGCTTACGTCGGCATCTCCGTGCCGTTCTCGACGGTCTCATTATTTAATACAACTTTCTTGATGTCAATCAAGAAAACGTATCGTATTGAGACGTGGCAAGCGAGAATAAGGCCGTAAAGTGCTCGGGATGCCCGGTCCCGACAGCATAAAAAAAGGCGCCCGAGGCGCCTAAGGGAAGTGCTTAAAGCCGGATGAAGTGCTCGCGATAATGCTTGAGCTCGTCGATCGATTCGTAGATGTCGGCGAGGGCCTCGTGACGGCTTTGCTTCACGAAACTGCGATACACAGAGGGTTTCCAGCGCAGCGCCAGTTCCTTGAGCGTACTGACGTCCAGATTGCGATAGTGGAAGAAGGCTTCCAGGCGCGGCATGTACTTAACCATGAAGCGGCGATCCTGCCCAATGGTGTTGCCGCACATGGGCGATTTACCGGCCGGCACATGCCGGGAAAGGAATTCGAGCATTTGCTCTTCGGCGTCGGATTCGGTCAGCGTGGAAGCCCGCACCTTGTCGATCAGGCCGCTTTTGCCGTGCGTGGATTGATTCCACTTGTCCATGGCGGCGAGCAGCTCGTCGGACTGGTGCACGACCAGCACCGGCCCTTCCGCGACCAAGGTGAGATCGGGTTCGGTAACCACCGCCGCCAGTTCAATGATGCGTTCCTTCTCCGGATCCAGGCCAGTCATCTCCATGTCGATCCAGACCAGGCGCTGTTCTTTCCCCGCCATATAATCCCTTCATGAAAATAGCGATTCTCTCATAAGACGCCAAATATGTTCTCTTTGCTGTTCATTGCCTTCCTGCTTGCCGACGTCCTGCTCCGCCTGTGGCTGGCGTCTCGCCAGATCCGGCACGTGGTCCGACACCGCGATCATGTCCCGGAGGCGTTCGCGGCACGGATCGGCCTGCACAGCCACCAGCGCGCCGCCGATTACACCGTAGCGAAAATGCGCTTGTCCATCGTCGAGCGTCTGGTCGAAGCGGCTGTACTCGTCGGCTTCACTCTGCTGGGCGGTCTGCAGTTCCTGGACTTGCAGCTGGGCTATTTGTTCGACAACGAGATGCTGCGGCAGCTGGCGTTGATTGGGGCGGTGTTCGCCATTATGGGCGTCATTGGCCTGCCCTTCGCGATCTACAACAAATTCCGCCTTGAACAGCGCTTTGGGTTCAACCGCGTGACGCCCTCCCTTTTTCTGATGGACTGCGTCAAGACCCTGCTATTGTCGCTGCTGTTCGGCGCCCCGCTCGCTGCCGCCGTACTCTGGATCATGGGAAACACCGGCACAAATTGGGCGTGGTGGGCCTGGGGCACCTGGGTGCTCTTCAACATCCTGCTCATCTGGCTCTTCCCCACGTTTATCGCGCCTCTGTTCAACAAATTCACGCCCCTGGAGAACTCCGAGATCTCCGAGCGCATCAACCGGCTCATGGAGCGCTGCGATTTCTCTGTAAAAGGCCTGTTCGTGATGGACGGTTCCCGCCGATCCGCTCATGGCAACGCCTACTTCACCGGGTTCGGCAACGCCCGACGCATCGTCTTCTTCGATACGCTGCTATCCCGCCTGAACGGCGAAGAGATCGAAGCGGTACTCGCGCACGAATTGGGTCACTTCAAGCACAGGCACATCCGGCGGCGCATGCTGCTTTCCTTCGGATTCGCCCTCATCTTCTTCCTCGTTTTGGCGTGGCTGTCCGGACAGCTCTGGTTCTATGAAGGCCTGGGTGTCACGCCGCAGTTTGGACGTCCCAACGACGCTCTGGCGCTGATCCTGTTCTTCCTTGCCATGCCCGTGTTCACGTTCTGGGTCACGCCCTTGGCAGCATGGCTGTCGCGGCGCGACGAATTCGAAGCGGATCGCTACGCGGCCCGCCAGGCGTCGGGCAGTGCCCTAGTGTCGGCGCTGGTGAAGCTCTACGACGACAATGCCGCCACCCTGACGCCAGATCCGCTGCACTCGGCGTTCTACGACAGTCACCCGCCGGCCACCCAACGGATAGCCCAACTGCAACATGCTGCCCACTGAGCGTCATGGCCCGCGTCCCCAGCTGAGCGCGTCCGAGCGTCTCGGACGCATCATCTCGTCCCACGGACGCCACTACATGGTCGAACTGGAAGACGGATCGCTACGCAAATGCTTTCCCCGCGGCAAGAAAGGCGGCCCAGCCGTCGGTGACTGGGTGGTCGTCACCCTGAAGGGCGAAGAAGGCAGCATCGAGCGCATACTGGAACGACGCAACCTGTTGTTCCGCTCCGATGACATGCGCACCAAGCAGTTTGCGGCCAATGTGGACCGCCTGCTGATCGTAGTGGCGCCGGAACCCGCGTTCTCGGACGATCTGGCCGGTCGCGCGCTGGTCGGCGCCAGGAGCGCCGGCATTGAGCCGATGATCATTCTGAACAAGGCCGACCTCCCCTCTGTCGACGCCGCAAGACAGAAACTGGAACCGTTTCGCCGTCTTGGCGTGCCCATTGTCGAGACCATCGCTACAGACCCGGCAGCCACCCGCGAGGTCTTGCTGCCCCTGCTGGAGGGCCAATGCAGCCTGTTGCTGGGTCAGAGCGCCATGGGCAAGTCCACCTTGCTCAATGCCTTGGTGCCCGAAGCTCAAGCCCACACGCAGGAGCATTCGCAGGCGCTGGGCGCCGGTCGCCACACCACCACGGCCACCCGGCTCTATCACCTGCCGGGCAACGCCGGCGAACTCATAGACTCACCGGGATTCCAGGCTTTCGGGCTGAACCACTTGAGCGCCGAAGACATCCTGCGCGGCTTTCCGGAATTCGCCGAACCCACGGCACATTGCCGCTTCTACAACTGCAGCCATCGGCATGAACCGGGCTGCGGCGTACTCGCGGCACTCGAAAACGGCGAGATCGCGCCGGAGCGGCATGCCTTGTATGAGCGATTGTTGGCCGAGAACGAAAACCAGCGCAGCTACT
>DATGNX010000002.1:0-24347 GCA_035306485.1 Burkholderiaceae bacterium
GGTCGTCAAGAAAAGAAGATTCGTTCTTGATCTCGGCTTCGTTGACGCCAAGTTGTTCAGCGACGATCTTCTTGACGCGCTGTTCGATGCTTTCCATGCAGATCTCCAAGTTGGGAAAATTCCCGCGAATTATAGCCAAACAACTATTGTATGGGTGCTGGCCGTGAGAAAAAACGGTTTGGGCGATTCTACCTTACCCTAACCAACGAATTACATATACATGCCGCCGTTGACGTGCAGCGTGGTGCCCGTGATGTAGGCCGCCTGCGCGCCCGCCAAAAACGCTACCGCATTGGCAATGTCAGCCGGAGCGCCCATTCTGCCCAGAGGGATCTGCGACAAAATGGCCGACGTCTGGTTCTCGTCCAGTGCGCGAGTCATGTCCGTTTCGATGAAACCGGGGGCCACGCAGTTGACGGTAATGTTGCGGCTGCCCAGCTCGCGCGCCAGGGCGCGGCTCATGCCTGCGACGCCCGCTTTCGCTGCAGCATAGTTGGACTGGCCGGGATTCCCGCTGGAACCGATCACCGACGTAATGTTGATGATGCGCCCCCAGCGCGCCTTCATCATCGGGCGAATGACCGCCCGCGACAGACGGAACACGGCAGAAAGATTGGTATCGATGACCGACTGCCAATCGTCGTCCTTCAGGCGCATCGCGAGGTTATCGCGCGTGATGCCGGCGTTGTTCACCAGAATGTGCGGCCCGCCGTCCTGCTTGCCCAGTTCCGTGACCAGGGCCTCGCAGGCCTCGGCGTCATTGACATCCAGGACAACACCGCGCCCACCCACCGGGGCCAGATACTCCTCGATGCTGCGTGCGCCGGATTCGGACGTTGCCGTCCCCACCACCGTTGCGCCCCGCGCCGCGAGCTCCTGGGCAATGGCCTTACCGATGCCGCGCGTTGCGCCGGTCACCAGGGCTACCTTGCCCTGCAATTCCTTGTCCTGCATGAGTTCACCCCTGAAGTTGATGGAGAGCTGCCTGCATGGAGGCAGGGTCAGTGATCGCAAGACCCACGAGGTCCTTGTCGATACGCTTGGTCAGGCCCGCCAACACCTTACCTGGGCCGCATTCAATCACGTGAGTGACGCCTTGAGCCTTCATGGCCTGCAGTGTTTCCACCCATCGAACGGGATGCCACGCCTGTCTGACGAGGGCGTCGCGTATGGCGGCTGCGTCGGTCACGCTCGCAACGTCCACGTTATTGATGACCGGGACAGTCGGTGTATTTACCTGCACGGCGTCCAGCGCCGATTTGAGAACGTCTGCCGCCGGCTTCAAGAGACTGGAATGGAACGGCGCCGAAACGGGCAGCAGCAGCGCGCGCTTCGCGCCCTTGCCCTTGGCGATTTCGCACGCGCGCTCGACCGCCGCCTTGTGGCCGGCAATGACCACCTGAGCCGGCGCATTGAAGTTCACGGCTTCGACCACTTCGCCTTGAGCGGCTTGGGCGCAGGCGTCGCGTACGTCGTCGTCGCTCAGACCCAGTATGGCTGCCATAGCACCCGTGCCAACCGGCACGGCCGCCTGCATGGCGTCTGCGCGCACTCGAACGATTCTCACCGCATCTTCGAGAGTGAGCGCCCCTGCCGCAGTCAGCGCGGAATATTCTCCGAGGCTGTGGCCCGCCATGACAGCGGGCTCGGCGCCTCCTTCAGCACGCCAGGCCGCGTACGTGGCAACGGCTGCGGCAAGCATAACGGGTTGAGTATTGGTGGTGAGATTGAGTTCTTCTGCGGGGCCTTGAGCGATCAGCGCGGAGAGATCCTGACCCAGCGCCTCGGATGCACGCTCCATGCTCTGACGCACGGCCACGTTCTCGGCCCAGGCATCGAGCATGCCAACCGACTGTGATCCCTGTCCGGGAAACACGAAAGCAATTTTCATGACTTCATTCTTTTAGGAGTTGGAATGGAAGCCGCATGCGGCACGAAGAGAGTACGGCTGGCTACATGCGTGCCAGCACGGAACCCCAGGTGAAACCTCCGCCCACGCCCTGCATCAGCACGAGATCGCCCGATTTGATGCGGCCATCTCGCCGAGCGGCGTCGAAGGCCAGCGGCACGCTGGCCGCGGAAGTATTGGCATGCTGGTCGACCGTGATCACGACCTTCTCGTCCGGGAAGCCCAGCTTGCGGCCCAGGAAATTGATGATGCGGACATTGGCCTGATGCGGAACCATCCAGTCCACTTCGTCCAGCGTGACGCCCGCACGTTCGCAAACGCTTTGCGCCGAGGCAGCCAGCGAGGTCACCGCCAGCTTGAAGACGGCCTGCCCGTCCATGCGCAAGAACGGGTCGCCGGTGACCTTACCGCCCGCCACGTTGCCGGCGGCGTGCAGGATCTTCATCTGGCTGCCGTCCGCGTTCAGTTGTGTTTCGATGATGCCCGGCTCTTCGGAGGCGCTCAGGACAACGGCACCGGCGCCGTCGCCAAATAGCACGCAGGTGCTACGGTCGTTCCAATCAAGAATGCCGGAGAACACTTCCGCGCCGATAACCAGCGCCCTTTTTGCGCGACCCGCTCGAATGAAAGCATCGGCCGTGGTGAGCGCATAGACGAAGCCGCTGCATACCGCCTGCACGTCAAACGCTGCGGCGCCCTGATTGCCAAGCTGCGCCTGCACGAGACACGCCGTGCTGGGAAAGATGAAATCGGGTGTGGAGGTGGCGACGATGATGAGATCAAGCTCGGAGGCCTGAACGCCCGCGTCAGCCAACGCCTTTCTGGCCGCTTCGGTAGCCAGCTGGCTGGTAGTGACGCCGGGGTCGGCCAGATGCCGCTGCCGAATGCCGGTGCGTTCCGTGATCCAGGTGTCCGAGGTTTCAATCTGCCTGGTCGCCAGCTCGGCCGCCAGTTCATCATTGGAGACCACGCGAGGCGGCAAATAGCCACCCGAACCGATTATCTTGGCATAAGGCATAGTGTGCTTCCAGGCTCCGCTCGTGCACCGTTGGGCGCTAGGCGGGCGTTTCGTCCGATGTATCGACCGCTGCTGCCCGCATGCGTTTATGCAAATGCTCGATAGCGAGCGTGGTGCCGGCAAGCAGCCCATTGTGAACCGCTTCGCGCGTGCGCTGAAGTGCATGGCCGAAGGCGTAGGCATCGGCCGAACCATGGCTCTTGACGACGATGCCGCGCAACCCCAGCAGCGCCGCGCCATTATAGCGACGATTGTCGACCTTATCGCGCAGGCGGTTCAGGACCGGCCGCGCAATCACGCCGGCGCCCATGGAGAAGACGTCGCGAGTGAACTCGGCGCGCATCATGGACGCCACCATCTTGGCAACGCCCTCGATAGACTTCAGCACCACATTGCCCACGAAACCGTCGCAGACAATGACGTCGACCGTCCCCTTGCAGATATCGTCGCCTTCCACGTTGCCGTAGAAATTCAGGCCGCTTTTGCGCAACAGCTCGGCCGCCTGCTTGACTACCTCGTTGCCCTTGATGACTTCTTCGCCGATATTCAGCAGACCGACAGTGGGCTGGCGACGCTGGTCCAGCGCACTGACCAACGCAGTACCCATGATCGCGAACTGCAGGAGGTGCTCTGCAGAACAGTCCACGTTCGCGCCAAGATCCAGCACCGTGGTGGCGCCGCCCTTAACGTTGGGGATAGAGGTGGAAATGGCGGGACGATCGATGCCGTCCAGCGTCTTGAGCACGTATCGCGACACCGCCATGAGTGCGCCGGTATTGCCTGCGGATACGCAGGCATCGGCGCGACCGTCCTTGATCGCCTGTATGGCGACCCGCATGGAGGAATCCTTTTTGCGTCGAAGCGCAACCTCCACGGTGTCGTCCATGAGGACGACTTCCGTAGCGGGCAGGATTTCGTACCAGCTGTGGTCTGCGACCTTTTCGTCGGCCAGCGCCTTGCGGATCGCATCGGCATTACCCGCCAGCAGGAAATGCGTGTCGGGGTGCTGCTGAGAAAACCGCAGTACGGCGGGAATGGTCACGGACAAGCCGTGATCTCCACCCATGCAATCGACTGCTATGCGTATGGATGCCGAGGACATCTAGGAGGGAATCCCTGCCGTGCTCGAATGTTACGTGACGGGATTACTCGTCGTTCTTGGTCTTCAGAACCTTGCGGCCGCGATAGAAGCCGTTGGGGCTGATGTGGTGACGCAGGTGCAGTTCGCCCGTGGTCGGCTCGATTGCCGTGGGGGGCGTGGTCAGAAAGTCGTGCGAACGGTGCATGCCGCGCTTCGACGGACTTTTCTTGTTTTGCTGAACGGCCATGGTGACTCCTGTTAGATCAATCTTTCTTCAATTCCGCCAGCACCGAAAACGGTGATGGGCGGCGGGTATCGCTGCCTTCGGCTGTTTCCAGCGCTTTGGGCAACGACGGACAAACTTTGTGCTTGGGCACATAAGGCAAAACCAGGATCAGCTCATCTTCGACCAGCGATTGCAGGTCGAAATGTGTGGACCCCAGCACCCGATCCGGGGTTTCCGGATCTTCTTCTTCGGCATCTTCGGCTTCGAGCTCGGCTTCCGTCTCGACCAGTTCCAAGCGGCTGTCCGCTTTAAGTTCCAGATCGAACAGGCCCAGACAGCGCTGGCATTCGAGCGTGACCACAGCGTGGGCATGCAGCGTCAGGTAACGCCGGCCCAGCGCATCAGTCTCGCCGGAGACTTCCCAGCTAACCTTGGACGGCGCTTGTTCGGGCTGGCCCGAAAGCAGCCGCGAAAACGCCGATAACGCAGCCTCGCCGTTAAGCGTGCGCTGCATCCGGGCTAGACTCCAGGTATCCAGCTGGGTATTCACCGGCGCAGTTGCCGGTGCGCAGTTACCGGTGTCACGTTCTTACCCATGGCTACTTTATCCACGCCCTTGCCTGAGAAAACGTAGAATAATAGCTGTTTGGCACTCTCCGAGTCAATCCGTACAGCGACCAACCCTTCCTCATGCGTCTCATTCTAGCCTCAAGCTCGTCCTACCGTCAGGACATGCTGCAACGTCTTGGCATTCCCTTCACGGCCATGCCGCCTCAAGTCGATGAAACGCCCCTCGAGGGCGAATCCCCCGCCGCATTGGCCCTGCGCCTGTCGCGCGCGAAGGCAACGGCAGTAGCACGGCACCATCCCGGCGCCCTCGTGATCGGTTCGGACCAGGTCGCCACCATCGACGGCAAGGCGATCGGCAAACCAGGCGACCACGCCGCTGCTACGGCTCAACTGCGTCTGTTGAGCGGCCGCAGCGTCGAGTTTCACAGCGCGCTGTGCGTGACGGATGGCCTGCGCGAGGAAGTCGACGACGTCATTACCACCTGCCGCTTCCGCGAACTGGCCCCCGATGAAATCGAACACTACCTACAGCGGGAACGCCCCTACGACACGGCGGGCAGCGCCAAGGCGGAAGGACTGGGCATCGCTCTGATGGAATCCATGCGGTCGGATGACCCCACGGCCATCATCGGCCTGCCGCTGATTGCCCTGTCTCGCATGTTGCGCAGCTTTGGCATGAACCCTTTGCTGACCCAGAGGGGAGGTCGCGAATGAGCGCCGGAACTCTGCACCTGATCCCGGTGGGGCTGGGCGAAACCCCCATTTCAACGTGGTTGCCCGAAGACGTTCGTCGCCTGGCGGGCCGCCTAGACATCTATATTGCGGAGAACGCCAAGACTGCCCGCGCTTTCCTCAAGTTGGTGGGTACGGAACGGCCATTGCAGGACATCACCATCCACACGCTGCAGCGGGATACCGATGCGCAGCAGATCCGCAAATGGCTGGAGCCGCTGCGTAAAGGCGGCGAAATCGGCCTAGTGTCTGAAGCCGGCTGCCCGGCCGTCGCGGATCCCGGCGCACGGGTTGCCGAAATGGCGCACTCCATGGGCATACGCGTGGCGCCGTGGGTGGGGCCCTCTTCCCTGCTGCTGGGCCTCATGGCCAGCGGTCTGGACGGCCAGCGCTTCGCCTTCCACGGCTATGCGCCCGTGAAGCCAGATGAACGCGCCCGCACCCTTAAAGCCTGGGAAGCCGCCTCGCGACAGCAGGCACAAACTCAGCTGTTCATCGAGACCCCTTACCGGAACGATGCCATGTTTCAAAGCCTGCTGCAGAGCCTGAAAGGCGACACCCGGCTATGCGTGGCACGCTCTCTCACAACACCGGACGAATGTATACGCACTTACAGCATCGCCGAATGGAAGCAGCGCCCCGCTCCCGAGCTGGCCAAGCAACCCACCCTATTCCTGTTCCTCGCGTCCCGATGACGCGCTGGCAAGCCGCACGCCGACGCGCAGCCGCGCTCATAGTTATGAGCGCCGCCGTCTTTGTGGCCGGTTGCGCATCCGGACCCCGCTCCCTGGACATCGACCGCAGTATCCAGGCGGTGAGTCACAGCAGCCGGGTCTCGTCCGTCGTGATCCATTACACGGCGGCTGACACTCCGCGCTCGATCGACATCCTCTCGACACGCAACGTCAGCAGCCACTACCTGATCACTGATGAAAATCCACCGCGCGTCTACCAGCTCGTCGATGACAGCCGCCGCGCCTGGCATGCCGGCGTAAGTGAGTGGTACGGCCGCAGCGACCTGAACGGGACATCCATCGGCGTAGAGATCGTCAATGCCGGCCCGGTTGGCGACAAGTGGCAGCCCTACGGCGACGCCCAGATCGATACCCTGATCACCCTGTTGCGCGATATCGTGGCCCGTCATCAGGTGTTGCCGCGCAACATCGTCGGCCACAGCGATATTGCCCCAGGTCGCAAGCAGGATCCCGGGCCGCTCTTTCCTTGGAAGCGGCTGGCCGATGCGGGACTCGGGCGCTGGTACGACGCCGACAAGTTCGCTCGCGCGGTCTCGCGCTATCAAAGCGAAGGGCTTCCCCCCATGGCGGATATTCAGCAGAAACTTCGCCGTGCCGGCTATTCGGCACCGGACACCGGCGTAATGGACGCGGCCACACGACGCGTGCTGCGCGCGGTTCAGTTGCACTATCGCCCGGCACGCCACGACGGCGAGCCGGATGCAGAAACCATCGCCATTCTGGATGCTTTGCCATAGTCGCTCCGGCCAGCCTGAAAGCCTATCCCCAGGACCCGAGGCATCGCCTTGAACCTTAATCCCTGCGCCCGTGGGTATCGCCCTCTTAAGGCGGAGGGCGCCGCACTAAATAGCGTACCGTCAGCATGACGGCCAGCACGGCTGCATAGATCAGGGGTTCGCGAAAATCCACCTTACCGGCGCGCACCAGCCAAAAATGCCAGACCGACAACACCGCGATGGCGTATATCGCGGCGTGCAGCTGCTGCCAGCGCCGACCCAACCGTCGCATCGAGCCACGAGTGGATGTCAACGCCAGCAAGAGCATGGGCACGGTGGCGAGCACGCCGACCCAGACAAACGTGCGCTGAATGATGTCCGCCCACATTTCAGCTAGCGACCAGCCGCGTTCCCAATAGGCCCACCCCAATACGTGCAGCGCCGTATAGAAGAAGCTGAAGAGGCCCAGCATGCGCCGCACGCCCACCAGGGCCGGCTGCCCGATGAGCCGCCGCAACGGCGTCACGCAAAGGGTGAGCCACAACATCACCAAAGCCCATATTCCAGTGGAACGAATCAGGAATTCTGGGGGATTGGCGCCCAGACCTTCCTCGCCGGTCGCCAACGCCACCCACCGGAACAAGGGGTAAAGACAGACGAGAAACAGCAAGGGCTTGAAGCGCGAAATGGAGCGGCCGGTCCATTGCTTGCGGGACCCCGGCGAGCTGGCCGCCCCAGCCCGCAATGGTGCTTTAGAAGTCACGACGCAGATCCATGCCGGAATACAATCCCGCCACCTGTTCAGCATATCCGTTGAACATCCGCGTCTTGACGCGCGGCGCGAGGATGTGATCGCCGATGCGCCGTTCCGTGGCCTGACTCCACCGAGGATGCGGGACGTCGGGATTCACGTTAGCGTAGAACCCGTATTCAGTCGGCGCGGCAATCATCCAGCTGCTGCGCGGCATTTCCTCCACACAGCGGATACGCACGATGGACTTGCCCGACTTGAATCCGTATTTCCAGGGAACCGCCAAACGTAACGGCGCCCCATTCTGATTGGGCAGCACTTTGCCGTACAGACCAAACACCAGCAAGGTCAGCGGATGCATAGCTTCGTCCATGCGCAGCGCTTCCACGTACGGCCAGTCGAGTATGCCGCGCCGCGTTCCGGGCATGGCGTCCGGCTGCAGGGCGGTCTCAAAGGTAACGTAACGGGCGTTGCCGGTGGGTTCCACCTGCTTCAGCAACTCCGACAAGGGATAACCGACCCACGGAATCACCATGGACCATGCTTCCACGCAGCGCAGCCGGTATACACGCTCCTCCATGGCCGCGAGTTTTCGCAGCGCATCGATGTCAAACGTGCGGGGCTTGAGAACCTCGCCTTCCACCACGACCGTCCACGGCTCGGTCACCATACGATGCGCGTTCCGACGCGGATCGCTCTTATCCGTACCGAACTCGTAGAAATTGTTGTAGCCGGTAATGTCGCGCCAGACGGTCGGCTTGTCCATTACGGAAAATTCGGGGCTGGCGCGGCCTTTGAGTTCCGGCAGCGTATCCTCGTCGGCCGCCGCCAGCGCTGCCGGGCCCGCGCCAGCCAGAGCCCCCATGGCCGCTGCTTGCTTCAACCAGCGGCGCCGGCCCTGCCACACGGGCTCGGGCGTGATCTCGGACGCCGGAATGGGCGGAACGTGAATTCGAGACATACGCGGACTCCTGGCTGTGAACCCGCCCCGCCGTGAACGCTTAGAGGCATTCGGTAAGCCAGCTGCGCATTTCGCGCACACTGGAAACCATGACAGTGGGTTCCGACATTAACAGTGTACGTTTGCTATGTGCGCCATAGGTGACCGCCATGCTGTCCACACCGGCGCTGGTGGCCATCTGCACGTCGTGCGTGGTGTCACCCACCATGAGCACATGTTCGGGCGCGAGGTCCAGCCGCTTCATGATGTCGAACAGCATGGCCGGGTGCGGCTTGCCTTGCGATTCGTCGGCACAACGCGTGTAGTCGAAGCGGTCAGCCAGTTGTTGGGCCTGCAGGACGCGATCCAGGCCGACGCGAGTCTTGCCGGTCGCCACGCCCAAGCGCACGTCCTTTGCCTTGAGCTCGTCGAGCAGCGGCACGATGCCATCGAACATGCACAGTTGCTGGTCCTGCAGAAAGAAATGGTGACGATAGCGCTCGATGAACAGGGGCACCTGATCATCCGAGAGCGAGGGCACGCAACGCTGCAGCGCGCTTTGTAATGAAAGGCCAATCACCCAGCTGGCGTCTTCGCTGGAAGGAACCGGTACCTCCAGATCCACGCAGGCCGCCTGGATGGCGCCCACGATGCACGCGGTGGAGTCCATCACCGTGCCGTCCCAATCGAAAATGACTGCCTTGTAACGCTTCACTTTTCTTGCTCCAGATACTTCAGGATTTCTACACAGGCCGGCGGCAAAGGCGCCTCGAACACCATGGGCTCACCCGTAAGGGGATGTGGAATCTCCAAGCGCGCCGCGTGCAGGAACATCCGTTTGAAGCCCAGACGCGCAAACTGCAGCCGCAACGCATCGTCGCCGTACTTATCGTCGCCCACGATGGCGTGGCCCGAGGATGCAAGGTGCACCCTTATCTGATGCGTCCGACCGGTGCGAAGTTCCGCACCGACCAGAGTGTAACGACCATAACGCTTCAGCCGTGTGACGATCGTATGCGCGGGTTTGCCCTGGGGATCCACTTTCACGCGCCGCTCGCCGTCCGCTGTCAGCCACTTGAGCAGTGGCTTGCGGATGTGCTGCCTGTCGTTCACCCAGTCGCCGGCCACCAGCGCCTGGTACATCTTGCGCCCGGCGCTCTCGCGCATCATGTCGTGCAGAGACAACAAGGCTTTCCGGCTCTTGGCAATGATCAGAAGACCGGAGGTCTCGCGATCGAGACGGTGGGCCAATTCAAGCATGCGCGCCTGCGGCCTCGCGGCACGCATTTGCTCGATCACACCGAAAGACACCCCGCTGCCCCCGTGGACCGCAACGCCGGCCGGCTTGTCGATCACGACCATGGCATCGTCTTCGTATACCACGGGAAATGCCAAGGGCGGCACTTTGCGCGGCTCACCGGCCGCCGGAAGGCGCAAAGGCGGCACGCGCAGCTGGTCACCGGAGGCCAACCGATAGTCAGCCTGAACTCTGCCCTTATTTACGCGCACCTGGCCGTCCCGGATGGCCTTATAAATATGACTCTTGGGAACGCCTTTGCAGATCCGGATCAGGAAATTGTCGACACGCTGACCTGCGGATTCGTCATCGATGGCCAGCATGCGCACTGCCGGTCGTTCGTCAGGGCGAACAACCGTTTTACGCGTAGGGGAAACAGGCATATAATCGCGTCAGCCTATAGAAGCTGAAAAAAACGCCAGCGTAGAGATGCAAGGGTGCGTCTCCGTTGGGCGAACAGGCTCCATTGTACTGCCCCACTTTCAGCTTCTGGGTCATTAGGTCGCCGGATCCGGAAATCCCACATGGCAGCGGAAGAGCAAAATGCCCGCTGCATGCAGAAAAGCCGGTCTCCGCGTGCGGCAATGAATCACCGCAGAATTTTTGTCATTCTTTTTTGCACCAGGCGCGTAACCGCGACTGCCGTTCCCAGCCATTTTTTATCGTCAACCACTACAGTGACCTTGACCTCAGTGCTGACTGAACCGCGCACCCCTCCACAAGGGTGCGCAGTGCCCTCCTGACAAACCGGGGGGCGCTGCATCATCACGTTCATCAGGCCCCCTCTTGCTGCGAATTCAACGCCCCACACCGAGTGACCCGCGGTCGTGCGCCGATGAACGGTGCGCCATGACTACGGAGAATCGCACTCATGAAACGGATGTTGTTCAATGCAACGCACCAAGAAGAACTTCGCGTTGCCATTGTCGACGGTCAGAAACTTATCGACCTCGACATCGAAACCGCCGGGCGTGAACAACGCAAAGGCAATATCTACAAGGGCGTAATTACTCGCATCGAACCCGGGCTTGAAGCCTGCTTCGTCAACTACGGCGAAGAGCGTCACGGCTTTCTGCCGTTCAAGGAGATCGCGCGCAGTTACTTCAAGGAAGGCGTCGATGTCCGCACGGCGCGTATCCAGGACGCGCTTCACGAAGGCCAGGAACTGATCATTCAGGTCGAGAAGGAAGAGCGCGGGAACAAGGGCGCCGCCCTCACGACCTTCATCTCGCTCGCCGGCCGCTACCTGGTTCTGATGCCCAACAATCCCCGTGGCGGTGGTGTTTCGCGCCGAGTGGAAGGCGAAGACCGCCAGGAACTGCGCGAGACCATGGACCAGCTCGATGTCCCGCAGGGCATGAGCATCATCGCCCGCACCGCGGGTATCGGTCGCAGCGTAGAAGAGCTGCAATGGGACCTGTCCTATCTTCTGCAGCTTTGGAGTGCCATCGACGGCGCCGCTAAAGAGAACAAGGCGCCGATTCTCATTTATCTCGAATCCAGTCTGGTCATCCGCGCGATCCGCGACTACTACTCTCCGGAAATCGGCGAGATCCTGATCGACACGGACGATATCTTCGAGCAGGCCACCGCCTTCATGAGCGTGGTCATGCCCGACAACGTTCATCGCGTGAAGCTGTACCGCGACGACATCCCCCTGTTCTCCCGCTTCCAGATCGAACACCAGATCGAGACGGCGTACTCCCGTACCGTTCAACTGCCATCGGGCGGCTCGATTGTCATCGACCACACCGAAGCGCTGGTCGCCATCGACGTGAACTCCGCACGCGCCACGCGCGGTGCCGACATTGAAGAAACCGCCCTGCGTACCAACCAGGAAGCGGCGGATGAAGTGGCCCGCCAGCTGCGTCTGCGAGACCTGGGCGGCCTCATCGTGATCGACTTCATCGACATGGAGGACAGCAAGAACCAGCGCGCCGTCGAACAGCGGCTGAGAGATGCCCTGCACTTCGATCGCGCTCGCGTGCAAATGGGCAAGATCTCGCGTTTCGGCCTCATGGAGCTGTCCCGTCAGCGTCTGCGCCCCGCTCTGAACGAAGGTTCCCACGTGACCTGCCCGCGTTGCACGGGTACAGGCGTTATCCGCGACGCGGAATCCAGCGCGCTGCATGTATTGCGCCTGCTGCAGGAAGAGGCCATGAAGGAAGGCACAGCCGCCCTGCATGCCCAGGTACCCGTCGACGTCGCCACCTTCTTGCTCAACGAGAAGCGCAACGACATCACCAAGATCGAATCCCGGCTCAAGGTCAACCTGGTCCTCATCCCGAACAAGAGCCTGGAAGCACCGCATCACCATATCGAGCGGCTGCGCCACGACGATCCACGACTGGACGACAACAAATCCAGCTTCGATCTGGCCGATGAGCCCGAGCAGCCCTCTACCTGGGCCCCCGCTCGCGCCCAAGAAGCCAAGACTCGCCCCGAAGCCCTGGTCAAGAGCATCACCCATTCACAGCCCGCCCCGGTGCATCAGCCGGCGGCTGACACCCGTAAGACGGCCGTCGAAGCCAACGCGGCCAGTGGCGGTGGATTCTTCAAACGCCTGATGAACTGGCTCACCGGCGGGACCTCGCCTGCCGCAGCGCCTCAGCCGGCTGCCGAACCGGCACCCACCACGCAAGCGCGACGCGGTCGCGGTGGTGAGCGCAGTTCCGAACAGCGTGGCGACCGGAATCGCCGCCGCGAACGTCGCCCTGAAGGCGAGGCACGCAAGGATGGCGGTCGCGGCCGTCGTCCGGCCAACGCCACTGCCGAGGCCGATCGCCAGCCCGTCAGCACACCGACGTCACGCCCTGTCGCCGAAACCGTAAGCGGCGACAACCAGACGCCCACACGCAACGGCCGCGGTCGCCGTGGTCGCGGTCGTGGTCGCCGCAACGAGGAAGGTTTGGCGACCGAAACCCCAGTGAATAACGACGTTCTGGAAACACAGAGCGCCGACCTGCCGGCAAACTCCGGCCGCGATGCGTCCGTACCCGTCGCCGCAGCCGCAGCCGCCGCCACTGAAGCGACGGAAGCTCGTCGCACTGCCCAAGCCAATGCCGCCGACGACGAAACCGTCACCACTGAGATCGCCACGGAGGCCGGCGACAACGATCAGGTGGAACCCGAGCGCAAGCGTCGCCGTCGCCGCAGCCGCCGAGGTCGCCGCAGTGGCGAGGGCGTGGACGCGACTGCGACCGAGACGCTCGACTCGGATACCACCGAGTCCGATGCTCCGGCGTCCACTGCTGTTGAGGCGGAAGCTGCCACGACCGTTGCCACCGAGACCGTTGCTACGGAAACCGCCGCAGCCGAGGCCGTTGCTGCCGACACTGCGGATCAACGTGTTGCCACGCCGTCGACCGCGGCTCCCGTGGCGCCCGCAACCGTCGCCGCAACGGAAACTCAGCCTGAGGCCAAGGCTGACGTCGTGGCCGAAGCACCTGTGGTCACCCCGGTCGTGACCGAAGCACCTGCGGCAAACGTAGCTGCCACTCAAGCGGACGTCAGCGAGGCAGCGCCGACTGAGGCGCCCATCGCCGAGGCAGCTGTCGACACCGTAACCGTGGAAAGCAAGCAAGCTGATCAGGCGGTTGAAACCACGGAAGGTGAAACACCGGCTACTGAAGAAGGGGGCACCACACCTGCGGTAGCCGCTACGGAAGTGCCGGCGACTGCCGAAACGCCGGAAGCCACAGCGTCCTCCGCTCCGGCCGACACCGGCGCAAGTGCTGAGACAACCGCTACGGAAGAAGCGAACGCAAGCGCGGTAGCCGTCGCAACGGAAGTGTCAGCAACCGCCGAAGCACCGGAAGCCGCCGTGTCCGCCACACAGGCTCCCACGGAGCAGGCCGCTGAAACGCAGGCCGAAGCCCCTTCCGAGCCCAAGGAAGTTCCGGCAACGGCAAGCGCGCTGAACGGCAGCAGTGCGCCGATCGACGCAGCATCCGTCGCGGCGGCAGCCGGTCTGCAGCTCATCGAGACCCGCAACCGGCCCGCAGCCGAACCCGTGGAAGAAGCTCCAGTACGCCTCGGTCGTCCGCGCAAGCCACGGAATACGACGCTGAACAGCGAACCGCTGCAACAGGTGGAAACCCAGGCGGGTGCCAACTGAGCTTAGAGCGCCGCCTCATGCGCCAGCCGCAAGGCCGGTGCATGAGTCAGACACCGTCGCTTGGAAGGCAAAGTCATAAAAAGGCTTGCCGGCCCACATAAAAGAAGAACCCTGCCATCTCGCAATGGCAGGGTTCTTTTTTCGGCGGAGACTGCGGGACAGGAGCCCCGCGGAGATTCAGTTGGCCACGACGTCTGCGGGCTGGCGCATCAGCAGTGCCAGCAGCAGTGCCAATTCCTCGCGCATCTCGCGACGATCGACCACCATGTCGATCGCCCCTTTCTCGAGCAGGAACTCCGCGCGCTGAAAGCCCTCAGGCAGCTTCTCACGTACCGTTTGTTCGATCACCCGCGGACCGGCAAACCCGATCAGCGCCTTAGGCTCGGCAATGACGACGTCGCCCATGAAAGCGAAGCTGGCGGACACGCCGCCCATGGTCGGGTCGGTGAGCACGCTGATGAAAGGCAGGCGCTGCGCGGCAAGACGCGTCAGCATGGCGTTGGTCTTGGCCATCTGCATGAGCGAGAACAGGCTCTCCTGCATGCGGGCGCCCCCGGATGCGGCCACGCAGACGAAAGGACTGCGGTTCTCCAGCGCTGCCTGTACGCCGCGGCAGAAACGCTCGCCCACCACGGAACCCATGGAACCGCCCATGAAGGCAAACTCGAAGCATGCCAGCACGACGGGCACGGAATGAACGCTGCCGCTCATGACGACCATGGCTTCCGATTCGCCGGTCAGTTTGACGGCTTCGGCGACGCGCTCCGGATACTTACGCGTGTCGCGGAATTTCAGTGGGTCTCCCGGACGCGTGTTCTGCCCGATCTCCACACGGCCTTCGGCGTCGAGCAGCGCGTCGATGCGGGCCCGTGCGCCAATGCGCATGTGATGACTGCAGTTAGGGCACACGTTCAACGTCGCCTTAAGGTCTTCCTTGTAGAGCACCGACTCACAAGCCGGGCACTTGACCCAGAGGCCTTCCGGCACCCGCTTGCCGGCAGCGGCATCCGCCCCGTTACGGTTGATTCTTGGAGGAAGGATCTTGTCTATCCAACTCATTGTTCTTTCCCGAATGTTCCCGGCCGTACCGGAGAAATAAAGCCCTGGAAGGGTCAGCCCAACACGGCGTGTATGCCTGCCAGCCAAGCGGCGGCGGCCTCAATGGCACGCATATCGCTTTCACGCTCCGACAATCCTTCCGCCTTCGCGGATTTCACTGCCGCTTCCATGGTTTCGATAATCTTGCTGCCAATGACCACGGCATCGGCGCATTCCGACAATTTTTTTGCGCTGTCGGCATCGCGTATGCCAAAGCCCACGCCTACTGGAATCTTCACGTGGCGGCGAATAAGGTCCAGCTTGCGCGCGACGTCTTCTGTGTCCAGGTGGCCGGCACCGGTCACGCCCTTAAGAGACACGTAATAGACGTAGCCACGTGCCACCTCGGCCACCGCACGGATGCGAGCCTCGGTGGAAGTGGGTGCAAGCAGGAAAATAGGGTCGATACGGGCCGCATCCAGCATCGCGGCGAACTCCCGGATTTCCTCCGGTGGGTAATCCACGACCAGAAGGCCGTCCACACCGGCTGCGCGCGCAGCATCGACGAAAGCCTGTTGGCCCATGCGTTCGATCGGGTTCGCATAGCCCATCAGCACGACAGGCGTGGTGGTGTCGTCGCGACGGAACTGGGCAACGATATCCAACACCTGGCGCAGACTGGTACCGCGAGCGATGGCGCGCTCAGCCGCCCGTTGAATGACAGGGCCGTCGGCCATGGGGTCAGAGAACGGAACGCCCAGTTCGATGATGTCGGAACCCGCCTTCACCAAGGCATGCATGAGCTCCGGCATGGACTCAACAGAGGGATCGCCCGCCGTTATGTAGGGAACCAGGGCAGTACGACCGGCCAGCCGGGAGAAAGCGGCCTGCAGCCGCTCGTTCGAAGCACTCATGGGAAATCGCCCGTCCATTACAACTGTATGCCGCTGCATTCGGCAACGGTATGCATGTCCTTGTCACCTCGACCGGACAAATTGACCAGGATGATCTTGTCCTTGCCCAGCGTAGGTGCCATCTTCACCGCCTGCGCAATTGCATGCGACGATTCCAGCGCAGGCATGATCCCTTCGTAGCGACAGCAATCATGGAACGCCTTGAGCGCCTCTTCGTCAGTAATGCAGGCGTATTCCGCGCGACCACTATCCTTCAGCCACGCGTGTTCCGGCCCCACTCCCGGGTAGTCCAGACCAGCCGACACCGAGTGCGTCTCGGTCACTTGGCCGTGCTCGTCCTGCAACACATAGGTGCGGTTGCCGTGCAGCACACCGACCGCACCAGCATTGAGCGACGCTGCGTGCTGACCCGATTCCAGGCCATGGCCCGCCGCCTCGACGCCGATGAGGCGGACGTCAGGTTGATCGATATAGGGATGGAAAATGCCCATGGCATTGGAGCCGCCCCCCACTGCCGCAACGATGTAATCTGGCTGGCGGCCGGCGTCCTGGGGCATCTGCTCCAGGCATTCGTTACCGATGACCGACTGGAAGTCACGCACCATCATGGGATAGGGATGTGGGCCGGCTACGGTACCAATGATGTAGAAGGTAGTCTCTACATTGGTGACCCAGTCGCGCATGGCTTCGTTCAGGGCATCTTTGAGCGTGCGCGAGCCGGAATCGACCGGCACAACGGTGGCACCCAGCAACTTCATGCGATAAACGTTCGACGCCTGGCGACGGACATCTTCGCTACCCATGTACACGACACATTCCAGGCCATAGCGCGCAGCCACGGTGGCCGTCGCGACGCCATGCTGGCCGGCGCCCGTTTCCGCAATAATGCGCGGCTTACCCAGGCGGCGGGCCAAAAGAATCTGACCAATGCAGTTATTGACCTTATGCGCGCCGGTATGGTTCAGGTCTTCGCGCTTGAACCAGATCTGCGCGCCGCCCAGCTGCTCCGACCAGCGCTTCGCGTGGTACACGGGGCTGGGACGCCCCACAAAATGCTTTAGCTCGTAGTGGAATTCCTTGAGGAATTCGGGATCGTCACGATACCGCTCATACGCCGCCTTGAGCTCATCGAGCGCATGCACCAGCGTCTCGGCCACGAACGAACCGCCAAACCGGCCAAAATGCCCGTCGACGTCAGGTAGGTTGTAGGGTTCCAAATCTGTACTCTCTCATTGCGCCGCGAATATCGCAGCTGCGTGGTCAGGCACCGAATCCGCCATTTTAGCAGCCCTGTGTCGCAGAAAGACGCCCCGCGGGTCATGCACGGGCCGCTTCCACGCCCGCAAGCTCGTTCAGGGCAGTCAGCACACGCGAAATCTGATCGCCGCTGCGTACCTCAATGGTGAACACCATATGCGCCAGCGAGCGGCGGCTCTGCGTATTCACGCTGATGATGTTCAGTCGCAACTTGGCGAAGACTTCGGATAAGTCGCGCAGCAAATTCGGTCGCTCCTGGGCGTGAATGCTGATATCCACGGGATACACGGTATCTCCGGTATCGCCCCACTCCACCTCGATCAGCCGTTCGGGCTGACGCTGGGCCAGCGCCGCATAGGAAGGGCAATCGCTCCGGTGGATCGACACGCCACGACCCCGCGTCACAAAACCGCGGATAAGATCGGGCGGCGCCGGCCTGCAGCATCGGGCCAGCTGCGTCATGAGCGAATCGACCCCCACGACAAGAACGCCGCTCTTGCCGATGCGCGTCGTGCCACGGGATCCGAGCTGCTGTAGCCGCAGCGAATCGTCCGGCTCCTGCTCTTCGTCCTTGGCCTTCTGGCCGCTTAATAGATAGTCGATCTGGCGAAGGCTGAATTCTTCCTTGGAAACGGCGACATAGAGATCGTCCGCTCGCGCAAAGCCAAGCTGCTGCGCCAACTGCTCCATGCTCACGGCCGTTTTCCCCAGCCGCTGGAGTTCTTTTTCCACCAAGGTCTGGCCGTGACCGATGCGTTGCTGCAGCTCTACCGCGTTGAACCACGCGCGCACCTTCGCGCGCGCACGCGGGCTGGCCAGAAACCCGAGTTGAGTGTTGAGCCAGTCACGAGAAGGCCCACCGGACTTGGCGGAGATGATCTCCACGGTCTGCCCGGTATGCAAGGGAGTCGAGAGCGGCACCATATGGCCGTCCACCCGCGCGCCACGGCAGCGATGGCCCAGGTCGGTATGCAAGTGATACGCGAAGTCCACCGGCGTGGCGCCGGCCGGCAATTCGATCACCCTGGCCTGCGGGGTCATGACATAGATACGCTCTTCCGCGGGCGCAGGAGTGTCGGGCGCGGCCGCATCGTCGCCGTCCCACGAGAGCAATTGCCGCATCCAGGCTAGCTTCTGGTCGTACCCGGAGGATGCCGCCACTTTGCCGCCACGTGGACCCGCCTCCTTGTACAGCCAGTGTGCGGCCATACCGTACTCGGCGTAGCGGTGCATTTCCTCGGTGCGGATCTGTATTTCGAAGCTTCGCCCCTGCTCATCCGCCACGACTGTGTGCAAGGACCGGTAGCCGTTGGGCTTAGGGCGCGAAATGTAATCGTCGAATTCGTCCGCCACAGGCGTCCAAAGCGAATGCACCAGCGCCAGCACGGCATAGCAGCTGCGCTCGTCGCCAACGATTACACGCAATGCCCGCAGATCGTAGAGCTGGTGAAATTCAAGCCCTTTATTACGCATCTTGTTCCAGATGCTGTAGATATGCTTGGGCCGCCCATACACCTGGGCATCGATGTGCGCTTCCGACAAGACCTGCTGCAGCCTTTGAACAGCGGCCTCGATCAACGCCTCGCGCTCGACCCGCTTTTCTTCGAGCTGTCGAGCGATCGATTTATAGGTGTCGGGCTCCGTGAAACGGAACGCCAGGTCTTCCATTTCCCACTTGAGCTGCCAGATGCCGAGACGATTCGCCAGTGGCGTATAGAGCTCCATGGTTTCCCGTGCCAGCTCCACGGGATACGGCGTCTTGCTTGCGGCGTGCCAGCGCAGGGACTGCAAGCGCGACGCCAGCCTGAGCACCACGATCCGCAGGTCGGCGGCCATCGCCAGCAGCATCTTGCGGCGCATCTCCTTTTGGTCCTGCCCATGAGGACCACGGTCGGGCGCTGCCGCACTGGCGATATGCCCCAATCGCAATAATGTTCTGGCACCTTGCACCAGGGTCGCTACGGATGCGCCAAACGCTTTCCGCACGCTTTCGATTTCGGCTTTGCCGACCGTGTCGGCGGGCAGCATCGTGAGAATCGCGGCAGCGCGCGCCTCGGCATCGGCGCCGATGTCTGCAAGAATCAGCACCACACCGGCCGCATGCCCGGCAAGCGGCTCTCCCGTGTCGGCCTGGCGGCCGCGCAACGCTTCGCCGGCCCAGGAAATGGCGTCGTCCAGCAAGTTGCAGCCGGCGCTGTCGAGATCCTTGACGGCTCTCTCGCGCCAGGCCAGGCCAAATGGCGATTCAGAATCAGGTACGCTGCGGTTGATCATGATGATGGGAAAAGCCCAATAAAAGGGCGCCTTCAGCTAACCCTCTATACTACTGTGATCGACTCGCTGCGGCGAACATATCAATATGACCCTGCACGACTCTTCCCGGACCCTGCTGATCGTCTGGCACTCGCGTACGGGTGCGGCCCGCCAGCTCGCACAGGCAGCGCACGACAGTGCGCATATAGTCCTACGCAAACTCGGTGCCGCAGAGCACGTGAACGTCGTCATGCGGGCCGCCGCGGATGCAAGCGCTGACGACCTGCTTCACGCCGACGCCTATCTCTTTTGCGCACCGGAAAATCTCGGTTCGCTTAGCGGCGCCATGAAGGAATTCTTCGATCGCTGCTACTACGACGTATTGGAACGCATCAGCGGTCGCCCTTACGCGCTTGCTATATCGGCTGGCAGTGACGGCACCGGTGCCGCGCGACAAACCGAGCGTATCTGCACGGGGTGGCGCTTACGGGCGGTTGCCCCCGTGCTCATCGTGAACACGGACGCCCAAACGCCCGAAGCCATACTGGCCGAGAAAACACTGGACGACGCGCAGCGGGCTCAAGCAGCTGAGCTAGGCGGAACGCTAGCGGCACTACTGGCCTGACAACGTCCCAGAAGCGATTTCAGGTCGCCGCGCTCAACGCAGCGCCGCCGTCACCACGATTTCGACTTTGTAATCGGGATTGGCGAGCCGGGCTTCCACGGTGGCGCGGGGCGGCGCATTGCCCGGTGCGACCCAGGCATCCCAGGCGCGGTTCATCGCATCGAATTCCTTCATGTTGGCGACGTAGACTGTAGCCATGAGAATGCGCGACTTGTCGGTGCCCGCCGTGGCCAGCAGGCGGTCGATCGTGGCCAACACCTGCTTGGTCTGCCCTTCCATGTCGAGGTTCGCGTCGTCCGGGACCTGGCCAGCCAGATAAGCCACCCCGTTGTAAAGAGCCATGTCCGATAGGCGCTTCTCGACGTTGACTCGTTCGATTTCTTGCATTGCATTTTCTCCGAATGGAACTTTATGCCGGGGGCAATTGAAATACCTGACGCAAATAGGTCAGGTAAGCGGGATCTTCGCACATGGTCTTCTCGGGCGTGTCGGAAACTTTGGCGACTGGCTGCCCGTTGCAGCGAATCATTTTCATGACGATCTGCAACGGCTCGTGCCCGAGATCGTTGGTTAGATTGGTGCCGATGCCGAAGGAAATGCGGCAGCGACCGGCAAAATGCCGAGCCAGTTCGATCGCCCGCGGGATGGTCAGCGCGTCGGAGAACACCAGCGTCTTGGTGCGGGGGTCGGTACGGTTGGCGGCGAAATGCGCCAATACGCGCTCTCCCCATGCGAAGGGATCGCCGGAATCGTGCCGCGCGCCATCGAACAGCTTGCAGAAATACATATCAAAATCGCGCAGAAAGGCGTCCAGGCCGTAAGTGTCCGAAAGCGCAATTCCCAAATCGCCACGGTATTCGCGGGCCCACACCTCCAGGCCGTAAACCTGTGAGTCGCGTAGGCGCGGACCTAGCGCCTGGCATGCCTGCAGATACTCGTGCGCCATGGTGCCCAGGGGTGTGACCTCGTGCCGCATGGCCATCCAGACATTGCTGGTGCCGGCAAAATGCGCGCCCATGCTGGCCTTCATGGTGCGAACAACCTCGTCGTGCCAGCGCTTGGAGAAACGGCGGCGCGTACCATATTCCGCCACACGGAATTCCTCTAGAGACGGGTCGCTGGTAACCAGGGCCATCTTTTCCTGAAGCCGGCGCCGGCCTTCCTCCCAATTGGGTTCGCGGCAGACGTTGCGGAAGTAGACCTCGTTCACGATGGCCAGCACCGGGATCTCGAATAGGATGGTGTGCAGCCAGGGCCCCTTCACGGAAATGGCGATCTCGCCTTCTTTCTCGCCTTCCGACACCTCGATACAGCGTTCCGGCAGATGAAAGAGGCCCAGAAAGTCGATGAAGTCGCTCTTCATGAAGCGCAGGCCGCGCAGGTAGTCGAGCTCATCGCCCGTGAAGCGCAGCTGGCACAGCTGGTGAATTTCTTCGCGGATTTCCTGTAGATAGGGCCGCAAGTTCACGCCCGGCGTGCGGCACTTATAGCGATACTCGACCTGCGCGGCAGGGAAATGATGCAGGACGACCTGCATCATGGTGAATTTGTACAGGTCGGTGTCCAGCAGGGAGGTGATGATCATCTTTCTGGTGTCATGCCACGAGCTCGGAACACGATAGCATACCGCTCCCCAGCCCTTGCGGGGAGACTGCGGCCGGCCCACGCCATGCGGCGAACCGGACTCGCTGCAGGGTTGTTCCAAAGGGGCCCTTCAGGATTAGGTAAAATCCCGTAATTGCTCCTGGAGTTAGAAATGACCCACGTCGTTACCGAGAACTGTATCAAATGCAAATACACCGACTGCGTCGATGTCTGTCCGGTGGATTGCTTCCGGGAAGGCCCGAACTTCCTGGTCATTGACCCCGACGAATGCATCGACTGCGCGGTCTGTGTGCCGGAATGTCCTGCAAACGCGATTTTCGCGGAAGAGGACGTCCCTAAGGACCAAGTTCCCTATATTGCACTAAACGCCGAGCTCTCTCCCCAGTTCGGAATGATCAACCGCTCCAAGGATCCGCTGCCGGAAGCCGACGAGTGGAACGGTGTGGCCAACAAACGACAGTACCTGGAAACCTGAGCGCAGTCCCGTACGCTCTCGGCGGCGCCATTCATTACTGGTAAATCCCTATTCCTGTCACGGAATCATAAGATCACGCTAGTATCGTGCGCCGTGGCTGGTCCGTTCTGTCAGAAAGAATAACGGTCAGAGTGTTACCAATAATGACGGAAGAAAAATAAATGCTGTATGACCTACACGAGCTCCAGCGGACCTTCCTGAACCCGCTGGCCAGCTTCACCGAGTCCGGGTCCCAGTTGTTTTCTCATCCTTATAGTCCTTTGGCCTATACGCCGGTGTCCCGGCACATGGCCGCCGCCTACGAGCTGATTCACCGGCTGGGCAAGGACTACGAGAAACCGCTGTGGCACCTGGATCAGACCCGCGTCGACGGCCGCAATGTGGCCGTCATGGTACAGACGGTCGTACAAAAGCCGTTTTGCCAGCTCATTCATTTCCAGCGCGACCTCCCGGCCAAGCGCGCAGACGACCCGCGCGTCCTGTTAGTTGCGCCGCTGTCCGGTCATCACGCCACCCTGCTGCGCGATACCGTGCGTGCCCTGTTGCCCCAGCACGAGGTCTACGTCACCGATTGGGTCGACGCGCGCATGGTGCCGCTCTCGCATGGCGCCTTCCACCTGAACGATTATGTGTTCTACGTCAGGGACTTTTTGCGCTGGCTCGGTCCGGATACCCACGTAATCTCCGTCTGTCAGCCGACAGTCCCCGTGCTGGCCGCCGTCTCCCTGATGGCCGCAGAAGACGACCCGTGCCAGCCTCGCAGCATGGTGATGATGGGCGGCCCCATTGACACCCGTCAGTCTCCCACACAGGTAAACCGGCTTGCCACCACGAAGCCTTATGCCTGGTTTGAAGATACCGTGATCCACCGTGTGCCGCCTCGCTATCCCGGCGCGGGTCGGCGCGTGTATCCGGGCTTTCTGCAACATGCGGGCTTCGTCGCCATGAATCCGGACAGGCACCTGAAGTCCCACTACGATTTCTATCTGGATTTGGTGCGGGGCGACGACGACGATGCAGAATCGCACCGGCGCTTCTACGACGAGTACAACGCTGTTCTGGATCTACCCGCCGAGTTTTACCTGGATACGATCCGCGTTGTGTTCCAGGAACACCAGCTGCCGCGCAAGACCTGGAAAATCGACGGGACACTGGTCGATCCGGCGGCCATCCGCAACACGGCCCTGCTCACCATCGAAGGCGAGCTGGACGACATCTCCGGCCTCGGCCAGACTCGTGCCGCACTGGACCTGTGCAGCGGAATTCCGGCCAAACGCAAGCAGCACCACACCGCAGTAAAATGCGGCCATTACGGCATCTTCTCGGGCCGCCGCTGGCGCCAGGATATCTGCCCCTTGATCGCCGACTTCATTCGCCGATCGTAAAAACCGATAACCCGGCCGCGTTCAGCGCGGCTCCGGCGACCGACTTGCGGGGGGCTTGCCCCCCGCTTCTGCTTTTCGACATGTCCACTGCTTCCCTCGCCGACCGTATCGACGCCCTGCTGCCGCAAACGCAATGTACCCAGTGCGGCTTCAACGGCTGCCGGCCCTATGCCGAGGCCATGGCGAGCGGGAGCGCGCCGATCAACCGTTGCCCGCCCGGTGGCGAGACTGGCATCGCCGCGCTGGCAGAATTGCTTGATCAGGATGTTGTACCGCTGGATGCGTCTTGCGGAAGCACACCGGACCAACTGTACGTTGCGCTGATCGACGAGACACACTGCATAGGCTGTACTTTGTGTATACAGGCCTGTCCTGTGGACGCCATCGTGGGAGCGAACCGCCAGATGCATACCGTTGTACCGGACTTATGCACCGGTTGTGAGCTTTGCGTACCGCCCTGCCCTGTGGACTGCATTGATATGATTCCGGCAGGCCGAGAATGGACCCGCGCAGACGCCGATGCGGCACGCAGCCGCCACGAGCAGCGTCGCCGCCGGCTGGAAAGGCTGCACGACGAGCCGTCCGGTCCCGCCGCGCGCACTTTGGCCAACAAGGCGCCTGTGGCCGCTCTACCCGCGGACGCTCCCGACAAGAAAAAACTGATCGCCGACGTGCTGGCCAAG
>DATGNX010000003.1:0-2034 GCA_035306485.1 Burkholderiaceae bacterium
GGCCAGGTGGTGCATTTCGACACACCGGTAACGCGCAGCATGCATGCCTGGGTAATGGGCGCGAACATGAACCTGCCCGGCGATATCAGCGTGACCTGGGCCAAGCAGATGCCGGCGCATTTCGATGCCCGTTTCAGTGCGATGGCGCGGCGTTATCGCTACGTCATCTACAACGACCAGATCCGTCCTGCGCACATGGCCGAAGAGGTCACCTGGAATCATCGGCCGCTCGACATCGAGCGGATGCGCGAGGCGGCCAAGGCGTTCGAGGGAACGCACGACTTCAGTGCTTTCCGCGCCCGTCAATGCCAGGCCAAGTCACCGATCAAGACCATTCATCACTTGCAGCTGCTCCAGCATGGACGACTCATCGTCATCGATGTGCGCGCCAATGCCTTCCTGCATCACATGGTTAGAAACTTCGCCGGTGTGCTGATGACCATCGGCGCCGGCGAGCGGCCGGTAGAGTGGGCGAAGGAAGTGCTGGAATCGCGAGTGAGGCGTACGGGTGGTGTCACCGCGCATCCTTACGGGCTGTATCTCATTCAGGTGGATTATCCTGCCGAGTTCGAACTGCCCGAGCGCTACCTTGGGCCGCATTTCCTCTCGGGCCTGGTTGACGTCCGTAACGATCAGCCCTGTTGAGCTGGTAGCCACAAAAGGTAAACATTGGGGCGATCGAAGCGCTTGTAGGGTGGAAAACGCGTGCAGCGATTTCCGCAGAGCGGGACGGTGTCCGGACAGGTTCAGCGCGGCCCGCGTGGATGGCTTCGGCCATCCACCCTACGGATTTGGTATGCGGTAGGAGTTGGCCATGTTCGCGTGCCTGCACTTGCAGGCTGTGTCGCTTTTGTTACCATCCGTTGTCTTTCAAGCAGATAGGCAATCAATTGGCGGTCGTTCGTAGCAAGATATGCGGGATTACCCGTGTCGAAGACGCACTTGTCGCAGCCGAAGCCGGTGCGGATGCGATCGGCCTGGTGTTCTATGCCAAGAGTCCCAGGGCCGTGACTGTACAACAGGCCCGCCAAATCGTTGCTGCGCTCCCGCCTTTCATCGCTACGGTTGGGTTGTTCGTCAATGCCAGCCGTTGTGAGGTCGGTGAAATCCTCGATGCGGTGCCCCTGGACGTCCTGCAGTTCCATGGCGACGAAACGCCTGCCGAATGTGAGGGGCATGGCCGTCCCTGGTTCAAGGCCCTGCGGGTGAGAGCCGGCGAGGACATCGAGGCCCAGGCAGCACGCTACGCAGGGGCCAGCGCGATCCTGCTGGATACCTTCGTGGCCGGTGTGCCGGGCGGCACGGGCGAGATGTTCGACTGGTCGCTGATCCCGGACCGATTGCCTAAACCAGTGATTCTCGCCGGCGGGTTGACTGCGCAGAACGTGCAGCAGGCGATTGCGCAGGTTCGCCCGTTCGCCGTGGATATCAGCGGCGGGGTGGAGCAGAGCAAGGGAATCAAGGATGCCGCCAAGGTACGCGAATTCGTCGAGCGTGTGCGCTCGGTCATGTGACCCTTGGGCGCTCCCTGCCGTCCAGTAACGAATCGCTGGAAGAGAGCGCCCGCTTGGGTCGCTCGCGACAGACGACTGAGTTTTTGCGAAATGCCGCTTGGCGTCTCGCCCACGCGGTGGAACCGCAGGCCTTTCCGGCTTGCAGCCGCAACGATGATTTGCCCTGAGGCCTATCGCAGAAGCCTCGCCGGTACTGAGCTGTGGAGAATAAAAGCATGAGCAACTGGCTGGTAGACAAGCTGATCCCTTCGATCATGCGCTCGGAAACGCAGAGAAGTTCGGTACCCGAAGGACTGTGGCACAAATGCCCATCATGCGAGGCCGTGCTGTATCGTCCCGAACTGGAAAAGACTCTGGACGTATGTCCCAAGTGTCAGCACCACATGCGTATCGACGCGCGTACCCGTCTCGACATCTTCCTCGATGCCGACGGCCGTGAGGAAATCGGCGCCGATCTGGAGCCGGTCGATCGCCTGAAATTCCGCGACAGCAAGAAGTACAAGGATCGCCTGTCCGCCGC
>DATGNX010000004.1:0-8085 GCA_035306485.1 Burkholderiaceae bacterium
GCCGGCAATGACCGGGAGCGGCAAAATGCCTCCGTGCCCGGGCCCTGTCCCGGACCGGGCCGCCACCCCGGTTTGCCGCCAACCCTCCCTGGCGTCTATACTCCGCCGGCTCTGTCCGCCCCGTCCGGGGCCGCCCACGCCGGGCGCAGGGTGCCGGATCCTTCCCGGCCAGGCGAATACACACCTGACGCCACCGCCCGTGCCGGGGTGCCTGCCGCAAGCAAGCAGGTTCGGACACGGAAGCGCCAGGGAGGCCCAACCCCGGAACCACCGCCCCGGCCCCGTGCCGCGGCACCCTGCATCCTGCCGCAATGACGGCCGCGGGCCGGTTCCACATCCAGGAGTCAAGCAATGCCCCAGATCACCATGCGCCAGATGCTGGAAGCCGGCGTCCACTTCGGCCACCAGACCCGTTACTGGAACCCGAAGATGGCTTCTTATATCTTCGGTCAGCGTAACAAGATTCATATCGTCAACCTTGAGCAGAGCGTCGTCAAGTACCTCGAGGCGCAAAAATACCTGCGTCAAATTGCCGCCCGTGGTGGCAAGGTACTGTTCGTCGGCACCAAGCGCGCCGCTCGTGAGATCGTGGCCGAAGAAGCTCAGCGCTGCGGCATGCCCTACGTCGACAGCCGTTGGCTGGGCGGCATGATGACCAACTTCAAGACCGTCAAGACGTCCATCAAGCGTCTGAAGGAAATGGAAGCTCAGCAGGCCGAAGGCGTCACCGAGCGCATGAGCAAGAAGGAAGGCCTGATGTTCCAGCGCGAACTCGACAAGCTCAACAAGTCGATCGGCGGCATCAAGGATATGAACAACCTGCCCGACGCGCTGTTCGTGATCGACGTTGGCTACCACAAGATCGCCGTTGCTGAAGCCCGCACGCTGGGCATCCCGGTCGTCGCGGTGGTCGACACCAACCACTCGCCCGAAGGCATCGATTACGTGATCCCCGGCAACGACGACTCGGCCAAGGCGATCGCGCTGTACGCGCGCGGCATGGCGGATGCCGTGCTGGAAGGCCGTGAGCAGGCGCTCAATGGCATCGTCGAAGAGCTGGCTGAAGACGAAGAATTCGTCGAAGTCGAAGTCGAAGCCGATACCGAGGAAGGCCGCGAATAAGCGGCTGGCACGGGAATCTTGAGATTCCCGGCGCCTCCCCTGGTGGCAGGCGCCGAAGATGCTTCGAACCTGCCCCGGTCCCTCCCGGGGCGTGTTTTACCGAACTGGAGAAAATTGTGGCCCAAATCACTGCAAGCATGGTCAAGGAACTGCGCGAGAAGACCGACGCGCCCATGATGGAATGCAAGAAAGCGCTGACCGAAGCAGACGGCGACCTGGCCCGCGCCGAGGAAATTCTGCGCGTCAAGCTTGGCAATAAGGCCAGCAAGGCCGCCGCACGCGTGACCGCCGAGGGCCTGATCGGCCTGTACATTGCCGACGACGGCAAGACCGGCGCTGTGGTCGAAGTCAACTGCGAGACCGACTTCGTAGCCAAGAACGACGACTTCATCGCCTTTGTGAACGATCTGGCACGCCTGATCGCCGAGAAGGCCCCCGCCGACGTTGCGGCCCTGAGCGAGCTGTCCTTCCGTGACGGCACTGTGGAAAGCGTCCGTGCCGCCCTGGTGGGTAAGATCGGCGAAAACATGTCGGTGCGTCGCTTCGAGCGCTTCGAAACCGCTGACCGTCTGTCGAGCTACGTTCACGGCGGGCGCATTGGTGTGCTGGTCGACCTGGCCGGTACCGAAGAAGTCGGCAAGGACGTCGCCATGCACGTTGCGGCTTCCAAGCCCAAGGCCCTGTCCGCCGACGGCGTGCCGGCCGAAGACATCGATCGCGAACGCTCCGTTGCCGAACAGAAGGCTGCTGAATCCGGCAAGCCGGCCGAGATCGTGGCAAAGATGGTGGAAGGCTCCATTCAGAAGTATCTGAAGGAAGTCACTCTGCTGTCTCAGCCCTTCGTGAAGAATGACAAGCAAAGCGTTGAGCAGATGCTCAAGGAAAACAACGCCAAGGTGAATCGCTTCGCCCTGTACGTTGTTGGCGAAGGCATCGAGAAGAAGGCCGAGGACTTCGCTGCCGAAGTGGCTGCTGCCGCCGGCAACGCCTAAGCGTCGGGCGTATTGACCACGGCCGGGCGCCTATAGCGGGTGTCCGGCCGTGATCACGAAACGGGGCTGCGCGTCCCGGGGCGCCGACTTAGGCCGAGCGGCCGCGGCGCCTCAGTTAAACTTTGCTTTTGTTTTCCGAGATTCCTTCCATGTCGACCAGAACGTACAAGCGCGTGCTCCTTAAGCTTTCGGGCGAAGCCCTGATGGGCGAGGACGCGTTCGGCATCAACCGATCCACCATCTTGCGCATGACGGAAGAAATCGTCACTGTGGCGCGTAGTGGGGTCGAGCTGGCCATCGTTATTGGCGGAGGGAACATTTTCCGGGGGATCGCCCCGGGCGCACAGGGCATGGACCGCGCTACGGCCGATTACATGGGCATGATGGCGACGGTAATGAACGCGCTTGCCCTGCAGGATGCTCTGAAGCATGGCGGTGTGGACGCCCGAGTTCAGTCCGCCCTGCGTATCGACCAAGTGGTCGAAGCCTATATTCGTCCCAAGGCCTTGCGCTATCTGGAAGAGGGCAAGGTCGTCATTTTCGCGGCCGGCACGGGCAACCCCTTCTTCACCACGGACACCGCTGCCGCGCTGCGTGGCGCGGAAGTCGGTGCGGAAATCGTGCTCAAGGCCACCAAGGTTGACGGCATCTACAGCGCCGATCCCAACAAGGATCCGAACGCAACGCGCTATGCGCGCATCAGCTTCGACGAAGCGATTGTGCGTCGCCTCGAAGTCATGGATGCCACCGCTTTCGCGCTGTGCCGCGACCAAAAGCTTCCGATCAAGGTATTTTCGATCAACAAGCCCGGAGCGCTGATGCGGGCTGTTTCGGGCGAAGACGAAGGCACATTGGTGCATGTCTGAAATAAAAGGGAACCGCAATGAGTCTTTCTGAGGTGAAGAAATCGGCCGAGAGCCGCATGGAAAAATCCGTCGAGGCGTTGCGTAACGGGTTGGCCAAGATCCGTACCGGCCGTGCCTCCGCTGGCATTCTCGATCACGTCAGCGTTGAATACTATGGTTCGCCCGTGCCGGTGAATCAGGTGGCCAACGTCACCGTGGTGGACGCTCGTACCCTCAACGTGCAGGTTTGGGAAAAGAACATGGCGGGCCCGGTCGAGAAGGCCATCCGTGAATCGGACCTTGGCTTGAATCCCATTTCCATGGGCGACAGCATCCGCGTGCCCATGCCCCCGCTCACAGAAGAACGTCGCCGCGACCTGACCAAGGTCGTGCGTAGCGAAGGCGAGGACGCCAAGGTTGCCGTGCGCAATCTGCGTCGCGAAGCCAACGACGCACTCAAGAAGCTCGTCAAGGACAAGGAAATCTCCGAAGACGACGAGCGTCGTATGCAAGACGAAATCCAGAAACTGACGGATAAATACGTCAGTGAAATCGATAAGACTGTCGCTCAGAAAGAAGCGGAGATCATGACGGTCTGATCCGTCATGCCCATGCGCCCGATGCACAAAAGCTCTACGCTCTCCATACCCGAACATACCGGCGTGCCCCGTCACCTGGCGATGATCATGGACGGCAACGGGCGATGGGCGACGCAACGCTTCCTTCCCCGTACCGCCGGTCACGCCAAGGGCGTACAGGCGGTGAGGCGGGTCGTGGAAGTCTGCGGTCGGCGCGGTGTGCGATACCTGACCCTGTTCGCCTTCAGTTCCGAAAACTGGCGCCGCCCTCAAGAAGAAGTGTCGCTCCTAATGCGTCTGTTCGTGCAGACGCTCGAAAAAGAAGTCGACAAGTTGAAAGAGCAGGGCGTCCGTCTCAGGGTGATCGGCGATCTTTCCGCCTTTGAACCCCGCCTGCAGGAATTGATTCGCGCCGCGGAAGCCCGTACAGCTGAAAACGACGCGCTGCATCTCACCATTGCGGCCAATTATGGCGGCCGCTGGGACATCCTTCAGGCGACCCGTCGCATGCTCGCGGAGCGCGCCGATTTGCGTGCCGACCCCCAGGCCATCGACGAGACGGCGCTGGCACCGTATCTTTCCATGGCCTATGCCCCGGAACCGGATCTCTTCATCCGCACCGGGGGCGAACAGCGCATCTCCAATTTCCTGGTCTGGCAGCTCGCCTACACCGAACTTTATTTCACCGAGCGTTACTGGCCGGACATCGCTGCGCGAGATATCGACGAGGCGTTCGAATGGTATCGTACGCGGGAGCGTCGATTCGGTCGCACCAGCGCCCAACTGGCCGGTAAGGCCTGAATTAACTCGGGATCGTATAGGGGGGGGCTTCCATGTTGAAGCAGAGAGTCTTGACTGCGGTAGTCCTGCTTCTGGTTCTGCTTGGCGCCTTGCTCGCGCCCAGCCCCTGGCCCTTGATCGTGCTCCTGCTCGTCATGGCGGGCTGCGCGCTGTGGGAATGGCTCAGGCTTTCGTTGGGGGCTGCGTGGCGGCCCGCGGCGCCGTGGATCGCCGTATTCACCAGTATCGTCCTGCTTTGGCTGGTCTGGACCTGGATGCCTACCACGGGCGCGGAACCTGCGACTGAACAATTGGTGCATCCGGGGCTCTTGGTGCTGGCTGTGGTGGCGTGGGCTGTCCTGGCTCTGCCGCAAGTCCTGCAAGGCCGAACAGATGCACCGCGACACCATGCGCTGATGAGCGTATTCGGTGTGGTGGCAATCGCAGCCGCCTGGGCGGCATTGGTTCGCTTTTACGTTGATTTCGGCGCGTGGTGTCTGATCTCCATGATGGCGCTCATCTGGTTCGCCGACATCGCGGCCTATTTCACTGGTCGGGCATTCGGCAAACGCAAACTGGCTCCCGCTGTGAGCCCGGGCAAGACCTGGGAAGGCGCAGTGGGCGGGGTGGTGGCAGCGGCCATATGGACCACGGCTACGGTCGCCGTACCTGGCAGCTTCGGCGACATCCTGGCACGGCAATGGTCCCTGCCGGTGGTGTTCCTGCTGGCTTGCCTGCTGGCAGCCATTTCCGTTGTCGGCGATTTGTTCGAATCGTTGCTCAAGCGCCGTGCCGGCGTTAAGGATTCAAGTCGGCTGCTTCCGGGGCATGGCGGCGTCTATGATCGCATCGACGCGCTGCTGCCTGTCGCGCCGGTCGCGATCCTCCTGACGGGAACGGTTTTTCAATGACGATGCAAAGTATCTGCGTACTCGGGTCCACCGGCTCCATCGGCGAGAGTACGCTGGATGTCATCGCGCGGCACCCGGAGCGTTTCCGTGTGTACGCGCTTAGCGCATATAGCCGGATCGACAAGCTTGTTTCTCAGGCGATGGCGACCGGTGCCCGCGTGGTGGTAGTGCCCGACGATGCGGCACGGCGCCGCTTCGACGAATTGTGGCCAGTATCCTCTCCCGCCCCGGAAGTTCGCGTCGGCGCGCAGGCGCTGGCCGATACTGCGGCCGATTCGGCAGTGACCACCGTCATGGCGGCGATAGTCGGTACAGCAGGCTTGCCGGCGGCGCTTGCTGCGGCGCGCGCGGGCAAGCGTGTTCTGCTGGCCAATAAAGAAGCGCTCGTGGCCGCCGGCGGGCTCTTCATGCAGGCGGTCCGCGATCACGGCGCTGAATTGCTGCCTATCGATAGTGAGCACAACGCCATCTTTCAGTGCCTGCCCGACGACTGCGATCGTTCCCGTGCGCCCAGCCGACCGGCCAGCGGTGTGCGGCGGCTGCTGCTGACCGCCTCGGGAGGCCCGTTCCGTACGACACCGGCTGAGCTGCTCCGCGATGTGACGCCCGCCCAGGCCTGTGCTCACCCAAACTGGAGCATGGGGCGCAAGATCTCTGTAGATTCGGCGACCATGCTGAACAAGGGGTTGGAGGTTATCGAGGCGCACTGGCTATTCTCCATGGAGGCGGACCGCATACAGGTGTTGATCCACCCTCAGAGTCTGGTGCACTCCATGGTGGAATATGAAGACGGCTCCATACTCGCGCAGCTGGGCCAGCCCGACATGCGCACGCCTATAGCGTACGCGCTGGGCTTTCCCGAGCGTATTCCTAGCGGTGTCGGCCTGTTCGAGCTGGCCCGCCTGAATCGCCTAGACTTCGAGGAACCGGATCTGAAGCGTTTTCCCTGTCTGGGATTGGCGTTCGATGCGCTGCGCGCGGGTCAATCGTCCTGCATCAATCTGAATGCGGCCAACGAAGTGGCCGTCGCACGCTTTCTCGAGGGCCGCATTCGCTATACTGAGATTCCGCAAATCATCGGCGAATGTCTCGATCGCATGGCATCATTGCGTTGCGCCGCTCCCGCTACCTTGGGAGACATCCTCGACCAGGATCATCAGGCACGGGTCGTGGCGGCTGAGCTCTGTACGCTGAAGGCCTGACCGGCGCTGTTTCATACGGGTCACCATGCTCTTCACTCTTTTGGCCTTTGCCATCGCGCTGGGCGTTCTCATTACCTTTCACGAGTACGGCCATTATTGGGTCGCGCGTCGTTGTGGCGTGCGCGTAGAGCGATTCTCGGTCGGCTTCGGAAAAGTGCTCTTGCGGCGCACGGATCGCAACGGAACCGAATGGGCGCTGTCAGCGATTCCATTAGGCGGTTACGTGAAGTTCCAGGACGATCCTGCACCCGGGGATTCATCGGAGGCCGCCGCTAGTGCTTTCAATCGCCAGCCTTTGCGCAACCGTGCGGCAATCGTTGCTGCCGGACCGATCGCCAATCTCTTGCTGGCCGTTCTGCTGTACGCCGTGCTCGGCATGGCCGGTACTCAACAGCCTGCGTCCGTCGTTGCGGCGCCTCCGGCTAACACGCCTGCCGCCCTCGCGGGATTCCAGGCTGGGGACACCATTCGCGCCATTGACGGCAAGGCGGTGTCCTCCTGGAGCGACGCCCGTTGGCAGCTGATGGACGCATTTAGCACCGGGGGCACGGTCGAGATTGAGGTGCAGACACGAGAAGGTATGTCGCGTACTCGCCGGCTCATGCTCAATGCGACGCCGATCGAGCCGGATGCCGCCGATCCCATGTCAGAAGCCGGCCTGAGCCTTATGACGCCGCGGCCATTGGTACGTGAGTTGGTGGAAGGGGGAGTGGGGCAGGCCGCCGGCCTGTTGCCGGGCGATGTTTTTCTGGCCGTAGGTGAACAGCGCGAACCATCCGCCGCCGATGTCGTCGCGCGCGTTCAGCAATCGGCCGGCGTAGCGCTGCCGATCACGATAGAGCGTAACGGTACGCCGCTGTCCATGAGTATCGTGCCGAAGGCCGAACAGGACGCCGAAGGCAGGCAGGTGGGGCGCATTGGCGTCATGCTCGGCGCGGACCTGTCTATGGTGACAGTGCAGTATGGTCCATTTGAGAGTCTTTGGCGGGGCGTCGAGCGCACTGCCGACACGGTCGTACTTTCGCTGAAGATGATGGGCCGGATGATCCTCGGCGACGTTTCGCTGCGTAATGTCAGCGGGCCGGTCACCATTGCCGATTACGCCGGACAGACCGCCCGCGTGGGCCTGGCAGCCTATATCAGCTTCATGGCGCTCATTAGCGTCAGTATCGGTGTGCTGAATCTTCTTCCCATTCCTATGCTCGACGGCGGGCATCTGCTCTATTATGCGATGGAAGCCGTGCGCGGCCGTCCGCTTCCAGAGCGCTGGCTGATGACGGGCCAGCGCATCGGCCTCGGCTTGCTTGCAGCACTGATGAGTCTTGCGTTTTTCAATGACTTAAGCCGGCTTTTCAGCTGAAGTCGTTGTGCCTTACAATCGTCCACCATTTAGTTGACCGAGGATCGCCCAGGATGTCGTTTAGCCGGAAAGTTCCATTTGCGAGACGCGCTCTGCCGGTCTTGCTGAGCACCTTGCTCGTATCGGGCGTGGCACATGCGTTCACGCCCTTTGTCGTCAAGGACATCCAGGTGAATGGCGTACAGCGGGTCGATCCCGGCACGATCTTCACTTACGTACCGGTGAAGGTCGGAGAAACCTTTACCGAAGAACAGGCAGCGGAGGCCATTCAGCGCCTTTATGCCAGTGGTCTGTT
>DATGNX010000005.1:0-24745 GCA_035306485.1 Burkholderiaceae bacterium
GAGATCGTGGTCCGACCCCAACCAGCAACTCAGCGATAAACGTCCAGGTAGCGCTGCAGCATGACGTCGGGATCGTGTTCCGCTGCGACGTAGGCCGCGGCGCGCTCGGTCATCGTGGCGCGCAGGACCGGGTCGTCCAACACACGCGCCATGTTGACGGCCAAGGCTGCGGGGTCGCCAACCTCGCTCGTCAGCCCCCGGCCGTCCGCCAGCAGTTCCGGCAGACCACCGGCATTGGTGGCCACCACCGGCACGCCGTACAGGAAGGCGTCCAGCACGCTGCTCCCTAGCGCCTCGTGGCGGGAGGAAAGCACGAACACGTCCATCAGCCGATACAGGTCTTCGATTCCTTCATGGAAGCCGGCGAAGAGGTAGATGGACTCAAGACCCAGTTCCTTCACCAGCTCATGCGTGGCCTGCTCTTCGCTTCCACCCGCTCCCAGGTGCAAGAAGACGAAGTCGCTACGTTGGGCGGACAAGGCGTGCACCGCGCGGACCAGCGTCTGGGGATCCTTCTCGACCGTTAGGGCGGCGGCGGTGGCAAGCACGCGCCGACCTTCTAGCTGATGCTCACGCGCGAAGGCCTCCAGATGCGCCACGTTCAGGGGCCGGAGTTCCACCGCACTGGGAATGACGACGACATCGAAACCCAGTCGGCGCGGCTCCGCGGCCGCGGCATCGCTGATAGCGACAAGCACGTCCGCCTGACGCCATTTCCAAGCATTGCGCGATTCCTTCTTACGCAGCGGAAAAGCCGTGCGCCGCGTGAACACGATGCGGGTCTTCAACCACGGCCGCAGGAACGCCAGCCAGCTCATCGTGTTAGCGGTCTGGGCGTGCATCACGTCGTAGAGCGCGCGGCGTGCCAGTAAAAAGCGGCAAGCGCCGACCGAGCCATCGCATTCGTGCACGACGAAGCCCTGCTCACCCGCGCGCCGCGCCAGCTCGCCGCCCGCCCGGGCCAGCAATTCCACTTCATGGCCCGCCTGCAAAAGGCGTTGCATGGTCAGCAGCGTCTGGCGTTCACCGCCGCGCCAGCCTCGTTCCACGTTCAATTGCAGGATACGCATGGGTTGATGATCAGAAACGTGCATCGGGAGTGGGATCGAAATGGCGAACGACGTTCACTGCCAGCGCCGCCATGGCGAAAATGAGAGAAACAATGACACCCAGCATGGGCCCGTGTTGACTGCCGAGCTGGAAAGCCACGCCGACGAATGCGGTGCCCACGCCTTGCCCAAAGACGCGCGTGGTGGCCTGCATACCGCCCGTAGCGCCGCTACGATGACGCGGTGTGCCGCCGAGCATGGCGCGATTGTTAGGCGTCTGGAAGAAGCCGAAGCCGACCCCGCCCAGAAGCATGCATACCAGCAGCCACGATACGCCGTCTTCATGCGGGGCGAACAACGTTCCGGATACGCCCAGCATCATGACCAGCGCCCCGAGCGAGCACAGGATCGCCACCGGAAAGCGTGCCGCAGTATAGGCGGAGGCCGGTGCCATCACCGCACCGCCGATCGCCCACGCGCCCAGATACATGCCCACTTGGGCGTAGGAAGCGCCGTAGGCCCACTTCAGATAGAAAGGCAGAGCCACGAAGGCCGCAGTCTGGGCCGCAAAGAAGAAGGCGGAGGCCGCCACCGCGTAGCCGACCGAACGGATACGCAGGAGATCGACAGGCACCACTGGCGCCGACTGCACCCACGACCGACGCACCAGCACCCATGCGACCACGGCGGCAACGCCCAGGCACAGCGCGGCCAATACCGGGTCTCGCCCCAACGTCTCCAGACCAAAAAGCGCCAGCCCAAACATCGCCGCGCTCAGCGCGCACGCCGTCCAGTCGAACGGACCGGAGCGACGCGGCATATCCGGCAGATGATGTATGCCCAGGTAGCACAGCAGGCCCAGCGGAATATTGACGAGGAAGATCGCCTGCCACGACGCCCATTGCACCAGCAGGGCGCCCAGCGTCGGGCCCACCACGGCCATGATGCCGACCGTGAAGGCGTTGAGGCTGATCCCGGCTGCCAGCTTGCTCATGGGGTAGGTGTTGCGCATGATCCCGCCGAACAGGCACATGAGCATCGCAGAGCCCAGCCCTTGCCCCACGCGCGACGCAACGAGCTGCGTCATGCTAGACGACAGGGCCGCAGATACAGAACCCACCAGAAACAGGGTGACGCCCGCCGCGTACATCGGACGGAATCCCACACGTTCGGCCACTGCTGACAGCGGCAGCATGCAGCCCACGACTGTCAAACTGTAGGCCAGCACGACCCACACCGATTGGCTGGCGGGAATTCCCAGCGACGCCGAGATAGCGGGCAAGGCGACGTTGGACATGGTGGAGTCGAAGACCGTGATCGTGATTCCGAGAATCATTACCGCCACGGCCCAATATCGGCGGGGCGTAGGCAGCCCGTCCGCTATCGGCGAGTCGGTCTTCGTGCGCGTCTTTCCTGCCATCAGCTTTTCTTCTGCGGCCGCTTCCAGCTGTCGATGGTTACCTGCGGCACGCGCGAAAGCGTGAGCTTCCCGGCCGGCGCATCGCGTGTCAGCGTGGTACCGGCCGCCAGCGTTGCGCCCTTCCCAACGGTGACGGGTGCCACCAGCTGAGTGTCGGAGCCGATGAAGGCGTCGTCCTCGATGACGGTGCGGTGCTTATTCACGCCGTCATAGTTGCAGGTGATGGTGCCGGCACCCACGTTCACGCGCGCACCGATCTCGGCGTCGCCGATATAGGCCAGATGGTTGGCCTTCGAGCCTGCTCCCAGCACGCTTTTCTTAATTTCAACAAAATTGCCCACGTGCGCTTCCGAGCCGATCTCGGCACCGGGTCGCAAGCGTGCGTAGGGGCCAAGGCGTGCGTCGTCTGCAACGGTGGCTTCGTCGATGTGCGTGTAGGCCTCAATGCGCGTGCCGCGACCGATACTTGCATTGCGCACGACGCTGTGGGGGCCGACATGCACGCCGTCGGCAAGCGTCACCTTGCCCTCGAACACGCAGCCAACGTCGATGAAGACGTCGCGTCCGCAAGTCAGTTCACCGCGAAGATCGAAGCGTTCCGGGTCGGCGAGCGTCACGCCGGCCTCCAGCAGACGGCGGGCTTGTTCCTTCTGCCAGGCCCGCTCCAGCTCGGCCTGTTGCAGCCTGCTGTTCACCCCCAGTGTCTCCCATGACGCTGCGGGTTGCGCCGCCCGCACTGGCACCGAGTCAGCCACTGACAACGCGACCACGTCAGTAAGGTAGTACTCGCCTTGGGCGTTGTCGTTCGTGATACGGCCCAGCCAGTCGCGCAAGCGTGCCGTCGGCGCCGCCAGTATGCCGGTGTTCACTTCGTCGATCGCGCGCTCAGCATCGGAAGCGTCTTTATGCTCGACGATGCGCAAGACCTCGCCGGCGTCGTTGCGCACGATGCGGCCGTAACCGGTGGGGTCGGCCACGGTCTCGGTGAGCAAAGCCAGTCCGGTACCGCGCGCCTCCAGCAACTTGCGCAGCGTATCGGTCTGCACGAGCGGCACGTCGCCATAAAGCACGAGCGTGGCGTCCTCCGCCGCGTCGCCGCCCAACAAATGCGGTAGCGCCTGCTGTACCGCATGGCCGGTACCGTGCTGAGGACGCTGCAGGGCGAAGACCAGGCCATCGTCTCCCGCGAATGCCGCCTGGACCGCCTCGGCGCCATGCCCGGTCACCACCACAATGCGGTCTGGCTGCAGGCCGCGAGCGTTATCCAGCACGTGCTCCAGCATGGGTTTGCCCGCGATGCGGTGCAACACCTTGGGAAGGTCGGACTGCATGCGCTTCCCCAGTCCGGCGGCGAGTATGACGATGTTCAGCATATTGCGTGGGCTTCCAGTCTACGTTTCAGGCGTTTGATCGGTAAGTATGTGGCGCGAGTGTCGGGTCAAGACGCAGACTTGCGCCCTGCCTTGCGGGCGGTGGCCGACTTGCTTGCGCTCTTGCGTGCGGTACCCGCCTTAGCGGCGGTCTTCGTGGAGGCGGTCTTCTTGGCGGCAGTCTTCTTAGCGGAGGACGCCCCGGCAGACTGCCCGCCGGGCTTGTCGCCGGCCTTGCCGCGACTTTTATCGCTCGCCTTTTGGTCCGCCAATGCGCTTTCAGCGCTCGCCGCCGTGGCGGCCGCCAGCGTCTGGAATTGTTGCTGCATCAGGTTCCACCAGCCCTGCGCGGCAGAGGCCGCCGCACCAAGAATGTCGGCCTGTTCGCCCGCGGCGCCCGGCGCAGTAGTTGTCGACTTGGTGTCGCCGCCTGCAGCCTTGCCCCCCGGCGCGGAACCGGCGCCGCCGGCGGAAGACTCTGCAGCGCCCGCCGCGGACGCCGGTGCCTCCCCAGCCGCAGGCGTAGCCGCAGGCCCCGTGGCACGGGTCGACGACGCGCTGGACGACGTAGCGCGCGTCGAGGGATCATCCTGCTTCGTCCCCGAACGCTGCGTCGAAGCCGGCGCCGCCGCATTCGCAGCCGTGGCCATGGATGCCATGCCGGTGTCCATAAACGATTTCAACGTGGCGAGGGTAGCGCGCTGGACCTCCAGGCCCTGGATCGTGCTGCTGAGCATGGAGAGATTCATGCGCAGCCAGTTTTCCACGGCGCGCAGATCGGCGATCCGCTTATCCATTTCCTCGACGGACATCACCGGTCCCATCGTGGACGACGCGTCCAAGCCGCCGGAAGACGCGAGCCCCTCCCACGCCTGACGCATCATTTCCATACTTGCCAGGATCGGGTTCTGGCCCAACGGGCCGCTCTGGCCAAGTCCAGGAAGCACAAAGGGGTTCTTGTTCATCGGCGTCTCCTTGTCGGCAAGGGGGAGGAAGAAACGATAGAGTCAGGCGGCGGCCGCCTTGCAACGCATCGCCAAGCTGTCGAGGATGCAGGCTTCGGCTTCCTGCGTAAAGGCATCGGCCTCCACCATCGCCCAGGTTTCTTCCAGCGATACCAGGCGAATCTCGCTCACCTCGCCGTCCTGGTTGGAGGGAACGACCGTATCAGCCAATACGCAATCGCTGACCAGCACATCTTCGACCTGGTAGCCCTCGGGCAGACGCCGATGCATGCGCAGAATAATGCGTAGCGGGGAGCGGCCCTGGATGTCGGCCGGCGTCAAGCCTGCTTCTTCAAGCGATTCACGCACCAGGGAAACGTCTAGCGGTTCGGCGGACACAGCCAGCCCGCCCACCAGCGTGTCCCATTTGCCGGGGTCCGTCGCCTTGGTGTCGGAGCGGCGCGCCAGCCACAACCGCCCGTCCGGCGACCATGCATTCAAATGGACGGCCTTGGTCAACAGACCGAGCGGACGCATGGCGGCGCGTTCCAGCACGCACAAGCGGCGACCTTCGCCATAGACATCAAGAAGCTCGTCGCGCCAGCCGCGCAGACAGCCGTTTTCGCTAAGAACCGTGGCGATGCGTGCCATGACGGCATCGAGCGGCATGCGCTGCCGTGGCACCGCGGCAACATGCACCGCTTCGTCCGTGACTTTCACGCCTGCCAGTTCCGACACGCAGTCGGTGGCTCGAGGTGTAATCCAGCCGGCAACACGCCCCGCGACGGTAAGCGGACGCGAGCCCTGCGGCGGGAGATTCTGTATTCGGGGCAGCAACGCTTCCCGCCTTGAAAAGACGGCGTCAAGAAGCGCGGGTGAAAGGCTGGAATTCATCCGGCCATTGTAGTGTAAGCACGGGGTGTCACGCTGCGGGCCGCGTGGCCAATGCCCCTACCCATGCTAGTTCCATGGGTTCCAAGCCACGGCAATGTGGCTATAATCCCCCGGGAAGTGACAAACAGAGAGCAGGCAATGAGGAGCAACTGCCTCATTTTAAAGCCGGCCATCCGACAATCCAGTGCAAGGCCAACGTTTTTGGTCACGCTGTTTGACCAAAATCAATAATTTGACACAGCACGTTGCAACCAGGGGTCAGCATGATGAAGGAAAAGGGGGTTTTGGGTTTATGCGCGCTATTTTTTTCCAGCGCCGCGTTTGCCCAAGTTGGAGACATGCCAGGTGGTCCGCAGGTTAATCAGCTCAACCTCTCCAGAGGGGTGACGCAGATTTCCAGCGACATCATGGATCTACACTGGCTATTGCTGGTGATCTGTGCAGTGATCTTCATCGGTGTCTTCGGGGTGATGTTCTATTCCATCCTGATGCACCGTAAGTCCAAAGGCGCTGTCGCCGCCAAGTTCCATGAAAGCGTGGGCGTCGAAATCGCCTGGACCGTTATTCCTTTTCTCATCATCATCGCGATGGCCGTTCCGGCCACCCGCGCCGTGGTGGCCATGAAGGACACCTCCAGCGCCGACCTCACGGTTCTGGCGACGGGTTATCAGTGGAAGTGGGGTTACGAATACCTCGACGGCCCGGCCCAAGGGGTGAAGTTCCTGGCGAACCTGGCAACTCCGCGCGATCAAATCGAAGGCAACGCGCCCAAGTCCGAGACCTACCTCATGGAAACCGACAACCACCTGGTGGTGCCGGTGAACAAGAAGGTGCGGGTGGTGCTGACCGCCAACGACGTGATCCACTCTTGGATGGTGCCGCATTTCGGCGTCAAACAAGACGCCATGCCGGGTGTGCTGCGTGACACCTGGTTCCGCGCCGAACAGGTCGGTATCTATCGCGGCCAATGCGCCGAACTCTGTGGCAAGGACCACGCCTTCATGCCCATCGTGGTCGAAGTGGTGGAACAGGCCGAGTACGAGAAATGGGCTGCCGAACAGCAGGCCGCCATGCAGGCCTCCGCCGACGATCCCACCAAGACCTACGAACTCGACGAACTCATGGCCCGAGGCGAGAAGGTCTATGCGGCCAACTGCATCGCCTGCCACCAGGCGAACGGGCAGGGCATGCCGCCCACCTTCCCCGCACTTGCCGGCAACGAAGCCACTGTGCTCGCCGCCAAGCAGGGGCAGATCGAAGTCATCTTGAACGGGCGTCCGGGAACGGCAATGGCCCCCTTCCGCGACATACTCAACGACGTCGAGATCGCGGCGGTTACCACCTACACGCGTCATGCGTGGGGTAACAAGGGCAAGGGGCCCGATCCGATCGTGCAGCCGTCCGACGTAACGGCCCTGCGCTAAATCGCAGCGGTCACTCGAAGCAAGATCACAGAATACGGCCCGCCTCCTACCGGCGGGCCAGCAGGAAGGAGCCAAGCATGAGCAGCGTTACCGCCGGTCACGTTCCACCGACCACCCACGATCACGATCACGACCACGCGCACCACGGACCCGAGAAGGGGTGGCGTCGCTGGGTGTTCGCCACCAACCACAAGGACATCGGCACGATGTACCTTGTCTTCTCATTCGCCATGCTGCTGGAAGGCGGGGTACTCGCCCTGCTGCTGCGCACGGAACTCTTCGCGCCGGGCCTGCAGTTCTTCCGGCCGGAACTGTTCAACCAGTTCACCACCATGCACGGCCTGATCATGATCTTCGGTTCGATCATGCCCGCCTTCGTGGGCTTTGCGAACTGGATGATCCCGCTGCAGATCGGCGCGTCCGACATGGCCTTTGCGCGGATGAACAACTTCAGCTTCTGGCTGCTGCCGATCGGTGCGATCCTCTTCACCGTGTCGTTCTTCGTGCCGGGCGGCGCAAACGCCGCTGGCTGGACCATGTACGCGCCGCTGTCCTTGCAGATGGGTCCGGGCATGGACTTCACCATCTTCGCCGTCCATATCTTGGGGGCGTCGTCGATCATGGGCGCCATCAACATCATCGTCACGGTGCTGAACATGCGCGCACCCGGCATGACCCTGATGAAGATGCCGCTGTTCTGCTGGACCTGGCTGATCACCGCCTACCTGCTGCTGGCGATCATGCCCGTGCTGGCGGCGGCCGTCACCATGCTGCTCACCGATCGCCACTTCGGCACGGCGTTCTTCAACGCAGCAGCCGGCGGCGACCCGGTGCTGTACCAGCACATCTTCTGGTTCTTCGGTCACCCAGAGGTCTACGTGATGATTCTGCCGGCCTTCGGCATCATCTCGTCCGTGGTGCCTGCTTTCTCCCGCAAGCCGCTCTTCGGCTACGCCTCCATGGTGTACGCCACGGCCGCCATTGCGATCCTGTCCTTCCTGGTGTGGGCACACCACATGTTCGCCACGGGCATGGGCACCACCAGCCAGCTGTACTTCATGTACGCCACCATGCTGATCTCCATTCCCACGGGCGTGAAGGTCTTCAACTGGGTGGCCACCATGTGGCGCGGATCGCTCACCTTCGAAACCCCCATGCTTTTCGCGATCGGCTTCATCTTCGTGTTCACGATCGGCGGTTTCACGGGCCTGATTCTCTCGGTGGCACCCGTCGACATCCAGGTGCATGACACGTACTACGTGATCGCCCACTTCCACTATGTGATGGTGGCCGGTTCGCTGTTCGGCATGTACTCCGGCGCCTACTATTGGCTGCCCAAATGGACGGGCGTGATGTACGACGAGAAGCTCGGCAAGATGCACTTCTGGTCCAGCATGATCTCGTTCAACATCACCTTCTTCCCCATGCACTTCCTGGGTCTGGCCGGCATGCCGCGCCGCTATGCCGACTACGCCGCGCAGTTCACCGACTTCAACATGATCGCCACGATCGGCGCCTTCTGGTTCGGCCTGTCGCAGCTTATTTTCCTGTGGCTGGTGATCAAGGCTTCGCGCAAGATCGGGGAACCCGCCGCCGCCCAGTCGTGGGAAGGCGCTACGGGCCTGGAGTGGTCGGTGCCTTCGCCCGCCCCCTTCCACACCTTTGAAACGCCCCCGGTGGTGAAGTAAAGCAATGACTCCTGAACAACGACGCAAGAACCGTAACACCGCTCTGGGCCTGCTCGTCTTCGTGATCGCAGTGATCGCCTGGACGATCTGGAGCATTGCGTCTGCGAGCTGATGAATGACCGATAGCAACAAAGAAGTTGAACCGCGCCACTACGGCTTTCTCAAGACGATGCGGGCTGTGTTGTGGGGCATGTTGGGTATTCGGAAGGGCAAGGGGTATCAGGAAGATTTCAGTCGCCTGAACCCCGCCTACCTGATAGTCGGAGGCCTGCTGGCCACACTGGTTTTCGTGTTGGCCCTGATCGCCGCGGCCCGATGGTTCATCGGCTACTTCACCTGATAACCGAATAAGAAACACTTGTAGGAGACTGACCATGAGCGCAACTCACGCGGATACCGGCGGCAAGGCGCCCTACTATTACGTACCCTCCAATTCACCGCATCCCATACGCACCAGCCTTTCGCTGTTGCTCATGTTCTTTGGGGCGGCGCTCTGGATCAACAGCATCTTCCCCGGCCGATGGATGTTCATCATCGGCGTGGTGGGGCTGTTCGTGTCGCTGTACCTGTGGTTCTCGGAAGCCGTACGCGAGTCCGAAGACGGCCTGAACAGCCGACGGGTTGATCACGCCTACCGCTGGAGTATGGCGTGGTTCATCTTCTCTGAGGTCATGTTCTTCAGCGCCTTCTTCGGCGCCCTCTGGTATGCGCGCGAAATCACAACGCCCATGCTGGCCAACCTGGATCACCAGAACATCTTGTGGCCGGGCTTCGCTGCACAGTGGCCGAACTTCGGGCCGGGCGGCATCGTTGAACAGTTCAAGACCGTTGGGCCGTTCTGGCTGCCGACCATCAACACCGCGCTGCTGCTGACTTCGGGTCTGACCCTCACTATTTCGCACCACGCGCTGCGCGCAGACCATCGCAAGAAGGCGATCTTCTGGCTGGCCGCCACCGTAATCCTGGGCTTCACCTTCGTGTTCTGCCAGGGCTATGAGTACATGCACGCCTACGTCGACCTGAACCTGCGATTCGATTCAGGCATCTACGGCTCGCTGTTCTACATCCTTACGGGCTTCCACGGGTTCCACGTCATCGTGGGAGCGTCGATACTGACTGTGATCCTGTTCCGCATGATGCGCGGCCACTTTACCGCCGACCACCACTTCGGTTTCGAAGGCGCGGCATGGTACTGGCACTTCGTCGACGTGGTGTGGCTGGGCCTGTACATCTACGTGTACTGGATGTGATCCCCTAACGGATCGGAATGCCTGACGCCTGGATCCAGCCCAGGCGCCAGGCCACGAGCAGGAACAGGAACAGGAGTATCGAAAGGCCGATACGCAGGGTCAACGCATACGCCATGCGGCTGGTCTTGCCTTCGTCCTTCATAAGATAAACACCCGCGGATACGAGGCTCGCCACGATCCCGAGAAATACTAGCAATACCAAGATGCGCATGCTGGCCTCCTCCGATGGAGTAGAAATTATTGCAAACTTAAAGCACCCTGGCACCTCTTTTCGCAGTGTGCTGGCACTTGTGCTGTTAGCAATCGTGGCCGCCGTCTGTTTTTCACTGGGCATGTGGCAGCTGCAACGCGCTGCTGAACGAGACGCCCTTCACGATTCGATCGAACGCGGGCGCCTGCAGGCGCCCGTTGTGCTCTCAGCGTCCTCGCGCGCTGCCGAACTCACACCCTGGCGTGCGGCCACTGCGCAAGGCCACTGGCTGCCGCAGCATACCGTACTGCTGGAGAACCGCAACCTGGACGGCCAACCGGGCTACTGGGTCGCAACGCCGCTGCTGCTCGAAGCCGATCCCGTCCCGCCCAGCCGCAACGATGCGGTCACGGCCGGCTCCGCCGAGATCGGAGCCGTCGTGGGCAACGGCGACACGAACGATTTCCTGGGCAAGGGTCCCGCACCCGGCACCACCGCCGTGCTGGTGCTGCGCGGCTGGTTGCCCCGAGACATGCAAGCCGGCGGCAGCTTACCGACGCTGCCCGAAGAACCTGGCCTCGTGCGGGTCACCGGCGAGCTTCACGCGCATGTGCCACGCATATTCGAACTCTGGGAATGGGCCGGCGGCAAGGCCTCCGCCCTGCCCGCCACCCTTCCCCCGCCGGATAACGGCGTGGCGGTCGTTCAAAACCTGGAATTGGCGGACTACGCCGCCGCCACCGGCTTGCGCCTGTTGCCCGCCGTGCTGGCCCAGACGCAGGGCGACTCAGCATCGCCACTGAAGCGCGAATGGCCGGGCCCTTCGCTGGACTCGGATCAGAACCGCGGCTACGCGCTGCAGTGGTTCAGCTTCAGCGCCATCGCGGCCATCGCCGGCCTCGTCGTCCTGCGCAACTTGTTTCGCCGCAGCGGGCGTTCCGCCCGCGGCAAGGAATCACCATGATTGTCAACGAAGTACAACGCGCTCCCGACACCCAGCAGGCCCGCAACAAAAATCGCAGCATGTGGCCGCTCTACGCGATCCTGCTCATGGCGCTGGCTCCGGTGATCGCCGCCGTACTCGCTTATTTCATGCCGCAGCTGGGCCTGCGGCCCGAAGGCCATAACAACTACGGTCGCATCCTCGACCCGCAACGCCCCATTCCCAGCGCGCAAGCGCTGCCCCTTACAACGCTCGACGGTACCGCCTTCGACCTGACGTCCCTGCGTGGGCAGTGGGTGCTGGTCACGGCCGACTCCGCCGCGTGTCCCGAATCCTGCGTACGCAAGCTATTCATTCTGCGGAATTCGCATGCCAGCCAGGGCAAGAACGTGGACCGCCTCTCGCGCGTGTGGTTTGTGACCGATGACGGCGCGGTGCCCCAGCCGGTCCTGGACGCTTATGTCGGCACGCACATGCTGCGGGCCGATCCGCAGGCGCTCGCGAAGTTTCTTGCTGCGGACCGGCAGGGCGATCAGGCTGCCCAAGCCCTGAAGGCCCATATGTGGATCATCGACCCGCTCGGCAACCTAATGATGGAGTTTCCGCCCGACGCCGACCCTATCGAGGTGCGCGACGACATCGTGAAGCTCCTCAAGAACTCGCGCATCGGCTGACCCGGAAACGCCATGCTAAAGATTGAACAACGCTACCGGAAGATCGTCTTCCTCACCTGGTTCCTGACACTGGACCTGATCATGTTCGGCGCCTTCGTGCGCCTCACTGACTCGGGTCTCGGGTGTCCGGACTGGCCGGGGTGCTATGGCCAGCTCAGCCCGGTGGGTGCAGCCGCGCACATCCGCGACGCACTCGAGGCCATGCCGCATGGGCCCGTGAGCTTCGGCAAAGCCTGGATCGAAATGATTCACCGCTATGTCGGCGCCTTCCTGGGCATGTTGATCATCGCCATCTCCTGGATGGCGTGGCGTCATCGGAAAGTGCTGGGCCATTCACCCGCGCTTGCCATCGCCACGCTGGTGGCCGTCTGTCTGCAAGGTGCCTTCGGGGCGTGGACAGTGACCATGCAGCTCATGCCGCTTATCGTCACCACCCACCTGCTGGGCGGCATGACGCTGCTGGCCATGATGACCTGGCTGGCGGCACGCGAAAAACGTCACGCACCCGTTGTCCGAAACGAATTGCGCTGGCGCCCCTGGGCGGTAGGCGGGCTGGCACTACTGTTCATCCAGATCGCCCTGGGCGGCTGGGTCAGCACCAATTACGCCGCGCTCGCCTGCATGGACTTCCCCACCTGCCACGGCAGCTGGCTGCCGAACATGGACCTGGGCAGCGGCTTCTCCCTAGTGCGCGGACTGGGCGAACTGCCTTCCGGCGAAGTGATCTCCCAAGATGCCCTCACCGGCATCCATTGGGTCCACCGCAATTTTGCGCTGATCGTTTTCGCATGGCTAGGGACGCTCGCCTGGCTGATGCGTCGCTCGCCTGCCCTGCGCGGCCCCGCCCGGCTGATTCTCGGGCTGCTCGCGGCCCAGCTGCTGACCGGGCTCACAACCATTTTTTTCGAATGGCCGCTGGCTGTCGCCGTGCTGCATAACGGCGGCGCGGCCGGTCTGGTCCTGGCGTGCACGACGATATGCGCACGCCTGTACGATGTTTCCAAGCAAGGAGTTCCCCATGACGACACTCAGCCTGCAATCTCAAGGACTGCTTCGGCAGTACCTCGTCTTGACGAAGCCGCGAGTGACGCAACTGGCCGTGTTCTGTGCCGTGATCGGCATGTTCCTGGCCACTCCGGGGCTGCCTGACGCCGGCAAGGTCGTCTTCGCAACCGTCGGCATCTGGCTGCTCGCCGCGGCCGCGTTTGCCGTGAACTGCCTGATCGAACGCGAAGTCGATGCCCGCATGTTGCGCACGTCGCGCCGTGCCACCGCCCGCGGCAGCATCACGCCCGTGCAGGTGCTCTTGCTCTCCGGCCTGTTGGGTTCGGCCGGCATGCTGGTGCTGTATCACCTGGTGAACCCGCTAACTATGTGGCTAACCTTCGCCACGTTCGTGGGCTACGCCATCATCTACACCATGATCCTGAAACCGCGCACGCCGCAGAATATCGTCATCGGCGGGCTGTCGGGCGCCATGCCCCCCGCGCTAGGCTGGGCCGCAATTGCCGACGCCGTGCCAGCGGAAGCCTGGTTGCTGGTGCTGATCATCTTCATCTGGACGCCGCCGCATTTCTGGGCCCTGGCCCTGTACCGCAACAACGACTACCAACGTGCCGGCCTGCCCATGCTGCCGGTCACGCATGGGCAACAGTTCACCCGCCTGCACATCCTGCTCTACAGCGTCGTCCTGTTCGCCGCCAGCATCCTGCCCTTCATCTTGCGCATGAGCGGCCCGCTATACCTGCTTGCCGCAGCGGCACTCAGCGGCCTCTTCGTATGGCGCGCCTGGCAACTGTATCGCCACTACACCGACGAACGGTCGCGCGGACTGTTCCGCTACTCCATCGTCTACCTCGCTCTGCTCTTCGCCGCCCTGCTCATTGATCACTGGATCGTTCTGCTCTGACCAGGATCGGTACTTGAACGAAGCTTGATTGACGTCGGCTCGATACTTGAATGAAGCGTTGATACGTTCAATTCCAGAATCGGGCGATGGCGATGCCGCCCCACGCTACGGCGGCGCACACAAAGGACACAAACACGGCTGCGCTGCCAAGGTCCTTGGCGCGACCCAACAACGGGTGCGTATCCACAGAGATGGCGTCCGCCAGGGCCTCGATGGCGCTGTTGAGCAGCTCCACGATCAGGATCAGCAGCAACGCCCCCAGCAGCACCACCACTTCCACCACGGAGCGTCCCAGCCAAAAGGCGAACGGTGCCAGACACACAACCAGCAGCAACTCTTGTCGGAACGCGGCTTCATGGACGAAGGCCGCACGCAAGCCCTTCCAGGAATAGAGTCCCGCCTGTGCAATGCGCCGCATACCGCCCTTACTTTTGAATGTGCTTCGGTACCGCGGCTCCGTCATGGACTCCCCGTCGTTGTAACGACTCATGTAGTGATTCTCGCGTTTTACTCGAGCAGAAGACCCGGCAGCGTGTAGGCTCGGGAGCGATACGCCAGATCTGGCCACAGCGCATGTGCAAGCGCTTCCCGGCGCAATGCTTCGTCCACCGCCACCGCATCATAGTGTTCCGGCGCCTCGTACCGCCACTGTGTAGGCGGACGTTGCGGTTCCAGCACGAGCAGGTCGCGCCCTTTCAAATAGCCGAAATTCTCGCCGTACTGCATCATGGCGCGGCCGCCGGCATCAGGCGCGGTGAGATCGTGCCCGATCATGGGGTGTTCGGTCTCAATACCCAGCAATGATAGCAGCGTCACGGGCAGGTCAATCTGGCTGACAATGCGGTCGTCCAGCCTTGGCTGCACAGCCCCGCCCAGAATAAGAGCAGGAATGTGAAAGTAGCGTAGCGGAATACGCTGCTGCCCGCCCACGCGCGCTTCATGGTCGGCCGCCACCAGGAAAATAGTGTCCTTCCAATAGTCGCATTTCTGGGCACGTTCGAAGAATTGCCCCAGCGCCCAATCGGCATATCGCACCGTATTATCGACGCTCGCGGGTTCGCCTTGCGGCGTGATCCGCCCTGACGGGTACTCCCAGGGCGAATGATTGGTGACCGAGAATGCAAGCGTCAGCGTAGGGACATCGGAGGGCCCATCCAGGAGCTCGTGCAGACGCGTAAACATGTCCTCGTCGCTGACGCCCCAGGTCCCCACGAATGCCGGATTACGGAATGTCTTACGGTCGTGTAGGTCATCGAAGCCGTTACCCAGGAAGAAACTCTTCATGTTGTCGAAGTGAGCCTCGCCTCCGTAGATGAAGCGGGAACGATATCCCCGGCCGCGCAGCAAATGAGCCAGCGTGAAGAAGCGCGACTGCGCGTCGGGCAACCGCAGCACGGCATCCGACAATGACGGCGGAAATCCCGCCACCAGCGCTTCCAACCCCCGCACCGATCGGGTACCCGTGGCATACGCCCGCGTGAAGGTCCATGCCTGGCGGCTCAGAGCGTCGAGATTGGGGGTAAGGTCCAGGCCGCCCAGATGGCCCGTGTATTTGGCCCCGAGGCTTTCCTGGACGATGAGCACAACGTTGCGAGGCCTGGTGCCACCATGCGCAGCCACTGTTGGCACATGGCAATGCAAGGTGGGGATGCGGGGATGAACGGCTGCAGCGAGATTCATGCGCGCACTCGTGCGCACCGTGTCCAGGATTTCCTGCGGCGGCATCTTACCGTAGGCGTCGGCCGGCGACCGTTCGTTCTTCATGCTGTAGACGGCGTACAGCACGTTGTAGAGTGAGTTCAGCGCCAAGGTGTTCATCAACGGGTCGCCGCAAAACGCCACGGTCGATGGGTTGATGGGGCGATGACGCAGGGTGCCTCGTATCGCCAGGAAAGCGAGCGCCGCGCTACCCAGCAACACGCCAATCTGTAGCAGCACTCCCGGCACGCGAAAGCCCGGCGTACTTTCTTCACCAAACGCCTCGTAGCCCAACACGATGAAGCCCCCCAGCGACAGCACCACTGCAATGGCCGTGAACTTGTAGCCCTTCCAGATCATGCCGAAGACTTCCTGGGGATGCTTCAGGTAATCGACGTATAAGCGATTGGGGCGCGCGTCATACTCAACGATGAATAAGGGCGAAGACAATTCCAGCAGGCAAATCAGCGCCCACGCCGCCACCAGCCAGGCGCCGCTCACGTCCGCGGCATCGTCCGACCCCGCCAACCATGGCGCAACCAGGAGCAAGGGCGCCACCGCCAGCGCAATCAGTAGTGCGTCAATTCGAAGGCCGCCCAGCAGTATCGGCCCAACGCCATTCACGCTTACCACCCGGTCGCGCTGCCAAACCATCAGGGCGATACGACTGGCCGTCAGGAGAAGGGCCGAACAAAGAACAAAATTCAGAATCTGGGTATACATGCGCACGAATCCGGAAGAATACGGCAATGAGCTTTACCGCCCCATCGCACGCAGCGAAAGAGAAACGTCGGCTGGAAAACGACAAAAAATCAGAACCGAAACTGCCACAAAAAAAGGGCACCTTCTGGTGCCCTTAACATCCGCTTCAAAAGGGAGGGGAAGAGGAGAAGCGTGAAGCGGACGAAGAGCGGTTGGAAGCGCTCATCGCAGCTTCCGCAGCTCACCTTGATTAGGCCATCTTGCCCCGGCCGGGTTCAACCGGACAATCGAAAGGTTGCAACAATATGCATCTGCTCCGCAGGAAGCGGCGTAAGAACTTACAGGGCCTTACGCCTGCAACGCGCCCCGCAGCTTCTTGAAGGCGGCCGCCTCGATCTGACGGATGCGTTCCGCAGACACGCCGAACTCTTCGGCCAATTCGGTAAGGGTCATGCCGCCGTCGTCCTGCAGCCAACGGGCTTGCACGATGCGGCGCGACCTGGGATCCAGGGCGTCGATTGCCTGAGCCAGGCCCTGGCCGTGCAATTCGTCGCGAGCGCGGCGTTCCAGCACTTGGGAGGGCTCGAGCCGGCCGTCGTCGGAAAGATAAGATAACGGTGCGAAGGCCTCGTCGTCGTCGGCTGGGGCTTCGAGCGCCAGCTCGCGCCCGGACATACGGACTTCCATTTCGCGGACGTCTTCGGGGCGAACATTGAGTTCGCGCGCAATGTCGTCAACCTGGCCGGCATCCAGCGTATGGCCGTCCGGACGCATGCGGCGCAAGTTGAAGAAGAGCTTGCGTTGCGCCTTGGTGGTGGCCACCTTGACCAACCGCCAGTTGCGTACGATGTATTCGTGAATCTCGGCCTTGATCCAGTGGACGGCGAAGGACACCAAGCGCACGCCGCGTGCGGGGTCGAAGCGCTTGACGGCCTTCATGAGGCCTACATTGCCCTCCTGGATGAGGTCAGCATGCGGCAAGCCGTAACCCAGATACTGCCGGGAAATGGACACCACCAGCCGCAGGTGCGACATAACCAGCTGGCGCGCCGCGTCGAGATCCGATTCATCACGCAAGCGCTGCCCCAACGAGACTTCCTGCTCCGGTGTCAGCATGGGAATACGATTCACGGCGCTGATATACGCCTCGATCGTGCCCAGTGCACCCGGGTTGGAAATGGCGACAGCCAGATTGTTCTGGGTAGCCAGGGAAAGAGCTTGGGTATTTTGAGTCATCGGATAGCGGTTCCTCGCAAAGTCCATTGATTACATGATATTAGCACTCAGAGGCCGCGAGTGCTAATACCCATTGGACGGTAAATTGTGCAGCAAGTTCCACGCCGTCCCCGGGGGGGAGCAGCCCCCCCGGTCGCGACACAAATCAGCCCAGGCGCTCCGCGTGGAACGCGAGATGGTCGTCCATGAAGGTACTGATGAAATAGTACCCATGGTCGTAGCCTTCGTGCCTGCGCAAAGTCAATGGTTGCCCCACTTTGGCGCAAGCCTGCTCGAAGGCTTCAGGCTTAAGCTGATTGGCCAGGAAGTTATCCGACAGGCCCTGATCGATCAGGATGCCTCCCGGATAGGGCACCGCACTGGACGCCGCCATGAGTTCGGATGCGTCGTGGCCGAGCCATTTCTCGCGGTCGGACCCGAGGTAGCCCGTGAACGCCTTTTCGCCCCATGGACATTGCGTGGGAGCGGCAATGGGCGCGAACGCCGACAGCGAACGATATTGCCCCGGATAGCGCAGGGCAAGCACTAGCGCACCGTGGCCGCCCATGGAGTGGCCGAAGATCCCGGCGCGGGTCGGATCGCCCGGCAGCGTGGTCGTCGCCAGCTCGAACAGCTCGCGCGCCACGTAGCTCTCCATCCGGTAATGGCGAGACCACGGCTCCTGCGTGGCGTCCACGTAGAAACCGGCGCCCGTGCCGAAATCCCAATCTTCGTCCTCGCCAGGCACCTCCGCCCCGCGTGGACTGGTATCGGGCGTGACCAACATCAGGCCCAGCTCGGCGGCGCGCCGCTGGGCGCCCGCCTTGATCATGAAAGTTTCCTCGGTGCAGGTCAGACCCGCCAGGTAGAACAGGACTGGCACACGGCCCTCTTCCGCCTGGGGTGGTACGAACACGGAAAAGCGCATGGGTAAACCGATTGCGCTGGACTCATGCCGGTAAAAAAACTGCGTGCCGCCGAAACAGCGATGACGGCTGATGACCTCGAGGGTATCCGTCGACATTTGAATTCCTTTTCAACAAGCAGGACGGGCCGGGATGCCGGACCCGTCTTTTATGAGACTTAGTAAACCACCACGGAGCGAATGGACTCGCCCTTTTTCATCAGGTCGAAGCCTTCGTTGATGCGCTCCAGCGGCAAGGTATGGGTGATGAGATCGTCGATGTTGATCTTGCCGTCCATGTACCAGTCGACGATCTTCGGCACGTCCGTACGACCGCGCGCGCCGCCGAAGGCCGTGCCCTTCCACACGCGGCCTGTCACCAGCTGGAAGGGGCGCGTGGAAATCTCGGCGCCGGCTTCTGCCACGCCAATGATGATCGACTGTCCCCAACCCCGGTGGCAACATTCCAGCGCCTGGCGCATCACCTTGGTATTGCCGATGCACTCGAAGGAGTAATCCGCACCGCCGTCGGTCAGCTGGATGATGTGGTCAACGACGTTCTCGACCTCGTTAGGGTTCACGAAGTCGGTCATGCCGAACTTGCGTGCCATCGCCTCGCGCTCCGGGTTGAGGTCCACGCCGATGATCTTGTCGGCACCGACCATCTTAGCGCCCTGAATCACGTTCAGTCCGATCCCACCCAGGCCGAACACCACGACATTGGCGCCCGCCTCGACCTTGGCGGTGAAGAGCACCGCACCCAGGCCGGTGGTCACACCGCAGCCGATATAGCAGATCTTGTCGAAGGGGGCGTCGCTGCGCACCTTGGCCAGTGCGATCTCCGGAACCACGATGTGGTTGGCGAATGTGGACGTACCCATGTAGTGGTGCACCGGCTTGCCGCCCACTGTGAAGCGGCTGGTGCCGTCCGGCATGAGGCCCTTGCCCTGGGTCGCGCGAATGGCTGTACAGAGATTGGTCTTCTGCGACAGGCAGGATTTGCACTGGCGGCATTCCGGCGTGTAGAGCGGAATGACATGGTCGCCCGGCTTGAGCGAGGTCACGCCGGATCCGACTTCCAGCACGACGCCCGCGCCCTCATGCCCCAGGATGGCGGGGAACAGGCCTTCCGGATCCGCACCCGAGAGCGTGTAGTAATCGGTATGGCAGATGCCGGTGGCCTTCACCTCCACCAGCACTTCGAACGCCTTGGGACCTTGTAGCTCGACTTCCTCGATGGTCAGCGGTTCACCGGCCTTCCACGCAACGGCTGCTCTGGTTTTCATGCGTTCTCCTTGAAACAATGGACAAAGCGGGGGCTACGCCCCGAAACCCTTGATGTTAAGTGATATGTGGCGAAGGCGCTTAGTACTGCGCCGATTTCCCGGTGAGGGCCACCGCCGCTCGGAGCATTAAGTAGGAGAACGCGTCCAATCCGCGCTCGATGAGATTGCGCTTTCTCAGGTGTTCGGCGGTGACCACCCGCGCGTCGCTTTCCATTTCGACTTCCAGGGCGGACTGGAGCTGGCGGGCGAAGTCCACGTCGTCGATGAAGACATTGGCCTCGCGCGCCAGCAGCAGGCTAAAGGGATCCAGGTTCGATGAACCCACCATGGCCCAGTCGTCGATCACCGCCACCTTGGCATGAAGATAACTCGCCATGTATTCATGGATCTCCATGCCGTCGGCCAGCAGGTCGTTATACATATAGCGGCAGGCGCGATATTGCATGGCGTATTCCGAACGCCCCTGCAGCAGCAACCTGACCTTGACGCCCCGCTCCGCCGCCTTGCGCAACGCCTTGCGCAGGCGCCGGCCGGGAAAGAAGTAAGCATTGGCGATCAGCACTTCGCGCTGCGCCCGATCCAGGGTCGCCAAGTAAACGTCTTCGATGCGCTGGCGAAAGCGCAGGTTATCGCGCAGCACCAAGGCGGCGCGCATGCCGTCGGCAGCAGGCTGACGCCGTCCTTGCCGACGCGCCAGCAGGCTTTCCCCCCAATGTTGGAAGCGGCGGTAGAAACCCTCTTCGTCCTCTGTTCGGCGCCAGCTCATGCGCAGCCATAGTGCACGCTGGGCGTAGACGAGGTCATCGACGATCGGGCCCCGGATCTCCACGGCGAAGTCGAAGCGGGGACGCGGACCCTGACCGTCGTCGGGCACATCTTCGTAGTCGTCCAGAATATTGATGCCGCCCACGAAACCGACGACACCATCGACCACACAGGTCTTGCGATGCATCCGACGCAAGCGGCGCAGATCGAAATGCGCCTGACGCAGCCCCCGGGGCTCGGGCCGGTAGATCCGGTGACGCACGCCGCAGTCCGTAAGTTTGTCGCAAACGTCGTAGGCCGTGTCGTTGCAGCCGAAACCATCGAGCACCACTCTCACCTTCACGCCGCGCTTCACCGCGCGACTCATCGCATCGATGACGCGCAGGCCGGTTTCATCCAGGTTGAAGATGTAGGTTTCCAGGTGCACCGACTGCTGTGCGGCGTCGATGGCTTCGATCAGCGCCGGAAAGTATTCTTCGCCGTTATGCAGCAGGCGGACGGCATTGCCTTCCCGCCATCTGAGCTTAAGCCGGCGCGCCATGTCGGAGATCCATGCGAGCGCAGACACGGAAGACCGGAGAATTCATGGCAGCTCCAGTTCGGCGAACAAAGGGGCATGGTCGGAAATCTGCCGCCAGGGCATGCCATGCAGCACACGCGCGCTGCGCACCGCGAAGCCCCGTTGGTAGATGCGATCCAGTCGCAGCCAGGGAAAGGCCGCGGGAAAAGTCCGGGGCGGCGGCGTCAATCGAGCAGCACCATGGACGCCCAGCTCGTGCACGGTCTGCGCCAGCGGCTTGGGCTTAGGCGCCAGGGTGTCGCGCAAGCGTCTCACGGAATCGCGCAAGGGCCGCGCGGGTCGTACTTGGGGTGCGACGGCGAACACTTCGTATAGCCCCAATTGCTGCACGAAGAGCGGCGCCAGCCGGTTATTCCAGTCGTTGAAGTCGCCGGCGATCAGCACCGGCTCATCATCCGGCACGAGACGCTTGATGCGCTCCACCAGCGCCGCGACCTGGCGCGATCGCCCCCCACCGAACAGACCCAGGTGGACTACCAGGCAGTGCACGGGCGTCTCGTTGATCTCCACCACGGCATGCAGCAGGCCGCGCTGCTCCAGACGGTGGTCCGAGACGTCCTGGTTTTCGTACTGCAGAATGGGGAAGCGCGACAACAGGGCGTTGCCATGGTCGGTGCGGGCGCGTACCGCGTTGCAGCCGTAAGCCGCCTGCATGTCCAGCACGGCGGCCAGCGACTCGTGCTGGCCGTCGAGCTGATAGCGCAATTCATTTCGACCTTGCACTTCCTGCAGGAAGAGCAGGTCGGGGCGCAGGTTGTACAAGCCCAGTCTTAAGGCAGTCAGCGACTCACGGGTGCCCGTCGCGGAGCGACCCTTGTGAATGTTGTAGCTGACGACCCTGAGTACCGTCACCTGCGCCTGACTCCTTACTTCACTTCGGTATTGCGCAGACGAATATGCAGTTCTCGCAGCTGCTTCTCGTCCACGGCGGACGGTGCCTGTGTCAGCAGGCATTGGGCCCGCTGGGTCTTGGGGAAGGCGATGACGTCGCGAATCGACTCGGCGCCGGCCATCATGGTCACCAGACGATCCAGGCCGAAGGCCACGCCACCATGCGGAGGCGCGCCATACTGCAAGGCGTCGAGCAGAAAGCCGAACTTCAGGCGCGCTTCGTCGTCGCCAATGTTCAGGGCGCGGAAAACCTTGCTCTGCACATCGGCACGATGAATACGAACGGAACCGCCGCCGATTTCCCAACCGTTCAGGACGATGTCGTAGGCCTTGGCCAGTGCGCGCGAGGGGTCCGTTTCCAGCAGGTCTTCGTGACCGTCCTTCGGGCTGGTGAAGGGATGGTGGGCGGCAAAATAACGGCCTTCCTCTTCGTCGTACTCGAACATGGGGAAGTCCACCACCCACAAGGGCTTCCAGGCGCTTTCGAACAGGCCGTGTTCGCGCCCGAAATCGCTGTGGCCGATCTTGACGCGCAGCGCGCCCATGGCGTCATTAACGATCTTGGTGCGATCCGCGCCGAAGAAGATCAGGTCGCCGCTTTGGGCGCCGGTGCGCTCGATCAGACCCTTGAGCGCTTCGACGTGGATGTTCTTAACGATCGGCGACTGCAGACCTTCGGGAATGGAAGCCGCGTCGTTGACCTTGATGTAGGCCAGGCCCTTGGCGCCGTAGATCGCTACGAACTGCGTGTACGCATCGATTTCGCTGCGGGTCATGGCAGCGCCGCCGGGCACGCGCAAGGCGACCACGCGCGAAGCCGGATCGTTGGCCGGGGCGGCGAATACCTTGAAGTCCACGTCCTTCATCAGATCGTCGATATCGACGAATTCAAGGTTCACACGCAGATCGGGCTTATCGGAGCCGTAACGACGCATGGCTTCTTCCCACGTCATGGTGGGGAATTGGGCCGGCAGATCGACGCCCTGCACGGATTTGAAGACGTGGCGCAGCATGCCTTCGAACAGGTCGCGGATTTCTTCCTCGTTCAGGAACGAGGTTTCGCAGTCGATCTGGGTAAATTCAGGCTGGCGGTCCGCACGCAGGTCCTCGTCGCGGAAGCACTTGGTGATCTGGTAGTAACGGTCGAAACCGGAGACCATCAGCATCTGCTTGAAGAGCTGAGGCGACTGCGGCAGCGCGAAGAATTCCCCGGCATTGACCCGCGAAGGCACCAGGTAGTCACGGGCGCCCTCGGGCGTGCTCTTGGTCAGCATGGGCGTCTCGATATCGATAAAGCCCAGTTCATCCAGATACTTGCGCACTTCCATAGCCACGCGATAGCGCAGCATGAGGTTCTGCTGCATTTGCGGACGACGAAGATCCAGCACGCGGTGCGTCAGTCGGGTGGTTTCCGACAGATTGTCGTCGTCCAGCTGGAACGGCGGCGTGACAGAAGCGTTCAGGATCTCGATCTCACGGCACAGGATCTCCACCTCGCCGGAGGCCAGTTCAGTGTTGGCCGTACCTTCGGGGCGCTCGCGCACCAGCCCGGTAACGCGTACGCAGAATTCATTGCGGATGCGCTCGGCAATATCGAAAGCCGCCTGATTGTCGGGATCGACCACGACCTGCGCCAGTCCGGCACGGTCGCGCAGGTCGATAAAAATGACGCCACCGTGGTCGCGGCGGCGATGAACCCAACCGAATAGGGTGACGGTCTGGCCCAAATGGGCTTTGTTGACCTCGCCCGTGTAGCAGGTACGCATCGAGGATGACTCCATATAAAGATTCTTCAATATTTCAGGCCTGACCGTTGGACGGCCCGGCCGGGTTGTTTTCCGTTGCGCCGGTGTCTTCGGTCTCCACCACGTTTCCGCTGGCGTCCAGCACTCGCGGTGCCGGCGCGACAACGCCCATGGAAATGATGTACTTGAGCGCAGCGTCGACCGTCATGTCGAGCACCTGTACGTCGCTGCGAGGCATCATCAGGAAAAAACCGGAGGTTGGATTAGGCGTGGTGGGAACATAGACGCTTACGTAATCGCCTTGAAGCTTGTCGGCGACTTCGCCCGAAGGCGCGCCGGTCAGGAAGGCGATGGTCCAGGCGCCTTGACGCGGGTACTGCACCAGCACGGCTTCACGAAAAGCTTGCCCGTTGGGGGCGAGGATCGTATCGCTGACCTGCTTGACGGAATTATAGATGGATCGCACCAGCGGGATGCGCCCGAGCAAGTCTTCCCAACGCTCGAAAAGGCTGCGCCCGAGAATATTGGCGCCGGCCAATCCGGTGAAGAAGACGACGAGCAGCACCACCAGCAGCTGGAAGCCGGGAATCTGATATCCGAATAGATAGCGGGAAGTGAGAAAGGCGGGCACGATCGCTTCGAGCGTACCGATCAGCAGGGACAACACCCAGACCGTGATGACCAGCGGGATCCAGATGAGCAGACCGGTTATGAAGTAACGCTTGAAGTGGCGCATGCGTGCCCGCCGTTGCTTACGCGGAGGTCGCGCCGGCGGAGGCGGACGACGAGCCGGAGCTCGTAGAGGCTCCGGACGATTCGCCGCCTGAACTTGCCGGTTTGGCCGACGTACCGTTATTGCGGAAATCGGTGACGTACCAGCCCGACCCCTTCAGCTGAAAGCCGGCGGCGGTCACCTGCTTGGCATAGGTGCTCTGGCCGCACTCGGGGCAGACGGTAAGCACCGGATCCGACATCTTCTGAAGCACGTCCTGCTCATGACCGCAGGCATTGCACTTGTAAGCGTAGATAGGCACGACAATTCATCCCTGGCTAAAAAACCGCCAATTTTAACCGCTTTGGCCAGTCCTGCCCTGGGAGCGCGGGGCGGGCCCGCGCTCTGCCCAGCTCACAGCAGGAAAAAGAGGGCCGCCACGAGGGTCGGCGGCAGGGCGGCGCCAAGCAGCTTAAGTGGGGAAATGGCGCC
>DATGNX010000006.1:0-10828 GCA_035306485.1 Burkholderiaceae bacterium
GTCGGGCGGTTCATTGCGTTCCCGGCTGATGAAACGGGAGAACAGGTTGTTGCCGTTTTCTGGGTCGACCTCGGTGATGCCCAGGCAGTAGCAAACGGCGGAGTTGGCGGCGGACCCACGGCCTTGGCACAGAATGCCGCGTTTGCGTGCGAAGTTCACAATGTCGTAAACCGTAAGGAAATAGGGCTCGTAGGCCAGGTCTGCAATGATGGCCAGCTCGTTGTCCAGTTGAGCCATGACCTTATTGGGGATGCCGGCGGAATAGCGGCGCAGCCCTCCGGCCAGGGTTTCCTGACGCAGATACTGGGCGGGAGTCAGGCCCGGGGGCACGATCTCCTCGGGATACTGGTACTGAATCTCTTTCAGCGAAAAACGGCACCGCTCAGCGATGCTCAAGGTTTCTCGCAGCAGTGGGGCGGGAAACAGATTGGCCAGCCGCAAGCGGCTGCGCAGGTGGCGTTCGGCATTGGGGTGCAGGTGCTCAACAATCTCGGCGACGGGTTGTCGATGCCGGATGGCGGCCAGCGTGTCATGCAAGGGCTGGCGCGAACGCCGATGCATCTCGACACCGCCCAGCGCCACCAGGGGGATGCCGCAACGATCCCCGACTTCCTGCAAGACAGCCAGATGACGCGCGTCGGCGGGGCCGTAATGCAGGCTCACCCCGATCCACAAGCGTTGGGGGAAGATATCCGCCAATCGACGCACCTGAGCTTCCAGGTGGGCCGGATCTTCAGCATAGCCGGGTTTGAGAATGAGTAGGCAGTCCGGCAAGCCGCGCAAATGGGCCAATTCCGACGGTGGACAAGCCAGATCGGCCAGATGCAGGCGGTATGCCCCCTTGGCACTGCGCCGCCGTGCCAGGGTGATGGTCTCCGACAGGTTCCCGTATCCATTTGCATTGCACGCCAACGCAATGAGCTGCATGCCTTCCTGAAGCTGAAAGCGGCTTCCGATGATGAGATGAAGGTCGCTGCGTAATGCCTCTTGGTGTGCCCGGACCACGCCCGCCAGAGAGCATTCGTCGCTCAGTGCCAGCGCGCGGTATCCCAGCGCGGCTGCGCGCTCAACGAGTTCTTCCGGGTGCGAAGCGCCAGTCAGGAAACTGAAATTGGAAATGCAATCCAGTTCGGCGTAAGCGGTCAGCATTCCATACCCTCAGGCGAATAAGCCGTGCAGGAACCACCCATCGCCCGTTTCGCGTTCACGGTAGATCCAGTAACGCGCGCCATCGGGATCTTCGGCTACGAAGTAATCGCGACGTTGATGTTCGTCGGCATACCAGCCGGTCTCGATGCGTTCGGGACCCTGCACCAAACGCAGTGGACGCCCTTGATGAAGGGGGCGCTCCCCATGCAGGTTCAAGGGCAGGGCTTGCGCGAGCAACCAGAAAGGCCGGGGCTTGTCGGCGAGCGTTGTCGGCAATGCCTCGCGAGAAGGCGGTTCAGGGCTGATCGCCCAGACATTGGCTCGTTCAGGCAGGTGCTGGGCGGCTGGGCGAGGGCGGCGTATGCCGGTCGGGCCGAGACGGGCGGCGAGCAGGTCGAGCAGGCGCCGTTCTTCCAGGCGATGCCGGGACGGATCGGGAAATAGCGTGTCGTTCGCCGGGGCGCGGGGCTGAGGCGCGTCGGCGAGAATCTCCAGCTTGATGGCGGCTTGTTGCAATACGCAGTGCTGAAGCCGTTCTTTCAGCAGAAGATTGAAGTCTTCGATTTTCCAGGCGGCGGTCGAAAAACGCAGGGCCACCCGTGTGGGGGCACAGGCCTTTCTGCCTTTCTCGTGATGCAGAATGAGCACGACGTCGTGCAGTGCCTCCTGGCGACTGTGCAACCAGCCGCACAGTGCCTGTAATAACGGTTGCGCGGCAAGCAGAATGATCTCCGCCCGTTCCAGGCGGATGTCGGGTTCATAGGCCAGCTGGAAGCGGCCCGGAGGCACAAGCCAGGCCAGCGTTTCCGGTGCCTGCGCGTAGGCCGCATCCAATGCTTGCAAGAGAGCCGGGCTGCTGCGCTGCTGCAAGCCTTGCCGAGGCAGCTTGCGCAAGGATTCCAGGCGCCGGCACCCGATATTCTGCAACCACTGAAGGTGAGGGCGGGCTTCAGGCAGATGATGCAAAGGCAAGGCCGCCAGATTGCGAGCCAGGCTGTTGACGCGCAACACCCGTCGCCGAATGCCGGCCGGCGACCCAGCCAACAACCAGGCACCCGTGGCCGAAGGCGCCACTCCCAGCCTGAAAGCTTGCATCAAGTCCGAGGCTGTACGGCGGACAAGATGACATAGCCGTCGGATGCCTCCGAACAGGGACAGGCTGGCCGCCACTTCCAGCACGACGGAATCCTCGCGGAAGCAGGCCACGTTGGGGCTGTAGTGCAGCATGGCCAACGCCAGACGGTGCATGGCGGCATCGGAGTCGGGCGGAATCAGGCCTTCAGGCCATCTCAGGCATATCCACAGAGACATGGTGCTCGACTGCCATTCGGTGAGAGGCATACAGTTGAAGTGTGATGGGCGCCGTGCTGACGGCCCCTTGTCGCTTGAGCAGGTGCAGATGCACGCCGCGGCGGCAGGGTTGCAGTGCTAGGCGCAGCACAGCGGCACTGGCCTGGTGTCGGGCCATGTCGGGGCGAAGCAGGATGCAGAGGCTGTCGCTTTGCTGGGCCAGCAGGTGCAATCGACGCAAGCTGGCGAGACGGACCGCATTCGCCCAGCAAAAAACCGCTGCACAGGTGTTGTGACGCAGAATCTGCTCGGTCGCCCACAGAGCGTCGGCCGGCGAGGAAGGTTGTATCCACAGCAAGCGTTCCGGCGACAGTTGCCAATGGGCCCAGGCCTGGATGCAGGGTGGATGGGGTGGCTGCACCAGCGCGACACTGCGCTCGGGGGCATGCAGCAACAGGGCGGTGCGAAACAGCTGCAGTTCGCCGGCGCCCGGGCGATCCAGCATGAGTTCGATGAGTTGCCCCACCGGCCAACCCCGGCCCGGCAGAGCCAGATCGAGCGACGCAAAACCCGTGGCCACCGTCGGGCGCGCAGGCTTTGCGAGCTGGGTGGCCCGCCATAAAGCGGGGTGAATGCGTTCGGGGTGCCGTAGCACCGAGGCTGGGCTGGTCATAAGAAAAACACCAATAAATCACTGTACAAATATACAGCATTGGCGTGCGGCAGGAAAATCCAACACCGCTTTTCCGCCTGACCGGAAGGGCACAGTAAAATGGGTAAAACGTAAGCCTATGTCATGACAGATACCGATTTCTCCGCCACGCTCGCCTTCATCCCCAAAGAGGAAAAACCCCGTCTCCTGTTCGTGCTGCTGCACGGTGAAGGCGTCGGGCCGGAACAGCTTTTTCCTCTGGCCGAGGCCCTCAAGAAGGCCTTTCCCTTTGCCATGCTGGTTCTGCCACCCTCGGGAGACGAGTCCCGCCTGGAGGAACTGGTCGCCTTCTTGCGCAAGGTCCAGCAGCACTATGGAATCTCGGGCGAACAGACCGCGCTTGCTGGTTTTTCCCAAGGTGCGCGCATGGCTCTGGAAGCCAGTCGCGGTCATGCGGATTTAGCCGGACGTGTTCTGGCGTTCTCCGGCCTGTATGCCGAGGCCCCTGCCGAATTGCCGGAAACCACCATGATCCACCTCTTTCATGGCGCGAACGATCTATTGCTGCCCTTGTCGGAAGTCGAGGCCATGATGCAGCACTTGGGCAGCATCCAGGCGGACGTCACGATGGACGTTGCTTCTCAGGTGGGCCACGAACTGCATCCGGCCCTTATTGAACAGGCCATTGTTCGTCTACAAACCTGCGTTCCCCTGCGAAGCTGGAAGGAGGCGTATGGCGAACTGAATGCAAGGGAAAACGAGACGCACTGCGGGGACGACACCTCGGGTAAACCGCCTACGCTGCACTGATACGCCGACACGCGGTATCAGGACGCTTACACCGATCAGGACGCCTTCACCGGCCAGTCATGGCGCTCCCGGGGCGTACCTTCCGAGTCATAACTGGTTTCGCTGAAAATGCCGTTTCCTTGGGCATCCAAGGCGATGAGCGTGGAACAACGGGTTCCGTAGTCGGGGCTGACGATGAACACGCTGCTGAGCATTCTCTCCACTGCCAGCGGCAAACCTGTGCGCGGCAGCGCGTCGTCCTCGAATGTCAGACCGTCGCGCAGGGCTTCATACATGGGTTCCAGGACCAGGCTGTCGTCTTTCGGCATGAGGCTGTCTAGACTGCTGCGCAGCCTTTCCACCTTCGGCCATGGTGTATCCAACGCATGGTTGGAGAGCGCATAACGGCCGGGACCCAACAGGACGGGGCCGGCACAAGCCGCGTGATTCCCCACATACCAGGCATGCAAGCCTTCACCCGCGATGAGATTGAAGCCGTTGTATTGCCCGGCTTCCTCATGGATAGCCTTGGTGTATACGTCCACCGGGATATCGCTTAGCAAGAAATCGCTGACCAGCCTCCCCCGGCTGCGCAGTCCGTCCCGGTGAGCGCCCGGCTCACGGAAGTTCGTCAGCAGCGCCCAACGCCGCCCGCGGCTCAAACCCAACCACGTGCCTCCGGCGGAAAGATCTCGCCCGGCGATCACGTGGGGCGCGTCCGGCCAGGGCCCCGCAGGCAGGGCGGGGCGATGATGGTATTCATCTCGATTCGCGGCAATGAACACCGGCCAGTGCGGGTTGACGCCCAGGCTCAGATAAGCAATGCACATGAGGTCAGGAGCCCGACCCGGCCATGGCCAGAGTTTGGGCCCCGGCTTCCACGAGCTTGCGCAGACGCACGGCATCGCCGATACGGGAATAGCGGCCACTGGCATTGAGCAGCACGATGGCAACTTCCCGATCGTCGATGCGAGTAAGCATGACCAGGCAACGCCCGGCCTCGTTGATGAATCCGGTCTTGGACACCTGAATATCCCAATCGGCACGTTTTACCAAGCGATTGGTATTGGTATAGGTGAGGCGGCGGCCGCGGCCGAGGTCGAATACTTCTTCGTCATCGGTCGCATAGTGACGGATGCTGGGATGACGACTGGCCGCGCGCAAGAGTTTGACGAGGTCGTGCGGAGTCGCGACGTTCTCGCTGGACAGACCGGTGGGCTCCACGAAGCGACTGTGACGCATGCCCAGCGCCCGCGCCTTGTCATTCATTGCGCGCACGAAGGCAGGCATGCCGCCAGGATAATGGCGTCCCAGCGCACTGGCCGCACGGTTCTCGGACGACATCAACGCCAGGTGGAGCATTTCGCCGCGGGTCAGGCGGGTGCCGACGGCCAGGCGGGAGCGGGAATGCCGCAGGCGATCCACGTCTTCATCCGAGATCGTCAGGACTTCGTCCATGGGCAGACCCGATTCAGCAACCACCAAGGCGGTCATCAATTTTGAGATCGATGCAATCGGGCGCTGATCGTGGCTGTTTTTCTCGTAGAGAATCGCGCTTCCGTCCAGATCGAATACCAGCGCCACCTCGGAAAGAAGGGCGGCTTCAATCGAGGCAGTTGATTGAGCCTGGACCGGAAGCGTTGTAGCCAGCCCCGCCGACACGCCCAGGCACAGCAGGGAGCGGCACAGTAGGCGCGAGAGAGAGGCGGGTAATCGGGGCATGGTGGCTACGCGGCGGCGGCAATGGAAGCGATGATATCAGAAAACCGCCGAGATTCAGAGACTTACCGCTCTTTCTTGAATATTTTTTTAAGTTGCTTCGTGTATCACGCCTTGCGTGGGCCGTGCAGCCCCTACGCGCAGCCCCTTACGTGCCCGTAGCAACAGCATGGTGACAATGAACAAGTTCAGCGCATTCCACGCAATGCCATTGAGAAACGCGGCGTCGTAGCTGCCGGTGAGGTCGTACAGCGCGCCCGCCATCCAGCCGCCCAGCGCCATGCCAAACAAGGTAGCCATCAGCACGGTGCCCACCCGGGTACCCGCTTCGGCGGGAGAGAAATATTCCCGCACAATCAACGCATACGACGGCACGATACCGCCCTGGAACAGACCAAACAGACCCGACACTAGGTAGAGCGAAGTCAGGCCTGAGCTGTTCAGAAAGAGAATCAGGGCTACGCCCTGCAGGAGCGAGCCAAGCCACAGGGTGCGCAGGCCGCCGATGTGGTCGGAGATCCAACCTGAAAGCAGGCGGCTTGCGATACCCATGCCCAACATAAGGGCGAGCATCTCGGCGCCGCGAGCCAGGCCGTAGCCCAGGTCGCCGCAAAGCGCCACGATGTGCACCTGCGGCATCGCCATGGCCACACAGCATGCGACGCCAGCAACGCTCAGCAGCCCTTGTAGCGCAGCGGGGGACAGGCCCAGCGGGCGGGCCGGATCGGACGCGGCGATCTCGCGCAGATGCCTTGCGTCTGAGGAACGGACTGGCGTTGACGCAGCGGCACTCTGATTCAGAGGGCGGCGGCGATAGAACAATGCCAGCGGCAACATGGCCAGCAGGCAGAAGACGCCCATACCTACGTAAGTGGCGCGCCAACCCTCGCTTTCCATGAAATGCTGCACTACTGGGGGCCAGACCGCTCCCGCCAAATAATTGCCGCTCATGCAAATCGCCAGGGCAATACCGCGTCGCCGGTCGAACCAGTGGGCAGTATCTGCGACCAGGGGAGCAAAGGTGGCGGCGGTGCCCAACACCCCTACGATCAGCCCGTGGGCCAGTGTGAAGGTCCAGATCCCGGGCGCCGAGCCCGCCAGCACATATCCCACCGACAATGCCAGGGTGCCCAATATGATGGGGACAATGACTCCGTGACGGTCGGAAAGCCGACCCATCAGGATCCCGCCCAGCCCAAACCCAACCATCGTCACGGTATAGGGCAACGACGCCATCGACCGCGAAACTGCGAACTCGGCTTGTACGGCAGGCAGCATCACAGTGATGGCATACATGCCCGAGCCTCCCAAGGTCATCAGTGCCAGCGACGCAAAAAGCCGCATCCAGGCGTAGGGAGTTTCACGGGAAGACGAGGGAAGACGAGCGGCGGACATGAAGGGGTGATTCCTAGCAAGTGGGCATGCGGTTTGCCGCGCCCCCACATGATTCTACACAAGGCGCGTCGCAGGGGAACCGCCGAAATGGACCCCGAACCGACGCTTGCGTTCCTTGCCCGGCGCGAGCTTTTCAGCCGCGTCGGCCAGGTGTTGTGGCGCTTTCGGCGCCGGGTGGCGGCCGCCCTGGTGCTGTTGGTCACTGCAAAGCTGTTCGCCGTATTGGTGCCGGTGGCGCTCAAGCGCATCGTGGATGCGCTGGATGCCTCGAATGAGGCTCTGGTATTGCCGGTATTCCTACTGCTCGGCTATGCGCTGCTGCGCTTCCTGTCCGGCTTATTCACCGAACTGCGCGATATCGTATTCGCTCGGGTCACGCAGACCGCCGTAGCAGACTTCACCGTGCGTATGTTCACGCATCTGCACAGTCTCGGCGTGCAGCATCTGGGGAGCCGCCAGACCGGCGTATTCTCGCGCGATGTTCAGCGCGGGACCGCCGGTATCGGTTTTTTGCTGGGAACGGCCCTGTTCACGGTATTGCCGACGGTCATCGAAATCGTCTCGGTCGTGGCCATCATGATGTCAGCCTATCACCTGGGCTTCGCAGGCATTGTCTTCGCCACTTTCATCGTCTACGGCGTGTTCACGGTGGTCTACACCGAGAGGCGCGTGTTTTACCAGCGTCAACTCAACGACATCGATTCCGCTGCCAACGGCTATCTGGTGGATAGCCTAATGAACTACTCATCGGTGAAGCTGCATGCCGCAGAAGCTGCCGAATCGACCCGGTTACACGACATGCTGCTGCGCTGGATCGACGTGGGCATACTCAACCAGAAGGCGCTCTCTACGCTACACGTGGGGCAGAGCGGCATCATCGCGCTTGGCGTCGCTTCCGTCATGCTGCTCGCAGGACAGGAAGTCGTGCAAGGCAACATGGCGGTGGGCGACTTAGTGCTTGTGAACGCCTACATCATCCAGATCTGTCTGCCTCTGAACTCCTTGGGTCTGATGTTCCGGCAGGCGCGCGAGGCACTGATCAACGCGGAACGTATGGCCGAGTTGTTGCGCCTGCCCTCGGAGGCGCAGCCCGGCACCGCACAACACCCGTTGGAACTCAGAGCGGGCGCGGTGCGTTTCGATGCCGTCGACTTCGGTTACGAGCCGGGGCGGCGGATCGTCAAGAAAGTGAGCTTCGAGGTACCGCCGGGGGCCACCGTCGCCGTAGTGGGAGGCAGTGGATCTGGAAAGTCCACGCTGGCGCGGCTGCTGCTGCGTCTATACGATGTGGACGATGGACGCATCCTGATTGACGGGCAGGACCTGCGCGAAATCGATCACGCCAGCTTGCGCCGTGCGATCGGAGTGGTGCCGCAGGACGCCATGTTGTTCAACAACACTATCGCCTACAACATCGGCTACGGCCGGGCCGGCGCCAGTCCGGCCGAGATCATCGACGCCGCGAGGGCAGCGCGCATACACGACTTGATTCAGAGCCTGCCGGCCCAGTACGAAACCATGGTGGGCGAGCGCGGCGTAAAACTTTCAGGCGGGGAGCGCCAACGTATCGCCATTGCCCGCGCCATTCTCAAGAATCCGCCGCTGCTCATTTTCGATGAGGCGACCTCGGCCCTGGACAGCCATACGGAAAAGGCGATACAGGAAGAGTTGGAGCGCCTGGCGCAAGGCAGGACGACGCTGATCATCGCCCATCGCTTGTCCACCGTTGTGGACGCAGACCTCATACTCGTCATGGAGCAGGGCTCCATCATTGAGCGCGGGAGTCACGCCGAGCTGATGAAACAGAACGGGCGCTATGCCCAAATGTGGAATCTCCAGCGCCAGGAGAACGAGCTGCAGGAGAGGGAGCTGCGATTGGCGTCGCTGCCCGTCAATCTGGTTGCGCTACTGGGCGCGGTGATCGATGCCTTGCGGCCCATGGCGGAAGAAAAGGGCATCACCTTCTACACCGTCCTCCACCAAGACAGCATACGCGTGACGGGCGATCCCGCCGTGCTGCAACGCATTCTCTTAGACTTGTGTGAGAGCGCGATCGCCGTGACTCCCCGCGGCGGACGCATGGCGCTGCGCCTGGAGCTGCAGGGGGACGAGGCATGCGTGCGCATCACCGAAGATCGCCTCCCGCCCGCGCAAGCGGTCGAAGATGCCGGCGAGGTCGACGCTCCGATCCTGGATGGCGGCATGGAGGAAATCGGTGACCAGAGCATCGACAAGGTCATCGATCCCCTGCACATTGGCGCTCTCATGGAACGCATGGGCGGGCGACTCACGGCAGAGCGTGTGGAGGAAAGCCACTCCATGAGTTACGTCCTTTACCTGCCGCTGAGAGCGGTCACGCCGCAGGCTACGCCTGCACCGGTGATGCTCACCGAGGAAGAGCTGAACCTGAGCGGACTGACGATCGCCGTGGCGGATGATCGCGAAGAGGCGCGCCGGCTGGTCGGGGAAGTTCTAGAGGACCACGGCGCTCAGGTGCGCCTCTACGACTCGGGCGATGCGTTGCTGCAGGCGTTGCGCGGCGCTACTGAACCTTGGCCGGACATGTTGGTGTGCGATTTGGGATTGGGAGACCCAGACGGCTACCAGGTCATAGAAGAAATCCGTCGCATGGAAACACGCCATGGCCGAGGCTTGGCCCACCATATGCCGGCCATCGCCTTGTCCGGCTACGGCGGCCGGCGCGACCGCTTGCGTGCACTGCTTGCGGGCTTTCAGATCCACATTTCTAAACCAGTGGATGCCCGGGAACTCCTGGCGTCGATCGTGGCGATCGCGCCGCGCCGGCGGCCTACGAATCCGCGTCTGAGCGGACCGGGCGCTTCTGGACACTGACCTCGCCGGTCTCCTCGATATAGGCACGTCGCACTTCCGACAGCTCGTTTACACCTTGTAGACGCAGCTCCGCCATCAGTTCGGCTTCAGTGATGTACTCCTGGCGCATGGCACGGCGCTGCAATACACCGTCACGGATCAGGCACAATCTATCAGGCGCGAGCAAAGGGCGTGTCGCAGGAAAGAAGAAACTGACGCGGTCGACGAACACGCTCCAGGAAAATAGGGTGGCCACCAGCACCATGCCTTCGGCGACGGAATCATAGTTCGCCGACATGCCGTTAGACGCTGCGTCTGCAATCAGCACCAGTAAGAGGATGCTGGAGATCCCCAGAGACCCGAGGTCGCGACGGCCGGCGATGCGCAGCGCCACGAAAATAAACCAATACATCAAGGTGCCGCGGATGATGAGCTCGAGCGGTGCAACGCTGAATCGAAAGAGTTCATCCCACTGTACGTCCATGCCATGCTCCTGTGATCCAGTCCCAGATACCTCAAACCCATCGCTAGCATCGCCGCTTTGTTGTAGAGCCGATGTGGATCCAGAACAGCGGGACTGTCCATTCTGCTCACGATCTCCGTCCAGTTCGGGTTCTGATACTGCGGCCAGTCGGTCATGACGCAAAGCAGCTCCGCACGGTCGCAGGCTGCGACGGGATCGGTCTGCAGGCTGAAGCCCCGACGGTGACCTCCCGGTAATCGCCGGACGGCCGGATCGCACGCCTGGACGGTCGCGCCCGCTTCGAGCAGACGATCGACGAGTCGAAGAGCCGGTGACTCGCGGGTGTCATCCGTTCCCGGCTTGAATGAGAGTCCCCATACTGCGATCTTCCGAAACCGCAGGCGTTCGCCAAAGTACGCCGCCACCGTATGCAGCAGGCGGTCCAGCTGCTGGTCGTTACTGTTCTCTACGCACTCCAGCAGGGGAGCGGCTTCTCCCTGGGAAGCCGCAATACTGCGCAGTGCGCGCACGTCTTTGGG
>DATGNX010000007.1:0-4907 GCA_035306485.1 Burkholderiaceae bacterium
CACTTCCGAAACGGCGCCCTTTTCCTTGAGCCGGGTCGCTTCTTCCACCGCAATTTCGTCGAACGGGTTCATGGACATCTTCACGTTCGCGACGTCCACGCCGCTTTGGTCCGACTTCACGCGTACCTTGACGTTGTAGTCAACGACGCGCTTGACAGGCACTAACACCTTCATCGAGCATCCTCCAAGATTTCACTCTATAGCTAATAAACGACTTGACCCGCCGGTTTTGCGTCGATGCCTCTGAAGGCCATGCTGACCACCGACCGTGGCATGTCCTGTGCAAAAAAGACTTTTATTCTACAACTTTGACAGCGACCTGATATGGGCCGCCACACTGCGCCCAAGAGCCGACAAGTTGTAGCCGCCTTCCAGCATGCTGACGATACGCCCCTGGGCGCTGCGCTGCGCCACCGTTACGATTTGGTCGGTGATCCAGCCGTAGTCGGATTCCACCATGCCCAGCTGGCCCATTTCGTCTTCACGATGCGCATCGAAGCCCGCGGAGATCAAAACCAATTCGGGTGCGAAAGCGTTGAGGCGCGGAACCCAGACATCCGACACGACCTGTCGTAAGTCGAAGCCGGTGGTATAGGCGTCGACCGGCACGTTCACCATATGATCCCTGTTGCCCTCGCGCCGCAGATTCGGATAGAACGGATGTTGGTAGAAACTACACATCAGAACACGCGGATCATCGAAGAAGATATCTTCCGTGCCGTTGCCGTGATGCACGTCGAAATCGATGATGGCCACCCGCGATAAGCCGTGATGCTCCAGAGCGTGCGCCGCAGCAACCGCCACGTTGTTGAAGAAACAGAAGCCCATCGCACGCGCTGCTTCGGCATGGTGGCCCGGCGGCCGCACACTGCAAAATGCGGAATCGGCGCTACCGCTCATGATGGCATCCACCGCCGCGATACCCGCTCCGGCAGCCTCAAAAGCCGCTTCGAGCGTGTGCGGATTCATCGAGGTGTCACCATCGATTTCTGCGTAACCGGACTCGGGAGACAGGGTCTTAAGATGGGCGAGGTGCCCCGCCGTATGCACCCTCAGAATCTCGGCTTCTGATGCGGGTCGAACGTGATCGATCATGTCGAGCAAGGGCAGAATGCCCGTCGACAAGAGATGGTCGTTGATGGCGTCCAGCCTCTCCGGGCATTCTGGATGCCAGCTGCCCATTTCATGCCGTCGGCACGCGGGGCTGGTAATGTATAGTGTCTCCATATAGGTCGATTATGTTCAGACGCACACGCATTTTGCAAGCAGTCCTTCTCGCCCTGCTGACCACGGCCTGCGCCAGCCAGCAAACCGCGCAAACAGGGTCTTCGCCCCAAGCGCCCGTCGCACTCACGCAGGCTGCCGGGGGCGGCGGTTCAACGACCGGAACCGCGGCTTATGCTGCACCTGCACTACAACCATCCCGTAGTCTTCCCGAGATTGACGCCGGCCGTTCCGAAGCGTCTGCGCGACCTTTGACTGGGCCTGACGGTAAGCTCGACCCCGATATTGTGGCGTTCGCTAAACAGGTCTCAGACCGACGCGGGGTCCCGCAGGCTCACGTGCTGTCGCTTTTACAGGAAGCGCAATACAACGCCACCGCGGCGCGACTGATGTCGCCTGCAAAAACTCGCATACGACGCAGTTGGGTGACGTATCGCAACCGCTTCGTGGAACCGGTGCGTATACGTAGCGGTCAGGCGTTCTGGCAAGAGAACGCGGCGGTGCTGGCGGAGGTGGAGCGCGAATACGGGGTTCCGGCCGCGATCATCGTGGCCATCATCGGCGTAGAAACGATCTATGGCCGCCATACCGGGGACTTCCGCGTGCTAGATGCACTTGCGACCCTGGGATTCCGATATCCGGACGCATCCCGCCCTGAACGCAGTCACATGTTCCGCAACCAGTTGGCCGACCTGATTCAGCTGGACTACGAAGGAACACTGGACGCACGCAGCATGACAGGATCCTTTGCAGGCGCCATGGGCCTGCCGCAATTCATGCCCGGCAGCCTCATGCGCTACGCCGCCGACGGTGATCGCGACGGCCGCATCGACCTGTATGGCAATAATCACGATGCCATTGCCTCGGTAGCCCGATTCCTGCGCCTGCACGGCTGGGAGCCGGGCTTGCCCGTCTTCGCGCCTGTCGCCCCCCCTCCCAACGCTCAAGCGCTCGTTACTGGCGGCCTCACACCCACGTTGCGGTGGGATCAGCTACAGGCCGCGGGCACGCGGGCGGTGAACAGTGCCGGCTCCACGGCATGGCAGCAACGCCCGCTGGGCATCGTGAATCTGGTGGACGAGCCGCGCAACACGGTTGAATACCGGGTGGGCACGCCCAACTTCTTTGCGCTCACGCACTACAACCGCAGCTACTTCTATGCGAGTTCGGTGGCCGATCTCGCACATGAACTGGAGCAGCGCGTGGCGCTGAAGTAATTCGAACCTAGTTGAAGACGCCTGTGGAAAGGTAACGGTCGCCCCGGTCGCACACGATGAAGACGATCGTGGCGTTCTCCACGCGACGCGCTACCCGCAGCGCTGCAACCAGCGCCCCTGCCGACGAGATACCGCCAAAGATGCCTTCCTCGGCTGCCAGCCGGCGCGCCATCTCTTCGGCCTCTGTCTGCGAGATGGATTCGAAGGCGTCCACACGGCTGGGATCGTAGATGCGCGGCAGGTATTCCTCCGGCCACTTCCGGATACCGGGAATCTGTGACCCTTCCGCCGGTTGAGCACCGATAACCTGTATCTCTGGGTTGCGCGACTTAAGGTATTCGCTGACACCCATGATCGTGCCGGTGGTGCCCATGGCACTTACGAAGTGCGTCACCCGCCCGTCCGTCTGTTCCCAGATTTCGGGGCCGGTAGACTGGACGTGGGCTAGCGGGTTGTCTGCATTGGCGAACTGATCCAGCACCCTGCCCTTGCCTTCCGCCTGCATGTTCGCGGCTAGATCGCGAGCGTATTCCATGCCACCCTGGTCGGCCGGTGTGAGGATAAGCTCTGCACCGTATGCCGTCATGGACGCACGGCGCTCCACCGACAGATTGTCCGGCATGATGAGGATCATCTTGTAGCCGCGCACCGCCGCCGCCATGGCCAAGGCGATGCCGGTATTCCCGCTGGTGGCTTCGATCAGCGTGTCGCCCGGCTTGATTTCACCCCGGGCTTCTGCCTCACGAATCATGGAGATGGCCGGCCGGTCCTTGACGGAGCCCGCCGGATTGTTGCCTTCCATTTTGGCCAGGATGACGTTGCCGCGCGGCCCCCCGGCGTCGCCCGGCAGGCGTTGCAAGCGTACCAGGGGGGTCGAGCCGATGATGTCTTCGATGGTGGGATAGGTTTTCATGCGCAAAATCATACACCGGCTAGCCCCCTGCGGGCGCTCAGCGAGCGCGCCTACCGGGCGAAGATCTCGAACTTTTTTCCGGTACCGCCGCGGCGGCGACCGATTGGCCGACGGTCAGACCGGACTCCTGCATGGCTGCCGCCTTCTTGGGTCCAATACCTTTGACCCGATCCGACAGATCAGCGATGGAGGCGAACTGCCCGCCCCGTTCACGTTCTTCTATGATCACACGCGCCATCTTGGGGCCGATGCCCTTGACTTCCTGTAGCTGTTCCGACGTGGCGACATTGACATCGATTGCGGCAGCGGCGCCGGGCGCAAGCAATGTCCCCGCCAGCATGAGGGCACGCAGCACGGGCCCAGCCCGGTGTGCACGGCGTGACAGCGGATGCCAACATGCGGCAGGACGGGGCGCCGCGACAGTAGATTCCAGAAAGGGGTTCATGGACGGCCTCCTGAACGAGAAGCCCCCGGTTCGAAGCGGAATGCCCCGAACCCGGACTTCAGACGTCATGATGAGACAGCGGGACTGCGGTGAGCAGCCGCTGCACCGGCATCCGTCCATGCGTAGAGATGCCCGCCGGGTTCTACCTGTGACGTAGCGGTCAGGGCCTTACTTGCCCAGCAAGCGCTCCACGTACTGGGCGACACCAGTCTGCACGTCGCGGAAGGGCTTGTCGTAACCCGAAGCGCGCAGCTGGGTGAGATCCGCCTGCGTGTGGCTCTGGTAGCGTCCCTTGAGATCGTCGGGAAAAGGAATGTAGCGCAATAGCCCTTGCTTTACCTGATCCGCCAGGGCGAGTTCGGCTTCGCCGCGCGAACGGCGAATGCTGTTCACCACGGTGGAAGCAATATCGTTGAAGGGCTGGGCGCGGCCCGTGCCACAGTTGAATACGCCGGAGACTTCCGGGTGGTCGATGAAATGCAGATTGACATCCACCACGTCGTCGACATGAATGAAGTCGCGCATCTGGCCGCCGTCATCGTAACCGTCCCAGCCGCCAAACAGGCGCACGTGGCCGTCCTTCATGAATTCATTGAAGTTGTGGAAGGCTACCGACGCCATGCGACCTTTGTGTTGTTCCTGCGGCCCATACACGTTGAAGTAACGCAGACCGACCACCGGCGCGGCCAAGTCGCGCATGCGACGCCGCAACACCTGGTCGAACAGGTACTTGGAATAGCCGTAGACATTCAGTGGTGATTCATTGGCCGGGTCCTCGGCGTAGACGGGGCCCGCGCCGTACACCGCCGCGGAGGAGGCGTACACGAAGGGGATGCGCCGCTCCTGGCACAGCTCGAAGAGCTCGAGCGTGACCCGATAGTTGTTGTCGAGCATGTAGTGCCCATTGCGCTCGGTCGTGTCCGAACAGGCGCCCTGATGCAACACGACCTCCACGTTGGCAAGATCCCCCTGTCGAACCCGCAGTCGGAAATCGTCCTTGTGCTGGTAGTCGGCAATTTCGCAGCCCACCAGGTTGCGAAACTTGTCGCCCTCGGTAAGGTCGTCGACCACCAGGATGTCGGTATAACCGCGACGATTCAAGCCACGG
>DATGNX010000008.1:0-18824 GCA_035306485.1 Burkholderiaceae bacterium
GCCAATGCCAGCGCCTCGCCTTCCGTACGGGCGGTGCGGTTGGGCGGCTGGCGCAAGCCCAACTTGCTCAGCAACTTCTGGAAGCGTTCGCGGTCTTCTGCCACGTCGATCGATTCGGGGCTGGTGCCGATAATGGGCACACCATTGGCCTCCAGCGCACGGGCCAGCTTCAGCGGCGTCTGGCCACCGTACTGCACGATCATGCCGACGGGGTTTTCTTTGTGGACGATTTCCAGTACGTCTTCAAGCGTAAGCGGCTCGAAATACAGGCGGTCGGAGGTATCGTAGTCGGTAGAGACGGTTTCCGGGTTGCAGTTGACCATGATGGTCTCGTAACCGTCTTCCCGCAGAGCAAGAGCCGCGTGCACGCAGCAGTAGTCGAACTCGATGCCCTGGCCAATGCGGTTCGGGCCTCCGCCCAGCACGATGATCTTCTTGCGATCGGTGGGCTCGGCCTCGCACTCGTCTTCGTACGTGGAGTACATGTAGGCCGTGGTGGTCGGGAATTCCGCGGCGCAGGTATCGACACGCTTATAGACCGGGCGGATGCCCATCTGGTGACGCAGCTTCCGCACCTCGGCTTCGGCGGTATCCAGCAGATATGCCAGGCGACGGTCGGAGAAACCGCGGCGCTTGAGTTCCCACATGGTGTCGTAGTCGACGTCGGACAGCGTCTTCTGTTCGAGCGCCAGCTCGATGTCGACAATCTGTTTGATCTGGGCCAGGAACCACGGGTCGATCTTGGTCAGGGCATGGACTTCTTCCAGGGTGAAACCCTGGGCGAAGGCGTCGCCCACATACCAAATGCGTTCCGGGCCAGGCTCGCCCAGTTCCACCTGCAACTTTTCGCGGTCGGTGGTCTTCTGGTTCAGGCCGTCCACGCCAACTTCCAGACCACGCAATGCTTTCTGGAAGGACTCCTGGAAGGTGCGTCCAATGGCCATGACTTCGCCCACGGACTTCATCTGCGTCGTGAGGCGGGAATCGGCTTGCGGGAATTTCTCGAAGGCGAAACGCGGCACCTTGGTAACCACGTAATCGATCGCCGGCTCGAACGAAGCCGGCGTCGCGCCGTCGGTGATTTCGTTGCGCAGTTCGTCCAGCGTATAACCAATGGCGAGACGTGCCGCGACCTTGGCGATGGGGAAACCAGTGGCCTTGGAGGCGAGCGCAGACGAACGCGACACGCGCGGATTCATCTCGATGACAATCAGGCGCCCATTGTGCGGATTCATGGCGAACTGCACGTTGGAGCCGCCGGTATCGACGCCGATCTCGCGCAGCACCGCAATGGATGCGTCGCGCAGGACCTGATATTCCTTGTCGGTCAGCGTTTGAGCAGGCGCGACGGTGATCGAGTCGCCCGTGTGCACACCCATGGGATCGAGGTTCTCGATGGAGCACACGATAATGCAGTTGTCGACGCGGTCGCGCACGACTTCCATCTCGAATTCCTTCCAACCCAGCAGCGACTCCTCGATGAGCAGCTCGCTGGTGGGCGAGGCTTCCAGACCGCGGCGGCAGATCGTCTCGAACTCTTCGCTGTTGTAGGCGATACCGCCGCCCGTACCGCCCAGCGTGAAGCTGGGGCGGATCACCACCGGGAAACCGGAGCCGCCCGTGTATTCGGCGATCTCACGCTGCACAGCCCACGCTTCGTCCATGGTATGCGCCACGCCGGACTTGGCCGATTCCAGGCCGATGCGGTCCATGGCGTCCTTGAACTTCTGGCGGTCCTCGGCTTTCTCGATGGCTTCCGCATTGGCGCCGATCATTTCCACGCCGTATTTTTCGAAGACACCGTGCCGGGCTAGGTCGAGCGCGCAGTTCAGCGCCGTTTGGCCGCCCATGGTGGGCAACACTGCGTCGGGGCGCTCGATTTCGATGATGCGCTCCAGCACTTCCCAGGTAATCGGCTCGATATAAGTGACGTCGGCCGTGTCCGGGTCCGTCATGATCGTTGCCGGATTGCTGTTCACCAGGATGGTGCGGTAGCCCTCGGCCTTCAGCGCCTTGCAGGCCTGTGCGCCGGAATAATCGAATTCACAGGCTTGGCCGATGATGATGGGGCCCGCGCCGATGATGAGGATGCTTTGTATGTCTGTACGCTTTGGCATAAGGGGGATTATTTCTGTCCGGCCATGAGGCTGATGAATTTGTCGAAGAGCACGACGATGTCATGCGGGCCGGGGCTGGCCTCGGGGTGGCCCTGGAAGCAGAATGCCGGCCGGTCGGTCAGTTCGAAGCCTTGCAGCGTGCCGTCGAAGAGCGATACATGGGTCACCTTCACGTTGTCGGGCAACGACTCCGGATCGACGTTGAAGCCATGATTCTGGCTGGTGATGAATACCCGACCGGACTCGACGTCCTGGACGGGATGGTTGGCGCCGTGATGGCCGGTCTTCATCTTGACGGTGCGGCCGGTCAGACCCAGACCGAGGATCTGCTGACCCAGGCAAATGCCGAAGAGCGGAATCTTGCGCTCCAGCGCGGCGCGCGCCGTATCGATCGCGTAGGCGCAGGGCTCGGGGTCGCCAGGGCCGTTGGACAGGAAAATGCCGTCCGGCTTGAGCTCCAGTACTTCTTGCACGGATGTTTCCGCGGGCACCAGGGTGACGCGGCAGCCACGGTCCGCCAGCAGGCGCAGAATATTCGACTTGATGCCGAAGTCGTAAGCGACGACGTGATACTTGGCCTCGGTCGGAGTGGAGTACCCCTTGCCCAACTGCCAGGTACCTTGCGCCCATTCGCGCTTGTCCTTGACGGAAACAATGCGAGCCAAGTCTTGGCCCGCCATGCCGGGGAATTCGCGGGCGAGTTCCAAGGCGCGTTCGGCATCGTCGCCAACAAAAATGCAGGCGCCCTGGGCACCCTTTTCGCGGATGATGCGCGTGAGCTTGCGGGTGTCGATGCCGGAAATGGCAACCACACCTTCGCTTTTGAGGTATTCAGGCAGAGACTGGGTGGCGCGGAAGTTCGATACCCGCAAGGCGCAATCACGTACCACCAAGCCCGCGGCATGAACACGGTCCGATTCGACGTCTTCTTCGTTGACGCCCGTGTTGCCGATATGAGGATAGGTCAGTGTGACGATCTGACCGTTATAGCTGGGGTCTGTCAGGATCTCCTGATAACCCGTCATGGCGGTGTTGAAGACGATCTCGGCGACGCAATAACCATCGGCGCCGATGGAGACACCTTTGAAGATGGTACCGTCCGCCAAAGCAAGGATAGCTGAAGGAGTGGAATCACATCCCTCTGGAAGTAGTGACGGCAGCACGTTAAACCCCGGTTGTAAAGTCGATTTTCAAACCTTCTTATTATATCGCGATCGGGAGCCCCTCCTCCGTCACCGCGCCAAATGGGGGCCGATACGGGGCTGGCCTTAACCCTGAAATGGTCTACATTAAGCGCTTGATCAGCCAACGGAACATTCAAAGGAAATGGAAACGCAACTCGAGGCACTGCGCCGCCATACCACGGTTGTGGCCGATACGGGCGATATCGAGGCCATTCGCAAGTACCGCCCAACGGACGCCACGACGAACCCCACCCTCATCCTGAAGGCGGTCCAAAAGGACGAATACAGTTACTTATTGAAGCAAATAATTGCCGACCACCCTTCGGCGGATGTCACCGAAAAAGCCAACCGCCTGCTGGTTGCCTTCGGGCGGGAGATCCTCGATATCATTCCCGGCCGCGTATCTACAGAGGTCGACGCCCGCCTGTCGTTCGACGTGAACGGCAGTATCGACCGTGCCCATGACCTCATTGCCCTTTACGAACAGGCCGGCATTCCCAGAGAACGGGTACTGATCAAGCTGGCTTCCACATGGGAAGGCATTCAAGCCGCCCGCAAACTGCAGTCGGAAGGCATACGCTGCAACATGACCCTGCTGTTCTCGCTGCCGCAGGCCGTGGCCTGCGCACAAGCGGGCGTGCAATTGATCTCGCCATTCGTGGGCCGCATTTACGACTGGTACAAGAAAGCCGCCGGAACCGACTGGGACGAGACAGCCAACGCCGGCGCGCTCGATCCGGGGGTGCGCTCGGTGAAACGCATCTACGACTACTACAAGGCGTACGACATTCCCACCGAGATCATGGGTGCCAGCTTCCGCAACATCGGTCAGATCCGGGCATTGGCCGGCTGCGATCTTCTGACCATCAGCCCGGAACTGCTGAACGAGCTGAGCCAAAGTACCGAACCGCTAGAGCGCCAGCTGGATCCCGAAGCCGCCAAGCGCAATCCGCCGCCCCGGGAAGCCACCGACGAAGTCGCTTTCCGCAGCGGCCTGAACGACGATGCGATGGCCACCGAGAAATTGGCGGAAGGCATACGCAGCTTCTGCGCGGACGCCGTCAAACTCGACGCCCTGCTCGCCGGGACCTGATCTTCCGCTGGGACAAACAAAAGGGCCGGAACGCTGTGCGGGTTCCGGCCCTTCTTATTGGGTGCAGGACGGGCCGCCTAGGACGACCCGCTTTTTCTTACGCCTAGAGCTTCTCCGTGACGCCCGCCTTGGGTCGCCAGGCCAGCATGCGGTCTTCCACCACCGACACAGCCCCATCGAGCACCAAGGCAAAGATCGTCAGCACGACGATACCTGCAAACACGGTATTCACATCGAGCGTGCCTTCGGCCTGAAGGATCAGGTAGCCGACCCCGCTCGCGGAACCCAGGTATTCACCGACCACCGCACCAACGAAGGCCAGGCCAACAGAAGTATGCAGGCTGGAGAACACCCAGCTGGTTGCCGATGGGATATACACGTGACGCAGCAGCTGCTTGCGGTTAGCGCCCAGCATGCGGGCGTTATCCAGCAGCGTGCTCGAGACTTCGCGTACACCCTGGTAGACGTTGAAGAACACGATGAAGAACACGAGCGTCACCGCCAGGGCCACCTTGGACCAAATCCCCAAACCGAACCACATGCCGAAGATCGGCGCCAGGATGACGCGCGGCATGGAGTTGGCGGCGGTGATGTAAGGGTCCAGCAGCGCACTGGCTTTGGGTGACAGGCCTAGCCAGAGACCGAACAACAGGCCGAAGACTGTACCGATCACGAAGGCAAGCAGCGTTTCGCTCAACGTAATGCCTAGGTGATGGTAGATGTTCGCATCAGTGATGAACCACCGCCAGATGACCTTCGCCACCTCTACCGGTTGGCCGAAGAAAAAGGCGATATTGCGATCCTGGGAGGCCATGTGCCAAGCGACCAGGACGACGACCAGCAAGAGAATCTGCCAGAAGCGCAGAACGAGTTGGTTGGATTTGTTAGACATGCTCAGGCCCGTTTCTGTTGGGCATAGCCCTTCAATACTTCTTCGCGCAGGACATCCCAGATGGCCTTGTGGAGTTCCACGAAGCGAGTCTGGTTGCGCACTTCCGCCACATCGCGAGGCCTGGGGATATCGATCGTGAATTCACCGATGGGATGCGTGGCCGGCCCAGCCGACAGCACCACCACCCGGTCGCTCATCGCGATCGCTTCGTCCAGATCGTGCGTGATGAACAGCACGGCCTTACGCTTGGACATCCAGATCTCCAGCACCTCGTTTTCCATCAGCTGTCGCGTCTGGATGTCAAGCGCGGAAAACGGCTCGTCCATAAGGATGATGTCGGGATCCCGGATCAGCGTCTGAGCCAGCATCGTGCGCTTGCGCATGCCTCCGGACATTTGATGCGGATAGCGGTCTTCGAAGCCGCCCAGCCCAACGCGGCGCAACCAGTCCATGCCACGCTCGCGACATTCCTTCTCGGACACCCCTGCGAACTCCAGGCCGGCCATCACATTGGACAAGGCATTGCGCCAGGGCATAAGCGCTTCGCCCTGGAACATGTAGCCGGCCCGGTGGTTGATGCCCGCCAAAGGCGTGCCGAAGACACGGACATTGCCCGATGAGGGCTGCAGCAGCCCCGCTGCCACATTGAGCAGCGTGGACTTGCCGCAGCCGGTGGGGCCCACCACCGAGACGAACTCGCCCGGCGCTATGGCCAGGGTCGCGTCCTTCACGGCGGTGTAACTTCCCTGACCGTCGCGCGCCGCAAAGGTGCAGGTAATGTTTTCCAGCAAAAGTGCAGCGTCAGACATTGGGGTACTTCTCGTTGGCCTTGGCGACGAAATCGCCGATCCAGACCTTCGACAGGTCGATCTGGTCAGCAGGGAAGTTGGCAATATAGGAAGCCAGCGCGTTCAGGGCCGTCTTCGGACCGTCTTCCGGCATGGTGCCGTCGGGCGAGAGACCCGGCTTGTTACCTTCCAGGCAGGACTTGTACAGTTCGACGTCGCCCAGCAGGTAGGACTCCGGTACCGCCTTGGCGATTTCCTCCGGGCTGGACTTCTGAATCCACTTGTCGGCCCGTACCATCGCGTTGGCGAGCGCCTGCACCGTATTCGGATTGGCGTCGATGTACTCGCGACGGGTGTAGAGGCAGCCGGACGGCATATTCCCGCCAAAAATATCGATCGTGTCTTTGACGGTACGCGTGTCGGCGATGATGGTAAGCAGATCGTCCTTCAGCAGGGTGCCGATCACGGGATCCAGGTTGGCCAGCGCATCGACCTGACCGGTACGCAGCGCCGTGATTGCGCCTGCGCCGCCGCCCACACCAATGAACGACACGTCGCTCGGCTTGATGCCGAACTTCGACAGATAGAAGCTGATTGCCATGTTGGTGGAAGAACCGGGTGCGGTCACGCCGATCTTCTTGCCCTTCAGATCCTCGGGGCTCTTGTAGTCGGGCATGGTCTTCTTGGAGACCGCCAGCACGATCATGGGCGTGAGGCCTTGCTGCACGAAGGAGCAGTATTCCTGACCCTTGGACTGTAGGGAAATGGTGTGCTCGAATGCGCCCGACACGACGTCGGCACTGCCACCCACCACCGCCTGCAGGGCACGGGAGCCGCCGGCGAAGTCAAGAATCTTGACGTCCAGGCCTTCATCCTTGAAGTAGCCGTTCTGGGCGGCAATGGAAAGCGGCAGGTAATAGATGAGTGCCTGCCCGCCCACGGCGATGCTGACGCTCTTCTTTTCCAGATTCTGCGCTCGTGCCAGACCCGGCATCACCCCGGCTGCGCCGGCCACACCCGCCAGCTTGAGAAGATCACGACGATTAATGGACATTTTTGGTCTCCAAAATAAAGTCTTGCAATGTTGTTGGTGTTCGCGTGTTGTTAGTGTTGTAAAGGCCCTTCTTTCAGCCCGGCAGGATCAGGTACCGCGCCGCTCCATCAGCGCCCAGGCAATGGTACCGGCGTCCACGTACTCCAGTTCGCTGCCGGCGGGAACGCCGCGCGCCAACCGGGTCACTTTCAGCCCACGGGACTGCAACAGCTCCGAGAGGTAATGGGCGGTGGTTTCGCCTTCCGGGGTGAAATTGGTTGCCAGTATCACCTCTTGCACCCTGGAGTCGCAAGCACGATCCAGCACACGCTGGAATTGCAGCTGCTCCGGCCCGATACCTTCCAGCGGCGCCAGGCGTCCCATCAATACATAGTAGAGCCCGGTATACCCATGGCTCGCTTCGATCATGTTCTGGTCTGCGGGCGTTTCCACGACGCACAGCAGCGACGCGTCGCGCCGGTCGCTGGAGCACGTGGCGCAGACTTCAGTTTCCGAGAACCCGTTGCAGAGCTTGCAGTGGCCCACCCCTTCCACGGCGCGCATCAGAGCCTCGCCCAGGCGCGATGCGCCTTGCGGATCGTGCTGCAGAAGGTGGTACGCCATGCGCCGCGAACTGCGCTGACCCACGCCCGGCAGGCAGCGTAGTGCCTCGATCAGGGCACGCAGCGGTTCGGGTTCGGAAATAGGCTCTTCCATTAGAACGGCAGTTTCATGCCCGGGGGCAGCGGAAGGCCAGCCGTGACGGAAGCCATTTTCTCCTGAGCGGTGCTTTCCGCCTTACGCAGTGCATCGTTGAAGGCCGCGGCCACGAGGTCTTCCAGCATGTCCTTCTCTTCTTCGAGCAGACTGGGATCAATGATGACGCGCTTCACGTCGTTACGGCAGTTCATGGAGACCTTTACCAGGCCGCCGCCAGCAGCGCCTTCCACGACGATGTCGGCCAGCGCCTCCTGCGCCTTCTTCATGTTTTCCTGCATCTGCTGCGCCTGGCGCATGAGGCCGGCGATCTGCCCTTTCATCATGTTATGAATTCCTATGTGATTGTCTGTGGTTTAGGCGACCCGCTCATTGTCGAGCGGCGCAATTGAACCCGGCATCACCCGGGCTCCGAATTCTTCAATCAGGCTGCGCACGAACGGATCATTCGCGACCGCCCGCTCGGCTTCCTTCTGGCGCTCCGCGCGACGCACCTGCTCAACGGCGTGAGCTGTGCCGCTACCCGTGGCACCGATCTCGACATTCAGCTGCACCACTTTGCCAAAGTGTTCGGTGAGCACCGTACGCAGCCGTGCCTGGCCCTGCTTCGCGGCTAGAGAGTATATGGCCACACGCAAGGTGATGCGGTCGCCTTCCACGCCCACCCATTCGCTCTGGCGAGCCAGTTCCGCGGCCAAGCCCGTAAGCGGGAGCGCCGCCGCCAATGCAGGCCATTCCTGAGCGGTCATGCGTGCGAGCCGGGGTGTGCGGGGCGCGGGATTGGCGGATTCCCGCGGTAGTGGCGCGATCTGGCCGGCGTCAAACTCCGCCATATCCATGACCGGCTCCCACTCACCATCCATGGCCGGATCACCGGAGACGGAAACGGGCTCGTGAGTGAAGTCTTGAAATTCAGCGGAAGAAAAATCGTCGGGCGGCGTATCGGAGAACTCGGCTGCGCGCTCAGCCGGCTCTGCAGCGGGTTCATCTAGTTGCCCAGTGGCCGGCTCGGCAGTCGGCGCATTTACCTGCTCATCAACCAGCTCATTGGTCGTTTCGTCTACCACCTCATTGACAGGCACAGTGGAGGTCTCGGCGACGGTGGAGCCGTTCGTAGCCACTACACCGACTTGATGATCTGGCGCAGAAGTCGACTGAATGGGCTCAGGTTCCCGTTGCTGGCGTTGGACCTCGGGCGGTGATTGTTGGGCCGAGGTTTCCGTTTGCGCGTGTTCGGGATCGACCGCGACTTGCTCGCGATCGGACGGGTACGGGGGTTCGGCGCTTTCCCGTGCGAATGGCGGTTCCTCGGCGCCGCCACCAGTCGGCATGTCGCTAGTCGCGTCTTCCGGCAAGGCCTCCCACGCGGGGACGTCGGGGCCGTCGTCGGACGTTGCGTGGACCGAGACTGTCCCCGGGGCCTCCGTCGCATTTGCCGGAGTCGCCGGATCGAGGGTTGTGACGGGCGATGCCTGCGACGCAGAGACGGCATCATTAGTGGTGGCAACCGGCGTATCCGGCGTCCGCCCTCCCGAAGGCGGCGGCTCCGGCGGGTGCTCGGATTGCGGCGTGAGCGCCAACATGCGCAAGCACGCCATCACGAAACCCGCGTATTCGTCGGGTGCCAGCGACAACTCTGTGCGGCTATGCACTGCGACGGAGTAATACAGCTGGACGAGATCGGGATGCAACGTCGCGGCCAGTGCCTGGACTTCCTCGGCAAAGGGATCGTCAGCGGGCAAGGCGCCGGGCACACGTTGCTGAATAGCGATATGCGAGAGCAGCACGGCAAGGTCTGCCAACGCCCCCGCATACGACAAACCGCGGGCTGCCAGCTCGTCCGCCACTGCGATCACATCGCTAGCCCGCCCAGCCGCCAAAGCCTGTAGCAAGCGCAGCAAATGACGTTGGTCGATCGTACCCAGCATGCCCTGCACGGCTTCGAGCGACAGATTTCCCGCGCTGTACGCAATTGCCTGATCGGTGAGCGACAGAGCGTCGCGCATGGATCCGCCCGCGGCCTGTCCCAGCAAACGCAGGGCGGGCACGTCGAACGAAAGCCCTTCTTCGCTCAGCACCGATTGCAAGTGCGCCACGATGGCGTCGACCGTCATGTGCTTCAGATTGAACTGAAGGCAACGCGACAAGACAGTGACGGGAATTTTCTGCGGATCGGTTGTCGCAAGAATAAATTTGACGTGAGGCGGCGGCTCTTCCAGCGTCTTCAACATAGCGTTGAAGGCATGCCCGGTGAGCATGTGCACTTCGTCGATCATGTAGACCTTGAACCGGGCGCTGCTGGGCGCGTACACCGCTTGCTCCAGCAACTGGGTCATTTCGTCCACGCCCCGATTAGAAGCGGCGTCCAGCTCTACATAATCGACGTAACGGCCGGCGTCGATCTCGGTACAGGCGCGGCACTGTCCGCAAGGCTGCGCAGTGATGCCGGTCTCGCAGTTCAGCGACTTGGCGAGAATGCGCGACAAGGTCGTCTTGCCCACACCGCGGGTGCCGGTGAACAGCCAGGCATGGTGCAGACGCTGGGTGTCCAGGGCGTGGGTGAGCGCACGAACCACATGGTCCTGACCGACGAGGGTATCGAACGAACGCGGCCGCCACTTGCGTGCCAGTACCAGATAGCTCATGGGGATGTGCAGGCAGATGACTGTCGAAATGGAAGGGAAAAGTGTACCCGCATTCGACAGGGCCGGGGGCCTGAAGAGAATTGATGGATGGCGAGCCTGACTTCGGCACTGATTCTGCACGACTATGGCTGCTTCGTTCCCGACCTGACCAGGTTCGCCGCCGAACCATGCGAAGGGGCCCGCCACGCAAGAGTTTAACAGGAAGCGGCAGACGCGTCCGGGCGCCCCAGGGCGTAGAATGCCGGCATCGTATCGAATGCATTGCCCGCCCCGGAAAACAGCACACGGCCAGACCATGATGGAACCCACCACCGACAGCATCGACGCCTTCATCGACGCCCTGTGGCTGGAAGACGGGCTGTCGAAGAATACGCTCAGCGCCTACCGTAGCGACCTAGACGCCTTCGGCCACTGGCTGGCCAAGAACCGTGCCCGGACGCTGCCGGACGCCGAGGAATCCGACATACAAGACTGGTTCGCCGCGATGCACGCCACCTCGCGCGCGTCCACGGCCAATCGTCGGTTGGCGGCGCTGCGCCGCTACTTTCTGTGGGCCCGTCGTCAAGGTTTGGTGGAACGCGACCCCTGCCTGAAGCTCCAGGCTTCGCGACAACCGCCGCGCTTTCCCAAGACCCTTAGCGAAGCCCAAGTCGAGGCCTTGCTGCAGGCGCCGGACATATCCACCACCCTCGGTCTGCGGGATCGTGCCATGCTCGAAACCCTGTACGCCACTGGACTGCGCGTCAGTGAACTGGTGAACCTGGGCGTTTTGGACGTCAATTTGTCCGACGGCGTGGTACGTGTAACCCTCGGCAAGGGGGGCAAGGACCGCTTGGTGCCGATGGGTGCGGAAGCCCAGTATTGGGTCGAGCGCTATCTGAAAGAAGCCCGGCCGGCCTTGTTGGGATCGCAGCGATCCGACGCCCTCTTCGTGACGAGCCGGGCCGGACCCATGACCCGCCAGGCATTCTGGCAACTCGTACGCAAGTACGCGCTGCGGGCGGACATCCATGCCCCCCTGTCGCCGCACGTCCTGCGTCACGCATTTGCCACCCACTTGCTCAATCATGGCGCGGACCTCAGAGTCGTGCAGATGCTGCTGGGACACGCCGACATATCGACTACGCAAATTTATACCCACGTCGCACGGGAGCGCCTGCGGCAGCTGCATGCCCGCCATCACCCACGCGCCTGAACCAGATATCGCCATGGCCAAGGAAAAACACGTATCGGAAACGCCCGCCACGCAACTGCTGAAGAAGATGGGCATTCCCTACACCGAACACATCTATCAGTACGTCGATCACGGCGGTGCCAGAGAATCGGCACGTCAACTGGGCGTGGACCTGCACCAAGTGGCGAAGACGCTGATCATGGAAGACGAACGGGCGCGACCGCTGATCGTGGTCATGCACGGCGACCTGGAGGTGTCGACGAAGAATCTGGCGCGCCAGACTGGCGCTAAACGGATCGAACCGTGCAAGCCGGAAGTGGCGCAGCGGCACTCGGGTTACCTGGTGGGCGGGACGTCGCCCTTTGCGACGCGCAAGCGGATGCCGGTGTGGGTGGAGGCCAGCCTGTTCGACTACCCCGTGATCTACCTGAATGGCGGCCGGCGCGGCTACCTGATCGGCATTGCGCCGCAGGTTTTGGAAGACGTATTAGCTGCGGTGCGCGTGGAGGTCGGGATCGACCCCTGATTCCATGCGACGCCTTGGCGTCCCCGGCAGGAATCGAACCTGCAATCTTCCCTTAGGAGGGGAAAGTTATATCCATTTAACTACAGGGACACGCGCACCGGGAGTATAACGTAGCCGACAGGCGGGGCCGGCGGCCCACTGCCTGTCGGAACGGCTCCGAACCCTGCCCTACTCGAGCTTGATGTTGCCCTTCTTCACGACTTCGTGGGCCCAGTCATATTGCTCCTGGATTTCCTTGCCGAACTCTTCGGGCGTATTGCCAGACGGTGCCGCGCCCTGCTTCTCAAGCGCTTCAATCACCTTAGGATTCTTCAGAGCTTCGGCCGCCGCTTCGTGCAGCTTGGCGACGATCTCAGGAGGGGTGCCGGTCGGTGCCAGCAGGCCGTACCAGGCGGGCTGGTTCAACTGTGGATAGCCTTCTTCCGCCAGCGTGGGGACGTCTTTAAGGCTTTCCAGACGCTCGGGCCAGGCGATGGCCAGTGCACGCAGGTTGCCCGCTTGAATTTGAGCCATGGAAGACGGCAGGTTGTCGAACAGAACCTCGATCTGACCTCCGACAGCGTCGGTAACCGCCGGACCCGAGCCCTTATAGGGAACGTGCACGATGTCCGCGCCGGTTGCCATGCGGAAGGCTTCACCAAACAAGTGCAGGACGCCGCAGGTGCCCGAACTGCCGTACGAGTACTTGCCGGGGTTGTCCTTCAGGACTTGCAGAAATTCCTTGAAGTTCTTGGCAGGGAACTTCGGGTTGACTTCGATGACGTTAGGCACGTTGGCGAAGTTGGTGACCGGCACGAAGTCCTTGAGCGGATCGTAAGGAAGGTCGTCGGGACGGCAGGCCTTGTTGACGGCCATGGTGGATACCGTTGCGATGGACAGCGTGTAGCCGTCGGGCTTGGCGCGCGCTGCTTCCTGAGCGCCGATTGCGCCGCCGGCGCCTCCCTTGTTCTCCACCACAAAGGATTGTCCGAGAATCTGACTCATTTCCTGGGTCACGATACGAGCGACGATGTCGGTCGAACCGCCAGGGGCGAACGGAACGATCACCCGTACGGGCTTGTCCGGATAGTCTGCCATGGCCGGCGCGGCCGCAAAGGCCGTGGCGATGCCGCCCGCGAGGGCCAGTACTGCGAGTTTCTTATGTTTCGGGATCATGCGTTAGTCTCCACTATCAGGAGGTTCCTCCTTTTGGGAGGGAACCGGACCGAACATTTTAGGCTAAGCTTGCCCCCACTTCGCACAATTTACACCTTACGGCTGATCTGAATGGCCATCGTCACACTGGTCCTGCCCGACTTCCTGCTGATAGCTCTGGGCTGGACCCTGCTTCATCTGCTGCATTACCGCGCGGATTTCTTCAATACGGCCGAGCGGCTCGTCTACTACGTCCTGTTTCCCGCGCTGCTTTTCGGATCGATTATCCGCGCTCCACTAGACCTCGGCGACGCCTCCACACTCATGGCCGCAACCGCGTTGTTGATGGTGAGCGGAGTGGCCATGGCGTGGCTCGCTGTGCCGGTGCTACGACCACAGCCGATCGTCCAGGCTTCGCTGGCGCAATGCGCCTACCGCTTCAATACGTACATGGGTCTGTCACTGTCGGCCAGCTTGGCCGGAACGGCAGGCCAGTCGGTGATGGCGATCATCGTGGGCTGTGCCGTGCCTATCGCGAACGTGGCCGCGGTATCGGGCCTCGCGGGCCGGCAGAACAATCGCGTCTGGGTAGAGCTACTGCGCAACCCGCTGATTCTGGCCACAGTCGCCGGACTCGCATGCAACCTCATGGGCTTGCAGTTGCCGGAATTCGTCATGAACACGCTACAGCGGCTCGGGGCCGGCGCGTTGGCGCTGGGGTTGATGTGTGTAGGAGCCACTCTGAGCGTGCAAGGGCTAGGGTCCGCTGCCAAGGTGATGGGATGGATGATTGTGGTGCGGCTGCTGGCCATGCCGATCGCGGCCCTCATAATCGCCGCTCTATTGCCGCTCTCCGCGGTGGAACAGCAGATGTTGTTGCTATTCAGCACGTTGCCAAGCGCGTCGGCGGCTTACATCCTGGCGGTACGCATGGGTGGCGACGGGCGCAGCGTGGCCGCGACTACTACGCTGACCACGATTTTTTCCGCGCTCAGCATTCCATTATGGCTGCAGTTCAATCCGTTCTGAGGAGTTTTCATCATGACCGCAAATAGCCGGGTCATTCGCGAATATTCCCTGAAGTTACCCGATGAAGCGGCCACCGAGGCATTGGCCGCCTCTTTCGCGCCGCTCCTCTGCGGCACCCATCCCGGCACTACAGCGGGCGGCCGCATCCATCTGCGAGGCGACCTGGGCGCGGGCAAAACGAGCTTCGTTCGGGCCTTTCTAAGGGCCGCCGGTGTGCAAGGACGTATCAAAAGTCCCAGCTATGCGCTGCTTGAAAGCTATAATCTTTCTAGCTTACACTTCTATCACCTTGATTTTTATAGATTTAGCGATACCCGCGAATGGTTGGATGCAGGTTTTCGGGACATTCTTCAGGAAAATTCCATCGTCCTGATCGAATGGCCGGAGCAGGCAGGGGCGCTTTTGCCGCCGCCCGACCTGGATATCCGGATCGAACACGAGGACGAAGGGCGCCACGCTGTGCTGACGGCGCGCAGCGATAAAGGATCACTATGGCTGACGACTCTATTTCCCGCGGCGCCGGCAGCGCCGACTTCAACCTCGACCGGCGGCGACTGATCGCCGGCGCCACCACCCTGCTCGTCCTCCCCGTTGTTCCTCGTATTGCCAATGCTGCCAGCATTGTGGCGGTACGTACGTGGCCCGCGGATGAATACACCCGTGTCACCCTGGAGATGGATTCCGAACTCAAGGCGGAACATTTCACCCTCGACGGGCCTGACCGCCTCGTAGTCGACATCCAGGGGCTGACGCTGAATACCACCTTGAATGAGTTGATATCCAAGGTCCGCCCGGACGACCCCTATATCGGGACCGTGCGCGTCGGTCAGAACCGCCCGGACGTGGTCCGCCTGGTGCTGGACTTAAAACAGCCCGTCGCGCCGCAGATCTTCACCTTGAAACCTATCGGCGAATACAAGTATCGTCTGGTGCTGGACCTCTACCCGAAGGTGGCGCAGGACCCCCTCATGGCGATCCTCGACAGCAAGGATCCGGATCCGCTCGCCGACGTCCTGGAGCAGCTGGCGCAACAGAACAGCGATGCGCCTATTCCGTCGGTCCAGGGCCAGACCGTTCCCCAGGTTGCCAAGAAGCCGGACTTGCCCTCGCCGCCCAGCGGCGCAGCGAAGCCACGTTCCGCTCCGACTCCCGCACCTGCCCCTGCGAACAAACGCAGCGGCCACATACTGGTTGCCCTGGACCCCGGCCATGGCGGGGAAGATCCCGGGGCCATCGGCCGGGCCGGCACGCGTGAGAAGGACATCGTGCTGTCCATTGCCCGCCGTCTCAAGCGCATGATCGATGCCACGCCGGGCATGAAGGCGTATCTAACGCGTGACGGCGATTACTTCGTACCCTTGCACGTACGCGTGCAGAAGGCCCGACGCGTCAAGGCGGACCTCTTCATCTCCATCCACGCCGATGCGTGGATCAAGCCCACTGCCCGCGGTTCGTCGGTTTATGCGTTGTCCCAGAATGGCGCAACCAGCACAATGGCGCGCATGATGGCCAAGCGCGAGAACGACGCCGACCTGGTCGGCGGTGTCAATCTGGGCTCGCACAATGCTCAGGTGGCCAAGGTACTGCTCGATCTTTCCACGGCAGCACAGATCAACGACTCGATCCGCGTCGGTGGCAAGGTGCTGCAGGAAATCGGACGCATCAACCGACTGCATAAGCGGCAGGTGGAACGCGCCGGCTTCGCCGTACTGAAGGCGCCCGACATTCCGTCGATCCTGGTTGAGACAGCCTTCATCAGCAATCCCACCGAGGAAAAGCTGTTGCGCAGCTCCAAATACCAGGATCAGGTCGCCCGCGCCATGCTGCAGGGTATCCAAGGCTACTTCAAGGACAGCCCGGCGCTTGCGCGCCGCAGTTGAGTCCCTCGTCCGAGCGGGCGGGTAGAATCCATGGTCTGTCCCTTTGACTTGCCAGACGGATGACCGACCGACGTTCCATCTCTCCCCTCCCGGACCTACTCATCAGCCAGATCGCTGCGGGCGAGGTCATCGACCGCCCCGCTTCCGTACTGAAAGAACTACTGGAAAATGCGCTCGATGCCGGCGCTAGCGCCATCGAGGTCCGACTGGACGGCGGTGGGATCCGGCGCATTGCCGTGATCGACGACGGCGGTGGTATTCCGCCCGAGGAACTGCCGCTGGCGTTGCGACGTCATGCCACCAGCAAGATCGCCTCGCTCGACGACCTGGAGCATGTCGCTTCGATGGGCTTCCGCGGCGAGGCTCTGGCGTCCATCGCGTCAGTCGCCCGTCTCACCATTACCTCTCGCTGCGCCGATGCAGCGCACGCCTGGCAGATCGACGGCGGCACATTGCAAGTGGACGCCGCGGCCGGCCCGACGGGCACGACCGTCGATGTGCGTCAGCTCTTCGATACCGTGCCGGCTCGGCGCAAATTCCTGCGCTCGGAGACCACTGAGTACGGACATTGCCTGGACGCGCTCGAACGCATCGCCCTCGCCCACCCCGACGTGGCTTTCCGCCTGTTCCACAACGACAAGGTCCAGCGTCAATGGCGCGCGGGTGGCATGGCCCAGCGCCTGCGCGACGTATTGGGTGCCGAGTTCATGGATCAAGGCGTCCTGGTAGAGCGGGACCACGGCCTGATTTCCCTGCGCGGGCTCGTTACTCGTCCCACGCTGGCACGGCATCGGGCCGACCGCCAGTATCTTTACGTGAATGGCCGTTACGTGCGCGACCGCAGCGTCTCTCATGCGATTCGCCAGGCCTATGCCGACGTGCTGCACGGCGACCGACACCCTGCCTATGTATTGTTTCTCGGCGTGGACCCGGCGGTGGTGGATGTGAACGTACACCCGGCCAAGCACGAGGTGCGTTTCCGCGACAGCGGCGCAATCCATCGCTTCGTTGCGCAGACCCTCGAAGAAACCCTCGCGGGCACAGCGGGCATGCACGAGGCGCCAGCCGGCGCACGCGCTCCCGCTGACGCTCCGCCCGCGATGCCGCGTGAGGCCGATCCGACGTCCGGACCTGCTGCATGGCATGCGTCGCCTTCGCGACCGGCTCCGAGCGGATTTACGGGCAAACAGTACGCGTTCGCGCTAAGGGATCAGGGCGTTCCCGCCGACGCCTGGCAGGCGCTCTACCGCCCGCTGGATTCAAGCGACGATATGCGCCCTGACGGGCCTGCTCCGACAGCCGCCTCGCCCGCTGAACCTGAGCGGTCTCATCAAGACGCCATCGATACCGACCAACACGACCCCCAACCGCTAGGTCAGGCAATCGGGCAAGTACACGGCATTTATATCCTGGCTCAGAACCGCCGCGGGCTGGTGCTGGTCGACATGCACGCTGCTCATGAACGGGTGGTGTACGAAAGACTGAAGCAGGCACTGGACGCCCGTGAGCTGCCGCGACAGGAATTGCTCGTACCGGTGGTGTTCGCAGCCGACCCCCGGGATCTTGGGTTGATTGAAGAGTACCGCGACACGCTGGATGACCTGGGCCTGGCCCTGACGCCGGCCGGGCCGGCGGCTATTGCCGTACGAGCCGTCCCCGCCCTACTCGCCCACGGCGACGTGGAATCCCTCGTGCGCGGCGTCCTGCGCGATCTGGCGGCAGTCGGCAGCTCGCGGCTGCTGACCCAACAGCGCAATGAACTGCTAGCCACCATGGCGTGCCACGGCTCCGTGCGCGCCAACCGCCGGCTGACGCTTGATGAAATGAACGCACTGTTGCGGCAAATGGAAAGTACGGAACGCGCCGACCAGTGCAATCACGGCCGCCCCACTTGGCTGCAATGGTCGTTGGGGGAACTGGATCGCATGTTCCTGCGCGGACAGTGACATGAGCGCCGCCTTACCCGTACTCTGCCTGGCCGGCCCCACCGCCTCGGGTAAAAGCGCTGCGAGCCTCGCGCTGGCGCAACGCTGGCCCGTCGAGATCATCGTCATGGATTCCGCTACCATCTATCGCGGAATGGACATCGGTACCGCGAAGCCCAGTTTGGAGGAACGCGCACAAGTCGCCCACCACCTGCTGGACATCCGCGACCCGGCGCAAGCGTATTCGGCCGCAGAGTTTCGTCGCGATGCGCTGGAGTTGATCGGCGACATCGTGGCGCGGGGCAAGCATCCACTGATTTGCGGCGGCACCATGATGTACTACAAGGTGCTGCGCGAAGGGATCAGCGACCTGCCGGAAGCCGACGCCGCCCTGCGTGCACAAATTGACGCAGAAGCCCGCGAACGCGGGTGGCCGGCACTGCATAAGGAATTGGCGGTCTACGACCCGGCCACGGCCGCAAGGCTGGCCCCCAACGACAGCCAGCGCCTGCAACGGGCCATCGAGATCTACCGCAGTAGCGGCATACCGATGTCCGCTTGGCTGGCGCGCAAGAAACCGGACGATGCCGCGCCTTACCGCTACGTGACGCTCAGCCTCGAACCCAGCGACAGGCTGGCACTGCATATGCGGATCGCGGAAAGGTACCGCAACATGCTGCATCAAGG
>DATGNX010000009.1:0-5998 GCA_035306485.1 Burkholderiaceae bacterium
GCCGTCATCGTGCTGGCCGTACCCATGGTCATACAGGTGCCCACGCTGCGGGCGATGCCGCCTTCCACGCCGATCCATTCCGTCTTGCTGATCTTGCCGGCGCGCCGGTCGTCCCAGTACTTCCAGGCATCGGAACCCGAACCGAGCACCTTGCCCTGCCAGTTGCCGCGCAGCATGGGGCCTGCCGGCAGGAAGATGCAGGGGTAGCCCGCGCTGATCGCACCCATGAGCAGGCCCGGGGTGGTTTTATCGCAGCCGCCCATCAGCACCGCGCCGTCCACCGGGTGGCTGCGCAGCAGCTCCTCGGTTTCCATCGCCAACATATTCCGGTACAACATGGTTGTCGGCTTGACGAAGTTTTCGGACAAGGAAATGGCCGGCAGTTCAATGGGGAAACCGCCGTTTTGCAGAATGCCCCGCTTTACATCTTCCACCCGCTGCTTGAAGTGCGCGTGGCAGGGATTGATATCAGACCAAGTGTTAATGATTGCGATAACCGGCCGTCCCTCCCAGTCGGCCGGCGCGTAGCCCATTTGCATGAGCCGGGAGCGGTGACCGAAAGAACGCAGGTCGTCGGGGGCAAACCACCGGGCGCTGCGCAGGGAATCGTAGCTGCGTTGTGTCATGATAGAAGACTCGTGTCTGCGGATTTCTGAAAAGAACGCCGAGTGAAACACTAATATATTCGTTACTCAATCACGGATAACCCGCCATGGAAGCACGCGAATCCTACGACTATGCCGTCATCGGCGCCGGCATGGCAGGCGCATCGGTGGCTTACCGGCTCAGCCTAGCGGGCGCCTCCGTCGCGGTGCTTGAACAGGAGTCCCAGCCGGGCTACCACGCCACCGGGCGCTCCGCCGCCATGTTCATGGAAACCTATGGCACGGAACACACGCGCGCCCTTACCGTGGCCAGCCGTGAATTCTTTATGAACCCACCCAAGGGTTTCACCGAACACCCCATACTCACGCCGCGCGGCGTGCTTTATATCGCGCAAGCGGGCCAGGAGTCACTGCTGGAGTCCGCCTACGAAGCCTATCGCGCTCAGGGCCTGGAAGTGACGCGGCTCAGCGCGGAGCAAGCCATTTCCATGGTGCCATGCCTGTCGCCGGACACGTTGGTGGGCGCAATCCACGACACCGTGGCGGCGGACATGGACGTCCACGCCTTGCACCAGGGTTTTATTGCGGGCATGCGCGCCCATGGCGCAACCCTGATTCCCAATGCGGAACTGCAGTCCGCCCGGCACGATGAATCCGGCTGGCTGCTGCAAACAGCAGGCGGCATCGAGCTGCGAAGCCGCGTGGTGATCAACGCGGCCGGCGCCTGGGCCGACCCGGTCGCCGAAATCTGCGGCGCCCAAGCGCTGGGCATCCAGCCAATGCGCCGCTCCGCGTTCCTATTTCCCGCTCCCGAAGGTATGGACATTACGCACTGGCCAACGGTGCTGGGCGTAGATGAAGGCTTCTACTTCAAACCGGACGCCGGCGTACTGCTGGGTTCTCCCGCCAACGCCGACCCGGTTGCGCCGCACGATGTGGTGCCAGAAGAATTGGACATTGCAACGGGAATCTACCGCATCGAGGAAGCCACCACCTTGAAGATCCGCCGCCCCAGTCACACCTGGGCGGGGCTGCGCTCCTTCGCGCCTGACAACGAATTCGTCATCGGCTGGGACGCCGACGTTCCCGGCCTGTTCTGGGTGGCCGGGCAAGGCGGCTACGGCATACAGACCGCCGCGGGCGCGTCGCTGCTGGCGGCATGCCTGCTGCTCGACCAACCCCTGCCACCCTCACTTACCGACCACGGTGTCAACGCAGAGACCGTGGATCCGGCCCGTTTCGGCAAGCCGGCCCGGCCATAACGCTGCGGCCCATCACATAAGGAAGCAACATGACCCGCTACAAGGAGGTGCTCCGGATTTCTGGCGCATTCGTCGGTGTACTCGTCGGAGCCGGCTTCGCGTCGGGTCAGGAGATCATGCAGTTCTTCACGAGCTTCGGTCTGCTCGGGCTGCTGGGAGCGGTGATCGCAAGCGGACTGTTCATGTTCCTAGCGATGGCGCTCTCGACACTGGGTCAAAAAGAAGGCGCCACCTCGCATAAAAGCGTGATTCACTCGATCTGCGGCCGGTTCCTGGGGCCCTTCGTGGATCTCATGGTCACTTTCTTCATGTTCGCCGTTGCGGTCGTCATGCTCGCCGGGGCGGGCGCCTTGCTCGAACAATTGGCGGGTATTCCGCAGCTGTGGGGCAGCATCGCCGTCACCGTGCTAACGGTGATCATCGTCTGCATGAACATCCGTCAGGTCATTGGTTTCATCGGCTCGATCACTCCCCTGCTGCTTGTCACAGTGCTCATTGTGGCCGCCGCTACGGTATTCGGCCGTGACGCCGATGTGGACACCTTGCAGGCCGCAGCGGTGCAGCAGCCACAGGCGGCGGAGAACTGGCTCATCGCCGCCCTGCTCTACGTTTCCTACAACATCGTGGCCGGCGCACCCTTTCTGGTCATCATGGGCGGCCAGGCGGTGGACCGCAAGACCGCCTTGCTCGGCGGCGTGTTCGGCGGCCTGCTGCTGGGCCTACTCATGCTGATGATCGCAGGCGGCATGTACGCGCGGGTCAACGAACTGGGCGGCATCGCATTACCCATGCTGCTGCTGGCCGGGCAGCTATCGCCGATACTCGGCGTAGTCATGGGCGTGGCGATCTTCGGAATGATCCTGAACACGGCCGTCGGCGTGCTGTATTCCTTCTGCGTGCGGATCGCCCCCCACGATTCCCCGCGTTTTCGCTGGGTTACCATCGCCGCCGGCGCGCTGGCCTTTCTGTGCAGCCTGTTCGGCTTCATCCAGTTGGTGGGCACCGTATACCCCGTCTTCGGCTATCTGGGCTTCATCCTGATGGCCTGCACCCTTGTCGCCTGGTTTCGCACCGGCAGGAACGCATGAACTCTAGCAATTTCTCCACGCTGCCCCTGGCGCACGCTCAACTCGATAACCTCGCCCAATTGGGCTACGCGGCAATGACGCCGATCCAGGCGACCAGCCTGCCGATCATCCTGGAAGGCCGCGACCTGATCGCTCAGGCCAAGACCGGCAGCGGCAAGACCGCCGCCTTCGGCCTGGGCATTCTGCATCGTCTCAACCCCGAACGCTGGGCCGTTCAAGCACTCGTGGTCTGCCCCACGCGCGAACTGTCGGAGCAGGTGGCCGACGAACTGCGCCGCCTGGCGCGCGCAGTCGGTAACGTGAAAGTGCTCACGCTGACTGGCGGCGCATCCGCCCGGCCGCAGATCGAATCGTTGGCACATGGCGCGCACATCGTGGTGGGAACGCCCGGGCGGCTGCTGGACCACATGGATCGCCAGACACTGGACCTTTCCGCCGTGCACACACTGGTGCTGGATGAAGCGGACCGCATGGTGGACATGGGCTTCTTCCCCGATGTGGTGGACATTGCTAACGCGTGCCCGCCGGCCCGCCAGACGCTGCTCTTCTCCGCAACCTATCCTGACACCATCCGCGACGACGCCGAACGGCTGTTGCGACAACCCGAGATGGTGAAGGTTGACGCCGTACACGTAGACGGCCAGATCCGCCAGCAGTTCTACGAGGTGGCCGAGGCGCGGCGCCTGGAAGCAGTGGGAGCGCTCTTGCGACATTTCCAGCCGGAATCCGTCCTCGCGTTCTGCAACACCAAGGCCGCCAGCGCCGACCTTGCCGCTTACCTGCGCCACGAAGGCTTCAGCGCGCTCGCGCTGCATGGCGACATGGACCAGCGCGATCGCGACGACGTACTCGCGCAGTTCGCCAACCAGAGCTGCAACATTCTGGTGGCCACGGATGTTGCAGCACGCGGCCTGGACATTCCTTCCCTGCCCATGGTGATCAATGTCGAGCTCGCCCGCGACCCGCTGGTACACGTGCATCGCATCGGCCGTACCGGCCGCATGCAGGAACAAGGCTTGGCGCTCAGCCTGTGCGCGCCCGAAGAACGACACGTCGCCGCACGCATCGAGAAGACACTGGAGCAGCCGCTGGAATGGAGTGAACTGCCCCGACCCAAGTCAGGGAGCCGGCCCGCTCAGGCGCCCATGGTCACCCTGTTGGTGCTGGGCGGAAAGAAGGCCAAACTGCGGCCGGGCGACTTGCTGGGTGCGCTCACCGGCGATGGCGGACTGACCCGTGAACAGGTCGGCAAGATTCGCATCACCGATCAGGTGTCGTATGTCGCGCTGGAGCGCGACGTGGCTCGCCGGAGTTTCCGGCGCTTGCAGGAGATCCCCATCAAGGGGAAAAAGCAGCGCATGAAGCTGCTTTAAGGATCACGCCCGCCACCGCAAAGGCGAGGGCGGGCGCAAGCTTCAATCGTCCGCGCGCACCTGCTGGCGCTGGCTGCCCAGACCTTCGATCCCCAACTCGATGACGTCGCCGTCCTTCAAGTAAACGGGCGGTTTCATGCCCATGCCCACGCCCGGCGGCGTGCCGGTGGAAATGATGTCTCCGGGGTGCAGCGTCATGAACTGGCTCAGATAGGACACCAAGTGCGCCACGCCGTAGATCATGGTGCGCGTAGAGCCATTCTGCATGCGCTGTCCGTTGACCGTCAGCCACATGTCCAGGCCTTGCGGATCGGGAACTTCGTCGCGCGTAACCAGCCACGGTCCAATGGGACCGAAGGTGTCGCAGGACTTGCCCTTGGTCCACTGCCCCGCCCGCTCCATCTGGTAGGCGCGTTCGCTGACGTCGTTCACCGTGCAGTAACCCGCCACGTAGTTCAGCGCATCGGCTTCCGACACATACTTGGCACGACGACCGATGACCACGCCCAGCTCCACTTCCCAGTCGGTTTTCTCGGAACCGCGAGGAATGAGGATGTCGTCATCCGGACCGACAATAGCGGACGTCGCCTTCATAAAGATGATGGGCTCAGGCGGCACTTGCGCGCCGGTCTCGGCGGCGTGATCGGAATAGTTCAATCCAATGCAGATGAACTTTCCCACACCGGCCACGCAGGGGCCCAGGCGAGGATTGCCCTGCACCACCGGCAGCGTGTTGACGTCCAGCGCCGCCAGCTTTGCCAGTGCCTCGTCGCTCAAGCTCTCGCCGGCAATATCGGCCACGTGACCGGACAGGTCGCGCAGTTGGCCGGCTTCGTCGAGCAGTCCGGGCTTCTCGGCACCCGCAACGCCGTATCGTAATAGCTTCATGGTGTTCCTTGTTCCTCCTTAGTTGAGCCAGCCGCCGTCGATCAAATGCACGCCGCCGCTGGTATAACGCGCGCCTGCCAGATAGACCGCCAAATCGGCGATTTCCTCGGGCGTACCCAGGCGGCCCATAGGCTGTCGCGCGATGAATTGTGCCTTAGCCTGCTCGTAATCGCCCATGGCGTGCAGGCGATCATCGAGCGAAGGGCTTTGCACCGTGCCGGGGCAGATGGCGTTGCACCGAATGCCCCGGCTGACGTAGTCGGCGGAGATCGACTTGGTCAGGCCCACCACGGCAGCCTTGGTGATGCCGTAGGCGCAGCGGTTCACCACACCCTTGGGCGCACCCACCACGGACGCCATATTGATGATGCTGCCGTCGCCGCGTTCGAGCATGCCCGGTAAAACGGCCTGAATCGTACGCACCATGGACTTCACATTGAGGTCGTAGGCGAAATCGAGCTCGTCTTCGGTCATGTCGAGCACCGTGCCGCTATGCACGAAGCCGGCGCAATTGAACAGCACGTCAATGGCGCCGACGGCCTGCACCGTGCGCTGCACCGCCGCGGTATCGCGCACGTCCAGCACATGGGTAGTGACGCCGCTTTCAGCGGCCAGGGAGGCCAGCGCCTCCGCGTTGATGTCGCTGGCGTGGACGATGGCCCCCGCCTTGACGAACGCAATTGCGCTGGCCCGGCCGATCCCTTGCCCGGCGGCCGTAATAAACACCGTCTTGCCGGTGAGATGTTGACTCATTGTTGATTCCTGGATGGTCGTGTCGGTGA
>DATGNX010000010.1:0-7849 GCA_035306485.1 Burkholderiaceae bacterium
GGAGCGCAATATCTTTGATTAGCCGGCTAGTGTCATCGACAGAGCGGGCGCGTGTAGTGAGCTGATCCACCACGCCGGCAAAGACCTGCATGTCATTCACGACGCGACCGATGCGGCCGTTCAATTCCTTCAACTGCTCCAAGGTCTGCTCGGCCACTTCCATCTGCGTATGAAACACCGAGGCGATATCTTGTGCGGATGCGGCCGTTTGTTCCGACATGGCGGCGATCTGTTCGCTGCGTTGCGCCAGGCCCTCCGCCTGCTGAACCTGCTCTTGCGACATTTCCCGACAGGCCCGCGTTTGAGCGTTGAGGCGGGCGGCGTTCAAAGAGATGTCGATGGCCGACTGACGCATCACGACGAAGCGTTGGCGAAGATCGCCGAGAAAGCGCGACAGGGGTATGGCGACGGGGCTGAGTGTCCAGGCTCGGTCGGACAATGTGGCGCGCCCACTGCGCAAATGACCCAGAAGGCGTGCCACACCCATGGTACGACGCGTCGTAACTTTCATGTCATCCCCCAAGAAACGCTTGTATTGATTCGTATGCGCTTGTTTCAAAAGATGCTATACGCGCGTCAACCTTGGAGCAATGGAAGTTAACCCCCAGAGTGCGGAAATGCTGCAGATTTATTTAATGGGACGGCAGCAGTTTACGAACGGAGCTGTCGTAAACCGCTGCGTTGCTGGGCGAATTAGAAGCCCAGGCTGTCGAGCAAATCGTCGACTTGATCCTGGCTGGTGACGACGTCTGTCTTTCCTGCCGGGTTGACTTCGGGACCGTTGAGCAAGGACTGCGCTTCCTCGCGACGCTCGGCCGGCACGCTGTCGATCAGAACCTGAACAAGTTCGGTTTCGATGGCGGTGACGACGTGCAGCATCTTCATGATGACCTGGCCCGTCAGATCCTGGAAATCCTGCGCCATGATGATGTCCAACAGCGCATCCTGTGTGGCCTTGGTCTTTTCCGGGACTTCCTTGAGCATGGCCCGGGTGTCGTCCACGAGTTCTCGGGCTTCCGCCAATTCCACGGGATGGTCGAACCAGTCCTGCCAGCGCTTATCCAGCGCCACAGCACGATTCTGGAGTTCTTCCTGCATCGGCTGCAGTTGTTCGGCGGCGTTGAGCACGCGATTGGCCGCCTGCTCGGTCATGCGCGCCACATAATGCAGACGATCGCGGGCATCCGGAATGGCATAAGCCGCTTCCTTGACCGCCTGATCCAGTCCCAGCTCACGCATGCTGTCGCGCAACATGCGGGTGAGCTGAGCGATACGCTGGATCAGATTCTCGTCCGAGCTGACGCCGAGGGGGTTATCCGCCTTGTCCATTTGACTCTCCCTCAGGAACCGATCTTCTCGAAGATCTTGTTCAGCTTTTCTTCCAGAGTTGCGGCGGTGAAGGGCTTAACCACGTAGCCGTTCGCACCGGCTTGCGCGGCCGCAATGATGTTCTCCTTCTTGGCCTCGGCGGTGACCATCAGGACGGGCAGCGAGCTGAGTGCCGGGTCGGCGCGAATGGCCTTCAGCATCTCAAGCCCGTCCATATTGGGCATATTCCAGTCGGACACGACGAATTCGAAATTGCCGTTACGCAGCTTCTCCAGGCCCATTGCGCCGTCTTCCGCTTCGTCGACGTTCTCGAAGCCGAGATCCTTGAGCAGATTCTTGATGATCCGACGCATCGTCGGAAAGTCATCAACAATCAGGATTTTCATGGTTTTCTGTACCACTTAACACTCTCCGTTAATAATGGGTCGCTTTTCCGCCCCGCTCAGACCCGCTGACCGCTGGGTCCGGCGCTGGCAAGAATACGTTCACTGATTTCCGACAAGGGTACGGCAGCATCTGCCGCTCCAATGTGCAGCGCTTCACGCGGCATGCCGAAAACGACGCAGCTTGCCTCGTCCTGCGCAAAGGTAATGGCTCCCGCCTGCTTCATGGCCAAGAGGCCTTGTGCCCCGTCCTTGCCCATGCCTGTAAGCAGGACACCGATGGTGTTGCGGCCCGCGACCTCGGCGGCGGAATTGAACAAGACGTCCACAGAAGGCCGGTGCCGATTGACGGGCTCGCTGTAATCGAGCTGAACGACGTAGTTCGCGCCGGAACGCGCCACCTTCATGTGTGCAATGCCGCCCGGCGCCAGGTAGACGTGACCGGGAAGTACCCGCTGGCCGTCTTCCGCCTCGTGAACCTGCACGGCGCACAGGTTGTCCAGGCGCTGCACGAACGAGCGGGTAAAGCCCGCCGGCATGTGCTGCGTAATCATAATGGCGGGGCTGTTGGGCGGCAAAGGTTCGAGCACCTGGCGGATGGCTTCCGTGCCGCCGGTGGACGCGCCGATCATGACGAGCTTCTCGGTTGTGGAGAATGGCTGCGCGGTCAACTGACGACGCGGCGCGCGTTGCGCGACCAACTGCCTCGGCCTTGAGGCCGCCGCGGCGCGAATCTTGTCCGCGATCAGGTCGCTGTATTCGATGAGGCCGTCGCGCAGGCCCAGCTTGGGCTTGGTCACGAAGTCCACCGCGCCAAGTTCAAGGGCGCGCAACGTGACTTCCGAACCTCTTTCGGTCAGAGACGACACCATGACGACAGGCATGGGCCGCAGGCGCATGAGCCGCTCGAGGAAGTCCAAGCCGTCCATGCGCGGCATTTCGACGTCCAGGGTCAGGACGTCCGGGTTGTGCTGTTTGATGAGTTCCCGCGCCACCAGCGGATCGGGAGCCGTCGCGACGACCTCCATATCGGCATGGCTATTGATGATCTCCACCATCAGACTGCGAACCAGCGCGGAGTCATCAACACAGAGAACGCGGATCTTTTTCACGGTCATAAGTCCATCACTATTCCAATCGGACGCTCATTTCTTCACGTAAACGGTCTGACCCTGCAGGCGGAAGACGTCGGTTAGATAGGTGAAGTTTTCGGAGTGTCCCGCAAAGAGCAGGCCCCCCGCCTTCAGCGTGGGGGCGAAACGCTCCAGAATCCTGGTCTGTGTCGGCTTATCGAAATAGATCATCGTGTTTCTACAGAAGATCGCATCGAAGCTGCGAGGCGCAGGCCAGTCGTTTTGCAATAGATTGAAGACGCCAAACTCGATCAGGTTGCGCAGGTTGTCCTTTACCCGGACCATACCTGCGCGGCGTCCGGTTCCTCGCTGAAAATATTTATGCAGGTATTCCTCGGGCACCGGCTTTACCCGCTCCTGGGGGTAGATGCCTTCACGAGCACGCTGAATCGCGTTGGTGTCGATATCCGTCGCCCAGATCGACACGCCAACATCCGGCTGAGGGCAGGACTCGCGCAATGTCATGGCGATGGTGTAAGGCTCTTCACCGGTAGAGGCGGCACTGCACCAGATGGAAATCGGTTTGCTGCGGGTTCGGACGAAGCGCGCAAGAATGTCGAAGTGGTGCTGCTCACGGAAGAATGCAGTGTGGTTGATCGTAAACGCGTTGACGAACATCTCCCACTCGGGCGACAACGGGTTGCTGCCGAGCTCGTCCAGATAGTCCTGGACTGTCTCGTGTCCCACTGCGTGTGCCCGTAATGCGAGTGTGCGCCCCGCCATCTCCTGCTTGTGCTCACCCAGCACGATGCCGGCGCGCGCCTGCAACAGGCGCGCCGCGTGCTCGAAGTCGCCCGGCGAGAGCCGGGCCTGAGCTGGCAGCGAGAAGATGGACTGGGTATTCTGGAAAGGATTCATCGCGTCAGGAGCGTATTAGCGCCCCCGCAGTACTGTCCGGAGCCACCAGCGCTTCGGCTGCACGCCGACCGCTACCCAAATGCCTCTTTGAAGCCGGGGCCGCAGCCTCGGTAATATCAATCACCTCGTTCGCATTTACCTTGAAGATCGCCACGACTTCCGTCAGACGCCGCGCCTGATCCTGCAAGGAGCCCGCCGCAGCGGCCGCTTCCTGAACCAACGCCGCGTTCTGCTGCGTGACGCCGTCCATATCGGCCACCGCCGCATTGACCTGGCTGATGCCTTCGGCCTGCTCATGAGAGGCCGTGGCGATTTCAGCCATGATCGTGGTTACTGTTTCTACCGAACGCACCACGTCTTTCATGATGTCGCCCGCGTCGCCGGCCTGGCGAGCACCCGCCGTCACCTTCTCAAGCGACTCGTCGATCAGCTGCTTGATTTCCTTGGCAGCCTGTGCACTACGTTGTGCCAGCGAGCGGACCTCGCCCGCCACGACGGCGAAGCCCTTGCCCTGCTCCCCTGCGCGGGCCGCTTCGACCGCGGCATTCAGCGCCAAGATATTGGTCTGGAATGCGATACCGTCGATCACGCCGACAATCTCCGCCATGCGACGGGAACTGTCCGAGATTTCGCCCATCGTATCCACAACGGCGGTCACTGCGGAGCCGCCGCGCTGCGCGACATCGGCAGCGCCCTTCACGACGCGATCGGCTTCGGTAGCGTGTTCGGTGTTCTGCTGCACGGTGCTGGCAAGCTGTTCCATGCTGGCAGCCGTTTGCTGCAGCGATGCTGCTTGCTGCTCGGTGCGGTCGCTCAGATCCGTGTTGCCCATATAGATTTCGCGGGCGCCCACGTTGATTTCTTCCACGCCCTGGCGCACCGTGCCGACAATCTGCGTCAGGCTGTCGCGCATGCGCCGCATCGCTTCATAGAGGACACCGATTTCGTTGTTGGAGTCCACCTGGATGCGCTGCGTCAGATCTCCGCTGGCAATGCGATCGAAGTGCGCACCAGCCTCACGCAGCGGCCGCAACACCATCCGATTCAGGAAGGCGTAGGTAATGAACGCGATCGCAAAGCAGGCCAGCATGCCTACGGCCACGAGCTTGACGACCAAGTTATATTGAGCGACTTCGTCCTCGTAGGTGGTATCGATGGTCAGCTGCTGCGCCTGTCGAAGCGCGCCCCAGGAATTGAACAGGTCGCGTTCCATCCTGCTAACGGCCCCATCACGCACGCGCTCGTATTCGGCTTCGTTTCCAGTGGCCAGCATCTCGAACATCGGCTTCACGCCTTCGTTCATCAACGCGAGATAGTTGGTGCGAAGCGCAGGAACCAAGCTTTGGCCCACTTCGGTATTGCGCGTATCTTCAATGAAAGTGTCGAATGCCTTCATGGAGGCATCGAAATGGCGGCGCCCTTCGTTCAGCAGCGCCTCGACCTCGGAAGCCGTACCGAACACACGCGCTGCTGCGGCCCGTTCAAGGGTACTGCGGACATCGCGATAGACATTGACCGATTGCGCGAGAGCCGCGCCGCCACGCTGGTTGTCCACGATGGATTCCAGCGACATATTCCCCGCTCGTAACGAGAGCACACCCAGCGCAGCCCCCGCGATCAGCATGATGAGATAGAAGACCAGGACCAAAATGATGCTGGTGCGAATCTTCATATTGGATGCTAGCGATAACTTGCGCATGGGTCAGTGTCCTCAGACGAGAGCTGCAGCCTCGACCAGTGCCATTTCTTCGCTGGTCATGAGTTTTTCGATGTCCACCAGGATGAGCATGCGCTCGCCCACGGTACCGATGCCGGTGAGGTACTCGGTAGAGAATGCGGTACCGAACTGAGGCGCGGCGCTGATCTGCGACTTCTGCAGCATCAGCACGTCGGATACACCGTCCACGACAATGCCCACGACCCGCGTCTGAAGATTCAGGATCACAACCACCGTCTGGTGGTTGTATTCGATGTTCTCCAGATTGAACTTGATGCGCATGTCCACGATGGGAACGATGACGCCTCGCAGGTTAGTCACGCCCTTCACGAAGGACGGTACGTTGGCGATGCGGGTGACCGTCTGGGCGTCGTAGCCGCGGATCTCCTGCACCTTCAGGATATCGATGCCGTATTCCTGAGCGGCGAGTGTGAAGACCAGGAACTCCTGGCCGGTCGTTTCGGATTGCTGGGAATCAACGAGAGTGGACATGATGTTCTCCGGAATTCTATGAAGGGTCTATACGGTGGCCGGGCGTTGATTCTGAGAAGTCTGCATCAGCGCGAAGACATCGACGATGAGCGCTACGCTGCCGTCGCCCAGGATCGTGGCCGCGGACACGCCCGGAATCTTCTTGTAGTTGGCTTCCAGGTTCTTGACCACGACCTGATGTTGTCCAATGAGGTGGTCGACCAGAAGCGCAAAGCGCACGTCCTGAACCTGCAAAATGACGGCGATTGCGCGGGTGATTTCGGTTTCCGCGTTTTTCACGTCGAACACTTCATGCAAGGCGACCAGGGGCAGATAATCGCCGCGCACCATCAGCACACGCTCGGATTCGGAAATCGAGCGGATCTGCTCCGGTGTGGGCTGCAGCGATTCGGTAACGTTGCTCAACGGCAGAATGAAGGTCTCGTCGCCCACGCGCACCGACATGCCATCCAGGATCGCAAGCGTGAGAGGCAACACGATGCGGATGGTCGAGCCCTCGCCCGCTTTGGACATGATCTGTATATGACCGCCCATGCCCTGAATGTTGCGCCGGACCACGTCCATGCCGACCCCCCGACCGGAGATCTCAGTGACTTGTTCCGCGGTCGAGAAACCGGGAGCGAAGATCAGCGGCCAGACTTCTTCGTCGGGAGTGTTCTCGTTTACGGGGAAGCCCTGCTGCATGGCCTTCTTGAGGATCTTTTCGCGGTTCAGACCCGCTCCGTCGTCCCGGACCTCGATCACGATCTGGCCGCCGTGATGCTGCGCCGTCATGGTGATCGTGCCTTCGGGATTCTTGCCGACTTCTGCACGACGCTCGGGCGTCTCGACACCGTGGTCGATACTGTTGCGCACCAAGTGCGTGAGGGGGTCGATAATACGTTCGATCAGGCTCTTGTCGAGTTCAGTGGCGGCGCCCTGCGTGACCAGTCGAATGCGCTTGCCCATCTTGCTCGCCGCTTCGCGAACGACACGCGGGAACCGGCTGAACACGTAATCCATGGGCACCATGCGGATCGACATGACGGCTTCTTGCAGGTCGCGCGCATTTCGGTCCAGCTGTTCGATGCCGTTGAGCAGACGGTCATGCAGAACGGGATCCAGCGTGGAGGCCGTTTGAACCAGCATCGCCTGCGTGATGACGAGCTCACCCACCAGGTTGATGATCTGGTCGACCTTCTCGACGCCGACCCGAATGGTGCTGCTTCCGGACGCGCCCCCGCCGGCCGACGCCGCGGGCTTGGCCGCCGCCTTGGCTGCCGGTTTTTCCGCCGGCTTCTCGGCAGGTTTTTCAGCAGCAGCGGCTGGCTCGGCCGCAGGCTGCGCGGCGGCGGATTGAGCGGCGGCCGGTGCAGCGGATTGCGCCGGGGCCGGCGTCGCTGCAGGGGATGAAGCGGGAGCGGCTTCGTAGGTAATCTTGACCTGATCCTCGTTAACGATGAAGCAGCACACCGCCGAGATATCGGCCTCGGGGGTCGTCGTTTGGAGCCACAACGTCAGGGTATCGCCCTCGCGGGTCTCCTTGAGGATCTCGCCCATCAAGGCCATTTCCACCGCCAGGGCGTCCATGTCCTTGTCCTTGAGGCGCACAACCTGAACCTTCATGGGCAAGCCACTCGACGCAGCAGCGGATGCGGGCGTAGACGCTGCGGGCGCCGGTTCGGCCTGAGGCGCCGGTTCGGCCTGAGGCGCCGGCGCTTCGGGCGCGGCGGGTGCCGCCGGCGCTTCCGGGACGGCGGGCGTAGCCGGGGTGGCAGGAGCCGCGGCGGACTGAGCGGCTTGAGGTGCTCCGCCGGTCAGCCGTTCTTCAGCCAATGCCCGTAACTGAGCGCAGATGCGCTCGTAGGCTTCCTGGCTGGGCTCCTGTTGATTGCGATAGGCGGCTACTTGGTCGGTCAGCACGTCTTTGGTCTCGAGAAAGAGGTCAATCATGTCCT
>DATGNX010000011.1:0-8039 GCA_035306485.1 Burkholderiaceae bacterium
GCGTGAACGTCGTCCAATCTGAGGTAAAACAGAGCCGGGTTTCGCGACGCCGGTGCTAAATCGGGGCGTTTTCTCCGGGGATTCGCAGTCTCTTAAGCTGGACGCCGTCTCGTTAAATCGTGAGGCGCGGTTCGCGTCCGCTGATTCTGTGAGCGGGGTCGCTATAGCCGTGTGTGGACGCATAACCTGGCGGCACCAGGCCGTCGACGAAGACTTCGTCTTCCGCGTCCAGTTTCAGTTCCAGCGCCTTCAAGTAGCTGCGCCATTGGTCGAACGTGCGCGGCCCCGCAATGGTGGACGTGACCAGCGAATTTTGGAGCACCCACGCCATGGCGAAATCCGCTGCGGTGCAGCCGCGCGCTTCGGCGCGTTCCCGTACCGCATTGGCGACCACTAGAGATTCCTCGCGCCATTCGGTGGCGAGGATGCGCGGGTCACTGCGTGCCACGCGCGAATCGGGCGGCACGTCGTCCATACTGCGGTACTTGCCGGTGAGCACTCCGCGTGCGAGCGGGCTGTAGGTGATGACGCCCATGCCGTACTCGCGGGCGGCCGGGATCTGTTCCTGCTCCGACACGCGGTTCACCAGGCTGTAGACGGGCTGGATGACCACCGGTGCCGCTACGCCAAGCTGCTGCGCCATGCGCACTGCTTCCGCAATGCGCCAGCCGCGGAAGTTGCTGAGCCCGTAGTAGCGGATCTTTCCCTCGCGCATCAGATCGCCAAGGGCGCGGATCGGTTCCTCTAGCGATTGCTGCGGGAAATCGCGATGCAGATAGACAATGTCGAGATAGTCCGTTTGCAGGCGTCGCAGGCTTTCTTCGACACCCTGGAGAATCCATTTCTTTGAAAAGCCCGCTGCGTTGGGGCCCTTGCCCATGCGGTTGGCTACCTTGCTCGCGAGCACCCAATGGTCACGTTCGCCGGCCAAGGCCTCCCCCACTACGCGTTCCGTTTGCCCGTCGTTGTAGACGTCGGCGGTGTCGATGGAGTTGATACCGCTTTCGCGTGCATCGCGGATGATGCGGTAGGATTCCGCCGGGTCGGTTGCGCCGCCGAACATCATGGTGCCCAGCGTGATGGGGGAAATGAGTAGAGGGCTGCGGCCTAGCGGACGGTATTCCATATTCTTGTCTCCTGAAATTTAAGTCAACGAGCATAGCACCGGCCCAGCGGCGCGGGCACTCGGCTTGACCTTGTAGCCACTTCAGGGTTTGCAATGGCAGGTATTGGAGATTTGTCTATGTCATGCAAGCACGAACATGGTAGCGGCTGTTCCTACAAGGATGCCGGCCATATCGACAGGCCGCCAGTGGGGCCGGCGCTTACCGGCGCATCTATCCTGGTGTTGCGCATACCGGACATGGATTGCGCGGTTGAGGAAGGCGCGATCAGGCGCGCGCTTGAGAAGGTGGAGGGGATCCGCCGTTTGCGATTCGATCTTCCCAACCGCGGCCTACGGATCGACGCACCCGCCGGGGAGTGGGACCGCATCACGGCCCTCATCGAAGAAACCGGTATGCGGGTGGAACGCACGCGCGACGAGGGCGAGGCCGAGGCGATCGCCCCGCCCAGCAGTCAACGGGCGGAAATCGTGCGCCTAGTGGCTGCGCTAATACTGGCCGGGGTCGCTGAAAGCCTTGCGTTTGCCGTGGCCGACACGCCGATGTGGCGGGGCGTGGGCATGGTGCTGGCGGCCGCAGCCATCGCGCTTGCGGGTACGACCGTTTTTAGAAAGGGCCTGTATGCCTTGTTTCGGGGCAAGCTGAACATCAATGCCCTGATGACGGTCGCGGTGAGTGGTGCCTTTATGATCGGTGAATGGCCCGAAGCCGCCATGGTCATGGCCTTGTATTCGTTGGCGGAACTCATCGAGGCCCGCTCGGTGGATCGCGCCCGCAACGCCATCAAGCGTCTGCTGGATCTGTCGCCGCCCGTCGCAGAGAGGCGCGGCGCCGACACAACCTGGGAAAGCGTGGATGCCGCCTTGGTGAGCGTGGGGGAGATCGTGAGGGTTAAGCCCGGAGAACGCTTTCCCCTGGATGGTCGCGTAACCTCGGGGCGCAGTGCTGTGGACCAGTCCCCCGTCACCGGTGAAAGCATGCCGGTGGAGAAGGGGCCGGGTGACGAGGTGTTCGCCGGCACGGTCAATCTGCAAGGAGGCCTCGAGCTGGAGGTCACTGCGCCCGCCTCGGACACCGTGTTGGCACGCATCATTCATGCGGTCGAGGATGCGCAAGGCAAGCGTGCTCCCACCCAGCGCTTCATCGACCGTTTTGCGAGTGTCTACACGCCTATTGTCTTCTTCATTGCGTTGGCGGTCGCCGTTGGTGGACCTGTGCTGCTGGGCATGGATTGGCTGGACAGCACGTACCGGGCGCTGGTGCTGCTTGTTATCGCCTGCCCTTGCGCGCTCGTCATTTCGACGCCTGTCACGATCGTGAGTGCGCTGGCGGCCGGCGCGCGGCGGGGCATCCTGATCAAGGGCGGCGTCTACCTGGAGCAGGCTCGTCGGTTGAACATGTTGGCGCTCGACAAAACGGGCACGCTCACCGAGGGGCGTCCTCGGCTGGTCGACCAAGCCATCCTCAATGGACACGACAAGGCCCGGGTGCAGGAGATTGCGTCAGCGCTGGCGACCCGCTCCGATCATCCCGTCTCGCAGGCGATCACCGCGGCCCTGCCTGTATCCTCTATCGAGGTGGACGCCTTCCGGGCGACCGCCGGTATGGGCATACACGGCACGATAGAAGGAGAAGCTTACCTGCTTGGCAGCCATCGACAGGTTCATGAGCTGGGCCTGTGCGGCCCCGAATTGGAGCGCCTGATGCAGGATCATGAGCGCAAGGGGCGCACGGTCAGTCTGCTGGCGGGGCCGACAGGCGTGCTCGGACTGTTTGCCGTGGCGGACACCGTGCGGGCGGGCGCACGCCGGGCGGTCACCGAGTTGCAGGCCCTTGGGGTGACCACCGTCATGCTGACGGGCGACAATGCACTCACCGCCAGCAGCGTTGCCGAAGCGGCGGGCATCACGGACGTGCGGGCCGGTCTATTGCCCCAGGAAAAGCTGGATGCCGTGCGGAGCCTGGCCAGCGAGGGACGGGCCACCGCCATGGTGGGCGACGGCATCAACGATGCGCCGGCACTGGCCGCGGCCGACATCGGCTTTGCCATGGGTGCTGCAGGCACGCATACCGCCATGGAAGCGGCGGACATCGTGATCATGAACGACGATCTGCTGCGCTTGCCTGAGACGATACGCTTGTCTCGCCGCAGCCATCGGGTCTTATGGCAGAACATTGCTCTCGCGCTCGGGATCAAGGCGGTATTCCTGGTCTTGGCGCTACTGGATCAGGCCACCATGTGGATGGCGGTGTTCGCCGACATGGGTGCCAGCTTGCTCGTCGTGTTCAATGGCTTGCGCCTATTGCGACAGCCGCCCGTCGATAATGATTGACACCACGAAGTTTCAGGTGCATCTTGTCTCTTCGCCCGCAGTTTGGTGGGCGGTGTCGTCAGCCGACATTTCTTATTCTCTGCATGAAAATCCTCGGTTTCCAGCTCCTGATAGGCGATCACCTGGCACGCAGCGTGCGGGGCCTGTCGTGTGCGCCTCCGATGTGAATACGTTGTCTCGTCCCACATTCACATAACGCACATACATTAGGAGCACCCGAAACGGCACGGATACCGCGGCCGTCGGCCGCCCGACGCTTTCGGGGCTCCCGAGGAGCCAGAAATGACTGATCTGTTCGAGAATCCCATGGGCCTCATGGGCTTCGAATTCATCGAGTTCGCATCCCCCACACCCAACGTCATTGAGCCGGTGCTCGAGAGCATGGGTTTCACCAAGGTCGCCAACCATCGTTCCAAGGCGGTGGTGCTGTATCGCCAGGGCGACATCAACGCCATCGTGAACAATGAGCCCAAGAGTCCCGCAGCGTATTTCGCGGCGGAACACGGGCCGTCCGTTTGTGGTTTCGCCTTCCGCGTGAAGAACGCCCAGCAGGCTCACGCACGTGCGCTGGAACTCGGGGCGCAACCGCTGGAGATGCACACCGGTTTCATGGAGCTGCGCCTGCCCGCGATCAAAGGTATTGGCGGTGCGCCTTTGTACTTGATCGATCGCTATGAAGAAGGCTCGTCCATCTACGATATCGACTTCGAATTCATCGAAGGCGTGGACCGCAAACCCGTGGGCGCCGGCCTCAAGCTCATCGACCACCTGACGCACAACGTCTACCGCGGTCGCATGGCGTATTGGGCCGATTTCTACGAGAAACTGTTCAACTTCCGTGAACTGCGTTACTTCGATATCAAGGGCGAATATACCGGCCTGACGTCCAAGGCCATGACGGGCCCCGACGGTTTGATTCGCATCCCTCTGAACGAAGAATCGTCCAAAGGTTCCGGCCAGATCGAAGAATTCCTGATGCAGTTCAACGGCGAGGGCGTGCAGCACGTGGCCTTCCTGACCGACGATCTCATCAAGACCTGGGACGCACTGAAAGCCAGTGGCACACGCTTCATGACCGCACCGCCGGCCACTTACTACGAGATGCTGGAAGGGCGCCTGCCCAACCACGGCGAACCCACTGCCGAGCTGCAGTCGCGCGGCATTTTGCTGGACGGCACGTCCGAAGGCGGTGAGCGCCGACTGTTGCTGCAGATCTTCTCGGAAACTCTGTTGGGCCCGGTTTTCTTCGAGTTCATCCAGCGTAAGGGCGACAGCGGTTTCGGCGAAGGCAACTTCAAGGCTTTGTTCGAATCCATCGAGCGTGATCAGATTCGTCGTGGGGTTCTTACCACGGAATGATAGGCATTGCGGGGGCGGCACGACCCATCACTATGGGGCGGCCGCCCTTTTTCTTTCGCCTTTTCCCCCAGGGGTGGCGCACTGCTGAGGGCGACGAGTGTTAATCCATCTGTTTAATCGATGGATCCAATCTTTTTCAATCTCGTATTTTGTTTGAAAATGGCGACATTGCCGAACAGCGCCCTCACGTAATTTTGCGCTATAGGGTTGCCGGCAGAACACCCTTACTCATGTATCGCCATTATTTCAGTACCAGCAAGGAAGAAGGCATCCTTCGTCTGTCTATCGCCGTCACACTCTTCATGACGGTGCTCGGAGTCGGCTTCGGCCTGCTGGCTTCATCTCTCACCCTCCTTTTCGATGCCGTCTATGAGCTGGTCGATGTCGCCATGACCGGCCTTGCCCTGCTCGTGGCACGACTGATCACGCTCTCCACCTCCGGCGCAGCTTCAGGCAAGAAGCTCTCTGAGCGCTTCTCGATGGGCTTCTGGCACCTGGAGCCCATGGTGCTGGGAATGAACGGCGTGCTGCTAATGGGCGCAGCCTTTTACGGTCTGCTCAGTTCGGTTGATAGCCTCATGAACGGAGGCCGCGAGATCGCCCTCGGGTACGCACTCGTCTTTGCCGGAATTTCACTGGTCATTGAGCTGGGCGCCGCGATCTTTGTGACGGCGGCGAACCGCAAGATCCGATCCGACTTCCTGGCATTGGACGCCAAGTCCTGGCTGATGTCCGCCTATATCACCGGCGCTTATCTTGTCGCTTTTGGTGGCGGCATCGTGTTGCAGGGCACGCGCTTTGAATGGGTGACGCCCTATATTGACCCGGTCGCGCTGGGGATCGTGTGTCTGGCAGTGTTGCCGATGCCGATCGGCACGGTGCGTCGTGCGCTGGAGGACATTCTGCTGGTCACGCCGCCGGAGCTCAAGCAGCATGTCGACGAAGTGGCACGGGCTTCGGTACAACGCTACGGTTTCGCATCGCATCGCGCATCGGTCGCCCGGGTAGGCCGTGGTCGACAGATCGAGCTTTACTTTCTGGTTCCCCGCGATCGACCGGCACGCGAGCTGGCCGAGTGGGATCACATCCGCGATGAAATCAGCGAGGCCATCGGCGGGGATACCCCGGACCGTTGGCTGATGATCGTTTTTACGACCGACCCGGAGTGGGCGGCCTGACGGCCGTGGTGGTGTCGTCCGTAGCGAGTTTGCTCAAGAGCTCAGTGAAGCGGCCGGCTACCCATTGAACCGTCGGTGGCGGCTGCCATCCCTGGCGCCATAGCACCCGCACGGAAAGTCTGGATAGCGCGAGCGACGGGCAATACACCTGCTGCAACGGCTTGTCGTAGGCGTCGTCCATGCCCACGTTCACGGGCAGGATCGCCCAGCCCAGGTCGTCCGCCACCATCTCCGCAATGCTGTAGAAACTGTCGGAGCGCCACAGCTTGGGGCTGTAGGTCGCTTCGTACACGTCTTCCGCATGCATGACGAGCTGGCGGTACTTCACCAAATCCTTGTGCTGAACGACGTCGAGCGCTGCCAGTGGGTGGTCGTTGGCGACGAACACACCCTGAGGCACGGCGCCGATCTGGCGCTGCTCAAAGCGGGCCGGCAGGACGCCTCGCACGAAATGGAAGGCGATGTGGGCACGGTCTTCATCAATGTAGTCCACCACTTCGGTGGCCGTGCCATTCAACACGGTGAGTTCGAGGTCCGGGAAGCGTTGCGAGATCTCACGCAGCAAGGCGCTGATGGCCGCGTAAGGCAGTGCTTCATCCAGCGCAATCGCCAGCCGGGCTTCATTACCCGAACTCAAGGAGCGCGCCCGGTTATCGAGTGCCTCCGCCTGCCGTAATAGTTCGCGCGCTTCGAGCAGAAGCAGTTCGCCGGCGTCTGTCAGCTGCGCATTGCGGCGCGAGCGGTCGAACAGTTCCAGCCCGAGATCGGCTTCAAGCAGGCTTATGGCCGTGCTGACGGCCGACTGCGCTTTCCCCAGCCTGCGCGCGGCCGCACTGAAGGAGCCGCTGTCGGCAGTCGCCACGAACTGGCGGAGTTGGTCCAAGGTCCATTGCATGCGGTCATTCTAGCGGCGGCGGCTCAAAGCGCCGCGGCGATCGCCGTTCCAAGCTCGGTTGTGCTGGCCGAGCCTCCCAGGTCCGGAGTGCGCGGGCCGGAAGCCAGGACGCGTTCGATCGCCGACAGCAGTTCGACGCCTGCCTTGGCGCAGGCCTCGTCTTGTTCGCCCAGGAAATCCAGCATGAGCGCGGTCGACCAGATCATGCCTACCGGATTGGCGATATTGCGCCCGTAGATGTCGGGGGCCGAGCCGTGTACCGGCTCGAATAGCGAAGGAAACTTCCGTTCGGGATTCAGGTTAGCCGATGGCGCGATGCCGATGGTCCCGGTGCAGGCCGGGCCCAGGTCGGACAGAATGTCGCCGAAAAGATTGGACGCCACCACGACGTCGAAACGCTCCGGCGACAGCACGAAGCGCGCTGTCAGGATATCGATATGGTATTGATCCCAAGTGATATCTGGGTACGCCTGGGCGACCGCCTGCATGCGTTCGTCCCAATACGGCATGCTGATGGCGATACCGTTGGACTTGGTGGCTGACGTGACATGCTGGCGTTCACGCCGCTGGGCCAGCTTGAAGGCATAGTTCAGGACGCGGTCGACACCGTGTCGGCTGAATACGGCCTGTTGCAGTACCACTTCCCGATCCGTGCCGCTGAATTGGCGGCCGCCGATATCCGTGTACTCGCCTTCGGTATTCTCGCGCACCACCAGGAAATCGATATCGCCCGGCTGCTTGCCGGCGAGCGGACAGGGGACGCCCGGCATCAATCGTACGGGCCGCAGGTTGATGTACTGGTCGAAGTCTCGGCGGAAGCGCAGCAGCGATCCCCACAGCGATACATGGTCGGGCACCACTTCCGGCCAGCCGACCGCACCAAACAGAATCGCATCGAATCCCTTCAGGCGTTCATACCAGTCGGGGGGCATCATCTCGCCGTGCTGCAAGTAGTAGTCAGCGCAAGCCCACTCGAAGTGTTCGAGCTGCAGATTCAACCCGTGGCGCTCGCGTAGCACTTCTAGGCTGCGCAGCGCTTCCGGCATCACTTCCTTGCCGATGCCGTCGCCGGGGATGACTGCAATCTTGAATGCGTGCATGGGTTCTCCATATCCTGTGTGCGGGTGGGGATCTATCGTACCCAGTTCCC
>DATGNX010000012.1:0-69194 GCA_035306485.1 Burkholderiaceae bacterium
TCAATCTGCCCGGCCAGCCCAAGGCCATCCGGGAAACGCTGGAAGGCCTGCGCGCAGAGGACGGCGCGATCCTGGTGCCCGGCATCTTCGCGGCCGTGCCCTATTGCCTGGACCTGATCGGCGGGCCCTACGTCGAAACGCGGGACGAAGTGGTGCGGGCGTTCCGGCCCAAGTCCGCCCGGCGTCCGGCGTCCTGACCCTGACCCGGTCCGCCGGGCCGGGCTGCGGTCACGGCCGGCCCGGCCCGCCAGCAGCGATTCCCGTTCCGCCTTAAAATCCCGGAATCCGCTTTTTCCACCATTCCACTCTTATCTGGAGGTCCAGCCATGGCCCTGGTTTCCATGCGTCAGCTTCTCGATCACGCGGCCGAGCACGGTTACGGGATCCCCGCCTTCAACGTCAACAACCTCGAGCAGGTCCAGGCCATCATGGAGGCCGCTGCCCAGACCGACAGCCCGGTGATCATGCAGGCATCGGCCGGCGCCCGCAAATACGCCGGCGAAGGCTTCCTGAAATACCTGATCCAGGCCGCGGTCGAATCCTACCCGCACATTCCCGTGGTCATGCACCAGGATCACGGCCAGTCCCCCGACGTGTGCCGGGGCGCCATCGAGCTGGGCTTCTCCAGCGTCATGATGGACGGCTCCCTGATGTCGGACGGCAAGACGATTTCTTCCTATGAGTACAACCTGGACGTCACCCGTCAGGTGGTCGACATGGCGCACAAGCTGGGCGTCACCGTGGAAGGCGAGCTGGGCTGCCTGGGTTCCCTGGAAACCATGAAGGGCGACAAGGAAGACGGCCACGGCGCCGAGGGCACCATGACCCGCGAGCAACTGCTGACCGACCCCGAGCAGGCGGCCGATTTCGTGCAGCAGACCCAGCTGGACGCCCTGGCCATCGCGGTGGGCACCAGCCACGGCGCCTACAAGTTCACGCGCAAGCCCACCGGCGACATCCTGTCCGTGCAGCGGATCAAGGAAATCCATGCCCGCCTGCCGAACACGCACCTGGTGATGCATGGCAGCTCCAGCGTGCCCCAGGAATTGCTGGCCGAAATCCGCCAGTTCGGCGGCGACATGAAGGAAACCTATGGCGTGCCGGTCGAGGAACTCCAGGAAGCCATCAAGTTCGGCGTGCGCAAGGTCAACATCGACACAGACATCCGCCTGGCCATGACCGGCGCGATCCGCCGCTTCCTGGCGGAAAACCCCGGCAAGTTCGATCCGCGCGAATACCTGAAGCCCGCCCGCGAGGCCGCGAAGAAAATCTGCCTGGCCCGCTATGAGCAGTTCGGCACGGCCGGCCACGCGTCCAAGATCAAGGCGATCCCGCTGTCCGACATGGCCGCGCGCTACGCTGCCGGTGAACTCAAGCAACTGGTGAAATAAATCCGCATGAAGGCCCTGCTCCAATCCTCCATCGAGTCGCTGCCACTGCTGGGGCGCGGCAAGGTCCGCGACATGTACGCCGTGGGCGAAGACAAGCTGCTCATCGTCGCGACCGACCGGATCTCGGCCTTCGACGTGATCCTGGACGACCCCATTCCGGGCAAAGGCCAGGTCCTGACGGCCCTGACCGAATTCTGGCTGGGGCGTCTGGGGCACCTGATTCCCACGCATGCCACCGGCATCGCCCCCGAAGACGTGGTCGCCCCGGACGAGCGGGATCAGGTGGCCGGGCGCGCCATGGTGGTCAAGCGCCTCGAGCCCATCCTGGTCGAGGCGGTTGCGCGCGGCTACCTGATCGGCTCGGGCTGGAAGGACTACCAGGCCACCGGCGCCGTCTGCGGCATCGCCCTGCCGCCGGGGCTGCGCCAGGCCGAGCGCCTGCCGGAGCCGATCTTCACCCCCGCGGCCAAGGCCGAGTTCGGCCAGCACGACGAGAACGTCGATTTCAACTATGTCGTGGCCCAGGTGGGCGCCGATCTGGCCGCCGAACTGCGCCGCGTCACGCTGGCCCTGTACGCCGAGGCCGCCGAATACGCGCGCGGCCAGGGCATCCTGATCGCCGACACCAAGTTCGAGTTCGGCCTGGATGCACGCGGCACGCTGCACCTGATGGACGAAGTCCTGACGCCGGATTCCTCGCGCTTCTGGCCGGCGGACGGCTACGCCGTGGGCATCAGCCCGCCTTCCTTCGACAAGCAGTTCGTGCGCGACTGGCTGGAAACCCAGGACTGGGACAAGACCGCACCCGCTCCGCGCCTGCCCGCCGACGTGCTGGAACGCACGGCCGCCAAGTATCGCGAGGCGCTGGATCGCCTCACGCGGGGCGCGGCATGATCGCGCCGGCCCCGGTGGTCGGCGTGGTCATGGGCTCGTCCAGCGACTGGGACGTGATGCGCCATGCGGCGGCGGTGTTCGACGAATTCGGCATCGCCTGTGAAACCCGCGTCGTGTCCGCGCACCGCATGCCGCTGGACATGGTCGAATACGGCGCCCGGGCCGTGGAACGCGGCCTGCGCGCCATCGTCGCGGGGGCGGGCGGCGCGGCCCACCTGCCCGGCATGATGGCGGCGCTGACGCCGGTGCCGGTATTCGGCGTGCCCGTGCCTTCGCGCCACCTGCGCGGCGAGGATTCCCTGCTGTCCATCGTGCAGATGCCGCGTGGGGTGCCGGTCGGCACCTTCGCCATCGGTGATGCCGGCGCCGCCAACGCCGCCCTGCACGTGGTCGCCAACCTGGCCATGACGGATGCCGCGCTGCTGCAGAAACTGCAGGATTACCGCGCCCGCCAGACCGAAGCCGCGCGCGCCATGGTCGTGCCGCCGGAGGCGTCATGAGCGCGATGCTGCCTCCCGGCGCCTGGCTGGGCGTGCTGGGCGGCGGCCAGCTGGGCCGCATGTTCTGCCAGGCGGCCCAGGCTTTGGGCTACCGGGTGGCCGTGCTGGACCCGGCCGAATCCTGTCCGGCGGGCATGGTGGCCGACGAACACATCCGCGCCGCCTACGACGATGCGGACGGCCTCGACCGCCTGGCGCAGCGCTGCGCCGCCGTGACCACGGAATTCGAGAACGTCCCGGCCGACAGCCTGCATCGCCTGGCACGGACACGGACAGCGACGCCTTCGGGCAACGCCGTGGCGGTGGCCCAGGACAGGCTCGCAGAAAAGAACTACATCCAGGCGGCAGGCGTGCCCGTCGCACCTCACGCCGCCATCCGTTCCGTTGCCGACGTGCAGGCGTGTCCCGGCGAACTGTTCCCGGGCATCCTCAAGACCGTCCGCTTCGGCTACGATGGCAAGGGCCAGGTCCGTGTGGCTTCGCACGACGAGGCCCGGCAGGCCTTCGAGGCGTTGCGCGGCGTACCGTGCATCCTGGAAGCCCTGCAGCCCCTGGATTACGAGATCTCGGTCGTGGTGGCGCGCGACCTGCGCGGCCGCGCCGTCAGCTACGCACCCTCGCGCAATACCCATCGGGACGGCATCCTGGCGCTGTCGGTCGCCGACGGTTCGGTGCCTGAAGGGATCGCGAACCTGGCGCGGGGCCATGCCCTGTCCCTGGCCGATCATCTGGATTACCACGGCGTGCTGTGCGTTGAATTCTTCGTGCTGCGCGACGGCCGCGTGCTGGCCAACGAGATGGCGCCGCGCCCCCACAACAGCGGGCATTACACCCAGGACGGCTGCCTGGTCAGCCAGTTCGAGCAGCAGGCACGCATCATGGCCGGGCTGCCGCTGGGCGAAACGGCCATGCTGCGGCCGGCCGCCATGCTCAACCTGCTGGGAGACCTGTGGTTCGATGCGCAGGGGCGGCAGCGCGAGCCGGACTGGGCGGGCGTGCTCGACGTACCCGGTACCCGCCTGCATCTGTATGCCAAGTCCGAGGCGCGCCGCGGCCGCAAGATGGGGCACGTCAATATCCTCGGTGCGGATGCGGCGCAGCTGCGCGAACGCATCGCCCGGGTTTCGGCCGTGCTGGGACTGCCCCATGCCTGACCCGCGCGCGGATTCGGAAGGCGCGGCTTTGCCGGAGGCGCAAGCCGGGCAGGCCGAGGCTGGTCCCGGCCAGATCCTGGAAGCCGCCCAGCGGCTGGCCCAGGGCCGGCTGGTGGCTTTCCCGACCGAAACCGTCTATGGCCTGGGCGCCGATGCGGAAAATCCCGCAGCCGTTGCCCGCATCTACGACGCCAAGCGGCGGCCGGCCAACCATCCCGTCATCGTCCACCTGGCGCCGGATACGGATCCGGGCTATTGGGCGGCCTCGATCCCGTCCCAGGCAAGGCTGCTGATGGCGGCCTTCTGGCCGGGGCCGCTGACCCTGATCCTGCCGCGCGCGGCCCGCATTCCGGACGCGGTCAGCGGCGGCCAGGACAGCATCGGCCTGCGCTGCCCCTCGCATCCGGTGGCGCAGCGGCTGTTGCACGCCTTTTCCGTCCTCAAGCCGCATGGCTGCGGCGGGGTGGCCGCGCCGTCGGCCAACCAGTTCGGCCAGGTCTCGCCCACGCGTGCCGCGCACGTGCGCAGCGAATTCCCGCACCTGGACGAGCAGGCGCTGATGATCCTGGAAGGCGGCGACTCGGAAGTGGGGATCGAGTCCACGATCCTCGACCTGTCCCGGCTCGAGCAAGGCGTCGGTCCCGTGCTGCTCAGGCCCGGCCATGTGACGGCGCTTCAGATTGCCGAAGTGCTGGGCGTGCCGCCGGCGCTGCCCGATGCGGCGGCGCCCCGGGTGTCGGGTTCGCTCAAGGCGCACTATGCGCCGCGCACGCCGGTGTCCCTGGTAAGCGCGCAGGTCCTGGATGACTGGATCCGGGGCCGGGGCGTGCCGCCGGGGCGGGTGGCCGCGGTCGTCCTGGATGCGCCGCCGGGCCCCGCGCCCGGTGGTGTGGAATGGATCGTGCTGCCGGCCGATCCGGCGGCCTACGCACGTCGCTTGTACGCCTTGCTGCGCGATCTCGATGAGGCCGGCTACGACCGCATCCTGCTGCAGCGCCCGCCGGTCGGACCGGCCTGGCAGGGCGTCAATGACAGGATCACCCGGGCGGCGGCGGCGTTCGGCTGATCCCCTGGCAGATGGCGGGTGTTTCCGTGCGCCTGGCGGGGGGATGTTCGCCAACCGGGCGGGGTCCACGCTACACTGTCCGGTCGCCGAGCTGGAGGGCATGCCCCTGGCCGTGATTCCGCCCCGGCCCCCCAAGGCCGGGCGACGCTTTCCGGAGTTGGACTGATGAAATTCAAGGAATTCGAACCCGGCCTGGTGATTCATCACGGCCCCGTCACCGTGGACGAGGCCGAGATGCTGGCCTTTTCGCGTGCCTACGATCCCCAGTGGTTCCACGTCGACCCCGAGCGCGCCCGCAACGGCCGCTGGGGAGGCCTGATCGCCAGCGGCTGGATGACCTGCGGGCTGGCCATGCGCATGGCCGTCGAGGCCGCGCTCCAGGGTTCCGAATCGTTCGGTTCGCCGGGCCTGGAACGCCTGCGCTGGATGCATCCGGTGCGCCCCGGCGACCAGCTGCGCCTGGAGGCCACGGTGGATTCCAAGCGCGTGTCGTCCACGCGCGACGACCTGGGCATCATCCGCTGGACCTGGCGGCTGTTCAACCAGGACGACATCCAGGTGCTCGAGGTCGAGGCCACCAGCCTGTTCGAACTGGAAGTTCCGCCCAGGACCTGAATTCGTCCGCGGACTCGTCCGGCGGAATTCAGCGAAACACCACCGTACGCCGGTCGTTCAGCAGGATGCGGTGCTCGACATGCCAGCGCACGGCGCGCGACAGCACCACCGATTCGATGTCGCTGCCGATGCGCGTCAGGTCGCCGGGGCCCATGGCGTGGTCCACGCGCTCGATGTCCTGCTCGATGATGGGGCCCTCGTCCAGATCCTCCGTCACGTAGTGCGCCGTTGCACCGATCAGCTTCACTCCGCGCGCATGCGCCTGGTAGTAGGGCCGCGCGCCCTTGAAGCCGGGCAGGAAACTGTGGTGGATGTTGATGGCGCGGCCTTCCAGGGCGCGGCACAGCTGCGGCGACAAAATCTGCATGTAGCGCGCCAGCACCACCAGATCGACGCGCTCGCGCTCGACCAGTTCCAGGATCCTGGCTTCCTGCCCGGCGCGCGTGTCGGCCGTCACGGGCAAGTGGTGGAAGGGCAGCCCGTGGGATTCGGCCAGCGAGCGGAAGTCCGTGTGGTTCGACACCACGGCGGCCACTTCTGCGGGCATCTGCCCGCCGCTCACCCGGAACAGCAGGTCGTTCAGGCAGTGGCCCTGGCGGCTGACCAGCACCAGCAGCCGGGCCTTGCGGGCCGCATCGTGGAACTGGCATTGCATCTCGAAGCGCTCGGCGATGCTGGAGAAGTCGTCCGCCAGGGATTCGACCGGCTCGGTGCCCGGCAGGGCGAAATGGACGCGCAGGAAGAAACGCGACGAATCCGGATCGCCGAACTGCTGGGCGTGGACGATGTTGCCGTGGTGCTTCAGCAGCCAGCCGCTGACGGTGTGGACGATGCCCATGCGGTCGGGGCAGGAAAGGGTCAGGATGTAGTCATGCATGGCGGTGTCGCGGGCGGCGCGGGGGCGGCCCGCCGGGAAGGAGATGGCGTGGTGTCGTCCGGCTAATTGCGGGAAAGAGGTTCGCTGCCGGGGGTCAGTTCGAAGTCGCCCGCGTGGTAGATCAGCGGCGACAGCAGCTGGCGGTGGCAGTGCTCCACCTGGCCGACGAAGATCGTGTGGTCTCCGGCTTCGTGGCGCTGCGTGTTGTGGCATTCGAACCAGGCGGCGCAGCGGTTGTCGGCCAGCATCAGGGTGCCGTTGGGCGCGCGTTCCAGTTCCAGCCCGACGAAGCGCTCGGCCTGCGGTCCCTTGGCAAACCGCCGGGCCAGGTCCACCTGGCCCGCCGAGAGCACGTGGATGACGTATCGGTCCAGCGCCTTGAAGGATGCCAGCGAGGCCGCCGCGTGCGTCAGCGTCCACAGCACCATTGGCGGGTCCAGCGAGACCGAGCTGAACGAGCTGATCGTGAGGCCCAGCGGGGTGCCTGTATCGGGGTGTTCCGCCGTGATCACGGTGACGCCGGTGGGGAACCGGCCCAGGGCCGAGCGGAAGAACAGGGCCGGGAAATCGGCGGGAGTGGGCTGGGAACGCATGGAGACATCAGGGCGCGATGCGGCCGAGCGCCCAGTCGCCTTCGGCGTCGCGCGCGTAGACCAGCCGGTCGTGCAGACGGGAAGGGCGGCCCTGCCAGAATTCGATGCGGGTGGCTTCCAGCCGGTAGCCGCCCCAGTGGGGCGGACGAGCCGGATCATCGCCCAGTGTGCGGCTCAGTTCGGCCACGCGTTCGGCCAGCGCTTCGTGCGTGATCGGCCGGCTCTGCGGCGAGGCCCAGGCGCCGATGCGGGATCCCAGGGGGCGGCTGGTGTAGTAGGCGTCGGATTCGGCCGCCGAGACGGGGCTGACGGGGCCTTCGATGCGCACCTGCCGTTCCAGCTCGGGCCAGAAGAACAGCAGCGCCGCCTGGGGGTTGGCCGCCAGATCCAGGCCCTTGCGGGACTGATAGTTGGTGTAGAACACGAAACCCCGGGCGTCGAAACCCTTGAGCAGCACGATGCGCGCCGAGGGGCGGCCGGCCGTGTCCGTCGTGGCCAGGGTCATGGCCGTCGGTTCGCGGACCTCGCTGTGCAGGGCCTGCTGGAACCATTGGTCGAACTGGACGTAGGGATCGGCGGCGGCGGAGGATTCGAGCAGCTCGAATTTCTGGTAGGTCTGGCGGATATCGGCGATGGACATGGCGTCTGGGTGGGGGAGTGTCAGGAGGCGTGTCGCAGCGCCTGGGCGATGGCGCGCAGGCGGCGGTCGGTGATGCCGGCGGCCTCCAGGGCGTCGGCGGTTTGCAGCACGTAGTCGGTGCAGCGGCCATAGCGTCCGTGCCCCTGGCGCACGATGGAGACGATCCGTTCGATGGAAAGGCCCGTCACGTAGCCCGCGTCCTTGCGATCCATGGTGAAGACCAGGCCGGGAACCGGGCCGGATTCCGTATGGCAGTTCAGCCAGCGCGGAACGTAGGACGCGCTGGGCATTTCCCGCTGCCACAGGGGACCCAGGATATCCAGTGCCCGGGATCCGGCGATGCGGTAGGCGACGCCATCGCAGGAACCGCCCAGATCCAGGCCGAACACCAGGCCGGGGCGTTCGGGTGTGCCGCGATTGATCCGCGACCACAGGCACAGGGCGCGGTGGTAGCCGTGGATGCGGGCCCGGCGGGCTTCCAGGTGATCGAATTCCGGCCGCCAGACCAGGGACCCGTAGCCGAACACCCAAAGGTCGGAGCGGCCGTCCCAGTGCCGCAAGGTCTGTTCGATGGACGCCTGGTGCCAGGCCGCATCGCGCAGGTGGAAGGCTTCCGGCGGGGGCGGAAGCTGGCTGGCGCGGGCGGCGGATGTGTTCACTGGGGATGGGCGGCTGTTGAAATAGGGACAGTCCGTATTGTAGAGGACTTGCGCATCCGGGGCGGCGCCAATGCCCGGCTAAAATGGGGAATCTTTTTTCCGCCACCCACGAGATGCCCGACTTGCCGCTTGCAGATTCCAACGATGCCGATGCGGATGCCGCGCGCCGGTTCGGCGGCCTGGACCGCCTGTACGGCGATGGCGCCAGGCAGGCGCTGGCCGGGCTGCGCGCCGTGGTGGCCGGCGTCGGCGGCGTGGGCGCCTGGTGCGCCGAGGCCCTGGCCCGTTCGGGCGTGGGGGCGTTGACGCTGGTGGACCTGGACCATGTGGCCGAATCCAACATCAACCGCCAGGTCCATGCCCTGGGCAGCACGCTGGGCCAGGCCAAGGTCGCCGCGATGGCGGACCGCATCCGCGACATCAACCCCAGCTGCCGCGTCGAGTGCGTCGACGATTTCATCGGCCCCGACAATGCCGATGCCATCCTGTCGGGGCAGGCCGGCGTGCTGCTGGATTGCACCGATCAGGTGACGGCCAAGGTTGCCATGATATTGCGAGCCCGAGCGGCGGGCTGGCCGGTGCTGGTGTGCGGCGGCGCGGGGGGCAAGACGGATCCCCTGGCCCTGCGGGCCGGCGACCTGTCCCTCGTCACGCACGATGCCCTGCTGGGCCGGGTGCGCCAGGAACTGCGCCAGCGTCACGGCTACCCCAAAGGCGGAACGGCAGGCGGCAAACCGCGCCGCCGGGTGCCGCGCATGGGAGTGCATTGCCTGTGGTTCGACCAGCCGGTGGTACTGCCCGCCGCCTGGGCGCGGCCGGCCGCCGGTGCGCAAGGCGCCGCATCCCCGTCCGCACCGGCAGCGCCCCAGGGCCTGTCCTGCGCGGGCTACGGTTCCGCGGTGGCGATCACGGCCACCATGGGCCTGGCGGCTGCCGACTGGGCCGTGCACCAGGGCCTGTCGGCGGGACGCTAGGGTTCGTCCAGCCGGGCATCCAGCCAGCCGCGCAGGGCGTTCGACACCCGCAGCGCCGGGGCCTGGCGCAGATCGGCAAGGCTCAGCCGGGCCTCGCGTGCCAGGCCTTCGTCCAGAAGGGCCCGGCGCCGCACGCCGGGCAGCAGGCCGCTGGCCAGGGGCGGGGTCAGCCAGGCGCCCCTCGTATCCTGGATGTAGATGGTGCAACGGCTGCCTTCGCACAGGTCTCCGGCCGCATTGCCGAATACCAGGTCGAAATGGCCGGGATGGCCCTGGAGCCAGCGCTGCGCGGCGTCGAACCAGGGGCGGTGGGTGGTCTTGTGCCTCAGCCAGAATGCATCGGCATCCAGCGCCGCCTCCGGCCCCAGGGTCTCGGCCGCCAGGGCGATGCGCACGGGCTCGGGCGTGGATGGCAGCGGCGCGGATTCCAGGGACAGCTGGCCGTCGGCCGTCAGCAGCAGGCGCAGGCGTCGCGGCGTGTCTTCGGTGAAATGGCGGATCCGTTCGGCCATCCAGCCATCCAGCTTGGCGGCATCGAGCGGATAGCCCAGGGTCCGGGCCGAGGCCAGCAGGCGCGCCCGGTGGCCGGGCCAGAGCGCGATGCGACCTTGTTCCAGGCGCATGGTTTCGATCAGGCTGGGGGCGATGCGCCGGATCTCGGCGGTGGATGCCGGTGGGTCCGCGCTGCGGCGGCTCAGTCCGGATTCAGGATGCGCGCTTTCCACAGGCATTCCTCCCATTCCTCGGCGGCCTGTGAATCGTACACGATGCCGCCACCCACACCGAACCCGGCCTGTCCGTCGCGCAGCTCGATGGTGCGGATGGCGACGTTGAGGGAAAAATCCCCATCCGGCGCCAGCCATCCCACGCTGCCGCAGTAGATGCCGCGGCGGCGCGCCTCCAGGTCGCGGATGGCCCGCATGGCGGCGATCTTCGGCGCGCCCGTCACTGAGCCGCACGGAAACAGGGCATGCAGCACTTTGTCCAGCGGCACGTCCGGCGCCTCGGCCTCCACGGTGGAGGTCAGCGTCCAGACCGAGGGATAGGCCTCCAGGCTGAACAGGGCCGGCACGCGCACGCTGCCGGGCACGGCGATGCGGCCCAGGTCGTTGCGCAGCAGATCCACGATCATCAGGTTCTCCGCGCGATTCTTGGCGCTGCGCTGCAGGGCCTCGGCGGCCTGCCGGTCCCAGGCAGGATCGGCGTGGCGTGGCGCGGTGCCCTTCATCGGCCGCACACGCAGGCGCGAACCATCGCGGGCCACGAACAGCTCGGGCGACAGCGACAGCACCCAGCGGCCGCCGTCGCGCACGCAGGCGGCATGGGCCACTGGGTGGCGTTCGGCCAGGTAGGCGTAGGCCTGCGCGGGATCCAGGCCGGGCGGCCAGTCCAGCTGCAGCGGCAGGGTGTAGTTGATCTGATAGTAGTCGCCGCGGGCGATTCCTGCGCGGACGGCCTCGATGGCCTGGGCGTGGCGTTCGCGGGAGACTCCCGGCCGCGGATTCGGGCGCCACGGCTGGCCGTGGGCGTCGGCGAGGCCGCCTGCCGACCCCGTGCCGGCCGGGCCCGCGCAGTCCTTCCATTCGGCGCGCGCGTGGATCAGCGCCGTCAGGCGGGGCAGGGCATCGTGCGCGGCGCCGACCGGATGGGCAGTCTCGGGCTCCAGCCATTCGCCCAGTTCGTAGTCCAGCAGCAGGGCGACCCAGTGACCGGCCCGCCGGGCGGCCTCGATGGCGTCCCAGGCGGCGGGCAGTGCATCGCGGCGGTGGACGGCGATGCGCCCGACCGGGTCGAGCAGGCGCAGCGACCGGCCCGCCAGCCGGTCCTCGAACAGGCAGGTCACCGGTTCCCCCCGGCGATGCGTGCTTCCCCGGGCGCCAGGAATTCCGCCAGGATCCGTCCGGTATGGGTGCCGCTCGCGCACAGCTGCTCGGGGCTTCCCTGGGCGACCACGTGGCCACCTTGTTCGCCGCCTTCGGGGCCCAGGTCCACGATCCAGTCGGCTTCGGCGATGACGTCCAGATTGTGCTCGATGACCACCACGGTATGGCCGGCGTCCACCAGCCGGTGCAGTACGCGGATCAGCTTTTCCACGTCGGCCGTGGACAGGCCCACGGTGGGCTCATCGAGCACGTACAGGGTGTGCGGGACGCGCGAGGCGCGGCCGGTGCGCAGCACGCCTTCGTCCAGGTGCGCCTTGGTGAGTTCCGTGACCAGCTTGATGCGCTGGGCCTCGCCGCCGGACAGCGTGGGCGAGGGCTGGCCCAGCGTCAGGTAGCCCAGGCCCACGTCCTGCATCAGCTGCAGGGCGCGGGCGATGCGGCGGTGCGCCGAGAAATGGCCGATGGCGTCGTCGACTTCCATGCGCAGCACGTCGCCCGCGCTGCGGCCGTTCCATTGCACGCCCAGGGTTTCCTGGTTGAAGCGCGCGCCGTGGCAGGCGTCGCATGGCACCTTGACGTCCGGCAGGAAGCTCATCTCGATGGTGCGCATGCCCTGGCCTTCGCATTCGGGGCAGCGGCCGTCGCCGGTGTTGAAGGAAAAGCGCGAGCCCGTCCAGCCGCGCAGCCGCGACTCGCGCGTGCCGGCGTAGAGCTTGCGGATGTCGTCCCAGAAGCCCACGTAGGTGGCCGGGCAGGACCGGGGTGTCTTGCCGATGGGCGTCTGGTCGACTTCGAGCACCCGGTCGATGGCTTCCCAGCCGCGGATCGTCCGGCAGCCCTGCCAGGGGCCTGTCAGCCGGCTGCCGACCCGGCGAGCCAGGTTGTCCAGCAGCACGTCGCGCGCCAGGGTGGATTTGCCCGAGCCCGAGACTCCGGTGACGACGTTCAGCCGGCCCAGCGGGATGCGTGCATTCGCCTGGCGCAGATTGTGCAGGCCGGCGTCCACGATTTCCAGGACGGGCGTGTCCGCGTCGACGCGGCGGCGGCCGTTCATGGGGTGGACCAGGGGTTCGCGCAGGTAGCGGCCGGTGACCGAGGCCGGATTGCGGGCGATGTCCTCGACCGTGCCCTGGGCGACCACCATACCGCCCCGTACGCCGGCGCCCGGGCCGATGTCGATCACATGGCCGGCGCGGCGGATCGTGTCCTCGTCGTGCTCGACCACCACCAGAGTGTTGCCGTTGCCTTCGAGGCGGGTCAGCGCATCCAGCAGGATGCGGTTGTCGCGCGGGTGCAGGCCGATGGTGGGCTCGTCCAGCACATAGCAGACGCCCTGCAGGTTCGAGCCCAGCTGGGCGGCCAGGCGGATGCGCTGGGCCTCGCCGCCCGACAGAGTGGGAGCGGCGCGGTCCAGGGCCAGGTAGCCCAGGCCCACGTCCATCATGAAGTCCAGGCGGCCGCGGATTTCAGTGAGGATGTCGCGGGCGATCTCGGCCTCGCGGCCCTGGGCGCCCAGGCCCAGGAAGAAGCGCTGGGCGTCGCTGACCGGCATCGAGGCCAGTTCGGCGATGGAGCGGCCGCGCCAGCGGAAGGCCCGCGCCACGCGGTTCAGCCGCTGGCCCTGGCATTGGGGGCAGGGTTGGGGCAGGCCGGTGGCCTCGTCCAGCCAGACGGATTCCTCGCCCGTCTGGTCTTCGGTGAAGCCGGTCAGCTGCAGGCCGGTGCCGTAGCAGCCCGGGCACCAGCCGTGGCGCGAGTTGTAGGAGAACAGGCGCGGGTCGGGTTCCGGGAAGCTGGTGCCGCAGTTGGGGCAGGCGCGCTTGATGGAAAAAGTCAGCAGGCGCGGGTCGGGCGCCAGGCCGGCGGCGCGCCGTGCTTCGATCGTGGCCGGGCCGGGCGCGGTCAGGCCGGCCAGCACCCGGAAGGTGCCGTGGCCCAGGGCCAGGGCGGCGCGTACCGCGTCGCGCAGGCCGGCCTCGTCGCGCACATCCACGATCAGGTCGCTTACCGGCAGTTCGATGGTGTGTTCCTGGTAGCGGTCCAGGCGCGGCCAGGGGCTGACCGGGATGAAGGCGCCGTCCACGCGCAGGTGGGTGTGGCCGTGCGAGGCTGCCCATTTCGCCAGGTCGGTGTAGTAGCCCTTGCGCGCCACCACCAGCGGCGCCAGCAGGCCGATGTGCTCGCCCGCGTGGTCGCGCAGCAGTTGTGCCACGATCTGTTCCGGCGTCTGCGGCGCCACGGGGACGTCGCAGTCCGGGCACATCTGGGTGCCCAGGCGCACGTACAGCAGGCGCAGGAAGTGGTGGATTTCCGTCATGGTGGCGACGGTGGACTTGCGTCCGCCGCGGCTGGTGCGCTGCTCGATGGCCACGGTGGGCGGGATCCCGTAGATGGCGTCCACGTCCGGCTTGCCGGCCGGCTGCACGATGGCGCGCGCGTACGCGTTCAGGGATTCCAGGTAGCGCCGCTGGCCTTCGTTGAAGAGGATGTCGAAGGCCAGGGTGGATTTGCCCGAGCCGGATACCCCGGTGATCACCGTGAAGGCGTCGCGCGGGATGTGCACGTCGATGCCTTTCAGGTTGTGCTCGCGGGCGTTCAGGATGTGGATGTCGGGGCTGGCCGAGGTGGCGGTGCGCGGGGCGGGTTCGCGCAGGACCAGGGCGGAGCCGTGTCCGTCACGAGCCCCTTGGGAATCGGGGAGGCCGGGGGCGGCCTGATGCTCGCCCGAGACCTGCCGGGCGTAGTCGGCCAATGCCCTGCCGGTGTGGGAGTCCGGATGGCGCATCAGGTCTTCCGGCGTGCCTTCCGCCACGATGCGCCCGCCCTGGTCGCCGCCTTCCGGCCCCAGGTCCACGACCCAGTCGGCGGCGCGGATCACGTCCAGGTTGTGTTCGATGATCAGCAGCGAATGGCCTGCGGCCAGCAGCTTGCGGAAGGCCCGCATCAGGCGGGCGATGTCGTCGAAGTGCAGGCCGGTGGTGGGTTCGTCGAACAGCAGCAGGCTGCCTTTCAGCGCGCCCCGGGGTGCCCGCGAGCGGGCGGCCTCGGCCAGGTGGCCGGCCAGTTTCAGCCGCTGGGCCTCGCCGCCCGACAGAGTGGGGACGGGCTGGCCCAGGCGCACGTATTCCAGGCCCACGTCGGCCAGGGGAGCCAGCCCCCACTGCACGTCGCGCAGGCCTTTGAAGAAGTCCAGCGCCTCGCTCACGGTCATGTCCAGGACCTCGTCGATCGAGGCGCTGCGGCCCAGGTGCTCGATGCGCACTTCCAGGACCTGGGGACGGAAGCGGCGGCCGTCGCAGTCGGGGCAGCGCAGGTACACGTCCGACAGGAACTGCATTTCCACGTGCTCGAAGCCGGTGCCGCCGCAGCCGGGGCAGCGGCCGTCGCCGGTGTTGAAGCTGAAGGTGCCGGCCGTGTAGCCGCGTTCCTGCGACAACGGGGCGGCGGCGAAAAGCTTGCGGATGGCGTCGAAGGCGCCGACGTAGCTGGCCGGGTTGGAACGGGCCGTCTTGCCGATGGGCGTCTGGTCCACCATCACCACGTCGGCGATGCGTTCCGCGCCCAGCAGGGCGGCGTATTCCCCGGGCGCCTCGGTGGCGCGGCCCAGGCGCTTCAGCAGGGCGGGGTAGAGCACGTCCTGCACCAGGGTGGACTTGCCCGAACCGGATACCCCGGTCAGGCACACCAGCCGGCCCAGCGGCAGGGAAAAATCGATGCCCTGCAGATTGTTGGCGCGCGCGCCCTGCAGCAGCAGGCGCGGCGTGCCGGCCTGCACCGGCAGGGGCCGGGGCGCCTCGATGCGCATCCGGCCGCCGAAATAGCGGCCCGTCAGTGTGTCGGCGGCGGCCAGTTCGGCCGGCGTGCCGTCGAAGACGATGTGCCCGCCACGCTCGCCTGGTCCCGGACCGATGTCCAGGACACGGTCGGCGGCGATCATGACCTGCGGGTCGTGTTCCACCACGACCAGGGTATTGCCGTGGTCGCGCAGGCGGTGCATGACCTGGACGATGCGGTGGATGTCGCGCGGATGCAGGCCGATGGACGGTTCGTCCAGCACGAACAGCGTGTTCACCAGGGATGTGCCCAGCGCGGTCGTCAGATTGATGCGCTGGACTTCACCGCCCGAAAGAGTGCGGCTTTGCCGGTCCAGGGACAGGTAGCCCAGGCCGACGTCGCACAGGAAGCGCAGGCGGGCGCGGACTTCGTCCAGCAGCTCGGTCAGGGCGTCGTCCAGCGAACGGCCCAGCTCGATGCGGTCGAACCAGTCGCGCACCCGTTCGATGGGCAGGCGCATCAGGTCGTGCAGGCCCAGGCCGGGCAGGGCAGCCAGCTGCTCGGGCGTCCAGCGCGCATGCACCGGCAGGAACCGGGGTGCGCCGGGAATCGGGCTGCCGTCACGTCCCAGGCGCCACAGCGTGGCATCGGGCTTGAGCCGCGCGCCCTTGCAATGCGGGCAGGGCGTGTAGCTGCGGTACTTGGACAGCAGCACCCGCACGTGCATCTTGTAGGCGCGGGATTCGAGCCAGTCGAAGAAGCGCTGCACGCCATACCATTGGTGCTTCCAGGCGGACGGCCCGCCCTTCCAGTCGGGTGCGCCGCCGATCACCCAGCCGCGTTCTTCGTCCGTGAGGTCGCGCCAGGGCACGTCCAGGCGCACGCCCGCCTTGGGGGCGTAGCGTTCCATTTCGACCTGGCATTCCTTGTAGCTTGCGGTCTGCCAGGGCTTGATCGCCCCGTCGCGCAGGCTGCGTGTCTCGTCCGGCACGACCAGTCCGTAGTCGATGCCCATGACCCGGCCGAAGCCCCGGCAATGCTCGCAGGCGCCCAGCGGGGAGTTGAAGGAAAACGTGCTGGGCAGCGGCGTGCCGTAGTCGATGTCGCACTGCGCGCAGTGCAGGCCGGCGCTGAAGCGCCATTCCTCTTCGCCTTCGTCGAACAGGGCATGGACACTGAGCCGGCCGTTGCCCTGGCGCAGGGCGGTTTCCAGCGCCTCGTCCACGCGCGCCGGCTCGGCATTGCCCAGACGGAAGCGATCCTGCACCACATGCAGCACGCGCCGGCCGGCATTTGCCGCCTTGCGCCGCGTGCCCGACGGCTTGTCGCCGGCCTCGGGCGCGGGGGCCGGGTCGTCCTGGCGGTGGATGCGCGTGTAGCCTTGCTGTTCCAGGAAGCCACGCACTTCGTCCTCGGTGAAGTTGGCGGGCACGGATACCGGAAACGTGATCACCAGGCGGGGGTCGCGGGCGGCGCACAGGCCGTCCAGCTGGCGCCGGATGCTGGACGGGTCGTCCCGCGTCACCAGCCGGGCGCAGTTGCGGCAGTGCAGGTGGCCGGCGCGCGCGTAGAGCAGTTTCAGGTGATCGTTCAGCTCCGTCATGGTGCCCACGGTGCTGCGCGAATTGCGCACCGGATTGACCTGGTCGATGGCAATGGCGGGCAGGATGCCTTCGATGCGGTCGACCTGGGGCTTGTCCATGCGGTCCAGGAACTGGCGCGCGTAGGGAGAAAAGGTTTCCACGTAGCGGCGCTGACCTTCGGCATACAGGGTGTCGAAGGCCAGCGAGCTCTTGCCGGATCCGGATACGCCGGTGACCACCAGGAGTTCGCCGGTGCGGATCGTCAGATCCAGGTTCTTCAGGTTGTTCTGGCGGGCGCCGAAGATGCGGATGGGTGCGTTCATTCCGCCATCATAATCCGGCGCACGGCGTCGTTGCGGTGCCCGCGGAGGGGTCGGCACGGCATGGTTGTTCCGGGAGGGGGAAGCTGCCCGGCTTGATCCGCGTCAGACATTGGGGCGGGTCATGGGGCCGCCAGCGCCGCACGGTTCTTACAATCGACTGAAACGTGGCCGGATTTCCCCCCGCCGGCCGGTCTGAAAACCGGAGAATCGCCATGAAACGCCTGCTCGTTCTGCCCTTGCTGTGCGCCGTCCCCGCCCTGGTCCAGGCGGCCGAATACAAGACGGATGCGGACCACACCTTCGTCTATTTCGAGGTGCTGCACAACGGCACGTCCACGGTGCGCGGGCGCTTCGATACGGTCGATGGCGACATCGCCTTCGACCGCCAGGCAAAGACGGGCCAGGCCCGGATCCGCGTCGACATGAAGTCGATCAGCACGGGTTCCAGGGGCTTCGACGAGCACCTGCTGGGCGCGGACTTCTTCCAGGCCGGCGAGCATCCCGAGGCGCTGTTCGAATCCACCGCCTTCCGCTTCGAGGGCGACCTGGTGCATGCCGTCGAAGGCAATCTGACCCTGCTGGGGCAGACGCATCCGGTCAAGCTGAACGCCGTCCGCTTCAACTGCTACCAGAACAAGCGCCTGGAACGCGAAGTCTGCGGCGGGGATTTCCGTGCCGAGATCCAGCGCAGCCAATGGGGCATGGGCTTCGGCCTGCCGGGCATTCCCGACACGGTGCGTCTGCAGATCGAGATCGAAGGCGTGCGGCAGTGATCTGTCCGCAGGGACCACGCCGCCGATGGCTTCGGGGGTGTTGGTGAAACTTTGCTAAAATGGCGTGTTTTGCTTTCAAGCCCGCCTTACACCAGGAGATCCACATGGCAGAAATCAAACGCACGCGGCGCAACACGCTCGAGCGCCGTTGCCTCGGCAAGGCCTTCAAGCGCCTGTTCGTGCGCGCGCCCAAGGGCGTCTTCAAGATGCTCGAAAAGGTCAAGCGCGCCTGATCGACCGGCGCCGGCCTGCCGTATTGTTTATATACAATTCGGCATCAGGGAAACCACGGACCCAGCGGTCCGTGGTTTTTTTTACGGCTATCATGGACCGATCGGAACTAGGAGGAGCCCTCCGGCATGGCTTGCTGGCGTCATCTGTTCTCTGTCGTCACGCCCACCTACAACCGCGCCCACACCCTCGGACGCGTGTATCGCTCCCTTCGGGAGCAGTCCTTCCAGGACTTCGAATGGGTCATCGTGGACGACGGCTCGACGGACGCCACCCGGACGCTGGTTCAGGGATGGCAGCAGGAAGCCAGTTTCCCGATCCGTTACGTCTGGCAAACCAATCAACACAAGAAAACAGCTTTCAACAATGGCGTGCGCCATGCGCAGGGCGAATGGCTGGTGGCCATCGACAGCGACGATGAACTCGACTCCAACGCCCTCTACCACATGGCCGGAGTCTGGGAGCAGATCCCGCCCGCCCAGCGCGCGCGCTATGTGGCGATCACCGGCCTGTGCGCACGGCCCGACGGCCGTGTCGTGGGCGACATGTATCCCCGGGATGTGATGGACGTGTCCTCGCTGGACATGACCTTCCGCTATCACGTCCGGGGCGAGAAATTCGGCTGCCTGCGCACGGACGTGCTGCGCCAGTTTCCCTTTCCCGAGGACATCCCCGGCTTCGTCCCCGAAAGCCTGGTCTGGCGCGCGATCGCACGGGCCGGCTACCTGACCCGCTTCGTCAACCAGGTGTTCCGCGTGTATCACGACGATGGCAGCAGCCTGTCGCGCGAGGGGCGCAAGACCGAAAGCGGCCGCCATGCGCTGGGCCTGTGGCTGCTGGCGCACGATACGGTGGAATATTGCCTGGGCTGGTTCCGCTACCAGCCGGCCTCTTTCTTCGGCGCGGCGATCCGCTATACCCGCTTCGGACTGCACATGCGCGCGCAGCGCGTGGCCCGTCCCGCGGGGCGATGCCTGAACCGCTGGGCGTCGCGGCTGCTGGTGGCCGCCATGTGGCCCGTCGGCGCGGCGCTGTATGTGCGCGACCGCCTGCGCGATGCGGCGGCGCGGTCCAAGCGGCCGGTGACGACCTGAGACGGGCCGTGCGAATGGCGGCGGCCGCGCCCGACCCGATCGCTTCCGTTCAGTGGTTCAGGGGCGAACCGCCTTCGGTGCCCGCATCGCCGTCTTCGTCTTCATCATCGTCTTCGTCGTCCGGCGGCGTTTCGGCCTCGCGCAGGTCGAAGGGGAGCAGGTCCGTCAGCGTGTCCGTCCATGCGACTTCCTCGCCCTGGGCGTCCACCTTGATGTAGCGTACGCCTTCCAGGTCGGACAGCTGGACGGCCCAGAGGAATTCGCAATCCACCGCCTGGCCGTCGCTCAGGTCCAGCCCGCCGCAGTTGCCCAGGAAACGCGCCCCGGGACCGCCCGCCTGGACACGGGGACGGTCCTCGTCCTCGTCCTTGGGGCCGAGCGGCAGGGCGAACAACACCCATTCATAGCCCGCGTCGGGTTCGGACACGATCTCGGCGATCACGGGCCTGCCCAGCCAGGCGCACAGCGCGTCGGCCGTGCGGCCCAGCAGGTCGGCCTCGGCCGGAGTGAATGCGAGGGGTAGCGTCATGGCGGGGAAGAATGGGTGGCTGATGATCGGCATTGTACGGCCCGGGCGGCCTTCCGGCCCGATCCGTGGCGCCGGAGCGGCCACGAGGCGCCCACGGCCGTGCGCCCCGGCCCGCCGGTTGCCCGTCCGGCCTACAATCGGGGCTTTGCGTGGCCGAATCCGTCGGCCCGCCCTTTCACGGTAGAGACATGGCACAGTACGTCTATTCCATGAACCGGGTCGGCAAGATCGTGCCGCCCAAGCGCCAGATCCTGCGGGATATCTCCCTGTCTTTCTTCCCCGGTGCCAAGATCGGGGTCCTGGGCCTGAACGGCTCGGGCAAATCCACCTTGCTGAAGATCATGGCCGGGGTGGACAAGGACATCGAAGGCGAAGCCGTCCCGATGGCCGGCCTGCGGATCGGCTATCTGCCGCAGGAACCGCAGCTCGATCCCGACCATACCGTCCGCCAGGCCGTCGAGGCCGGCCTGGGCGAAGTCTTCGAGGCCCGCAAGCGGCTGGACGAAGTCTATGCCGCCTATGCGGAGCCCGATGCCGATTTCGATGCCCTGGCCGCCGAGCAGGCCGAACTGGAAGCCGTCATCGCGGCGGCCGCCACCAGCGGCAGCGACGACATCGAAACCCAGATGGAAATCGCTGCCGACGCCTTGCGCCTGCCACCCTGGGACGCCGTGGTCGGCAAGCTGTCGGGGGGCGAGAAGCGCCGTGTGGCCCTGTGCCGCCTGCTGCTCTCCAAGCCCGACATGCTGCTGCTCGACGAGCCCACCAACCACCTGGACGCCGAATCGGTCGAATGGCTGGAAGTCTTCCTGCGCCAGTTCCCCGGCACGGTCGTCGCCGTCACCCACGACCGCTATTTCCTCGACAATGCGGCCGAGTGGATCCTGGAACTGGACCGGGGCCACGGCATTCCCTGGAAGGGCAACTACAGCTCCTGGCTGGAACAGAAGGAGCAGCGGCTGAAGCAGGAAGAAGCCGCTGAATCGGCTCGCCAGCGCACGATTAAGAAAGAACTGGAATGGGTGCGCCAGAATCCCAAGGGCCGCCAAGCCAAGGCCAAGGCCCGTATGGCGCGCTTTGAAGAATTGGCTTCGCATGAATACCAGAAGCGCAACGAAACCCAGGAGATCTTCATCCCTGTGGCCGAACGCCTGGGGAATGAAGTCATCGAATTCGTGAACGTGCGCAAAGCCTTTGGCGAGCGCCTGCTTATCGATGACCTCAGTTTCCGAGTTCCCGCGGGTGCCATCGTGGGGATTATCGGTCCCAACGGCGCGGGTAAATCCACGCTGTTCCGCATGATTGCAGGCCAGGAACAACCCGACAGCGGCGAAGTGAAGATCGGCCAGACCGTGCAGCTGGCATACGTGGACCAGTCGCGGGATTCCTTGCCGGACGACAAGACTGTATTCGATGCAGTCTCCGACGGCTCGGACATCATCAACGTGGGTCGATTCGAAATGTCGTCCCGTGCCTATCTGGGGCGCTTCAATTTCCGCGGCGGCGACCAGAACAAGACGGTGGGCAACCTGTCCGGCGGTGAAAGAGGCCGTCTGCACCTGGCCAAGACCTTGCTGAAGGGCGGCAACGTGCTGTTGCTGGACGAACCTTCTAACGACCTGGACGTCGAAACGCTGCGTGCCCTGGAAGACGCCTTGCTGGAATTCGCCGGAACGGTGCTCGTCATCAGCCACGATCGTTGGTTCCTGGACCGTATCGCCACACACATCCTGGCGTTCGAGGGCGACTCGCAGGTGGTGTTCTTCGAGGGCAACTACCAGGAGTACGAAGCCGACAAGAAGCAGCGTCTCGGCGAAGAAGCCGCCAAGCCGCGTCGTCTGCGCTACAAGCCGCTTAAGTAAGGAGGCCACATGCCGACCCACCGCATTCTCGCCGACCACGACTCTATGGTGTTGCTCGTGGATATGCAGACCGGACTGCTCCCGGCAATCGAGGGCGCGGAAGCGCTGGTGGGTCGGGTTCACCGACTGCTGTCGGCGGCGCGGGCGCTAGGGGTTCCGGTACTGGCCACCGAACATTGCGCGGACAAAATCGGCGGGACCGATCCCACACTGTTGTCGCTAGTCGACACGGTGTTACATAAGGTGCACTTCGACGCCACGCGCGAAGCCGGTACGCTCGCGGCACTGCCCACGGGCCGTCACAACGTGCTTGTCGTGGGCACCGAGGCACATGTCTGCGTCCTGCAAACGGCTCTTGGTCTTGCTCAGGCCGGGCTCAATCCATGGCTTGTTGCAGACGGCATCGGTTCGCGCCGCGAGTCCGACCGGGCGACTGCTCTACAGCGTTGGTTGCAAGGGGGCGGCAATATCGTGAGTTGCGAAATGGCCATGTTCGAGTGGCTGGGCTCCGCTCAAAACCCGGCTTTCCGCGAAGTGCTCTCGCTTGTAAAGGCAAACGCCGATACAATTGTTTCCACTGTTCACCACTCTGCCAGCGCCGAAAGCGGATTGAAATGAATTCTGCGGTAAGGTGTCGGCGTTGTTGTTTAGCTACACGGAGTGATGAATGAAAAAACAGAATCTGCTTAGATTGGGTGCCGTTGCAACGCTGGCCCTGGCCCTTGCGGGCTGCTCCAGCTGGGACAGCATGAGCAGTCGACAGAAGTCCACCGTCACAGGCGCCGGTATCGGCGGCGTGGCCGGAGCGGTGATTACCGGCGGCGGGGTGCTGGGTACGGTGGGTGGAGCGGCAATCGGCGGCGTGATCGGAGATCAGGTCGGCAAGCGCTAGTCTGTAGGCGGGCGCTCGCGGCGCCCGTGACCTACAACAACAAGAAACGTTCAAGAAGAAGAATAAGCGCGTTGCGCACTGGACCGGCCCGATGGGCCGGTCTTTTTATTGAGCACTCACGAGCACTGACCGCCGACCGCCCAGGGAGTGCCTAGCGGCCGACCGCTCAGGCCGCGCCTAGAGGCCGCCGCCCGGGGCGTGCCGGGCGAACGCTTCCGCTTATTTGCTGATTACTTCTGTGCCGGCGCGCCTTCCGGTTGCGGCATCTCGATCTTCACCTCCAGGATCTCAAGCGAATCCTGGCGATCAAGGTTCACCTTAATGTCGTCGGGGTTGATCTTCACGTAGCGCGAGATCACCTCAACGAGTTCCTTCTGCAGGCGGGGAAGGTACTCCGGCGTGACGCCGGTGCCGCGCTCATTGATAAGGATGAGCTGAAGGCGGTCTTTCGCCACGCTTGCCGACGTCTTCTTCTGGCCGAGCAGGAATGAAAGAAAGGACATGGTGTTATTTCCCCCCGAACAGTCGCTTGAAGAGTCCGGGTTTTTCGTATTCGGTGAAACGCAGGGGCATGTCTTCTCCCAGATAGCGGGAGATGACGTCCTGATAGGCTGCGGCGACATCGGTGTCGCGCAGGTGGATGGCAGGGATCCCCTGGTTGGAGGCCTGCAGCACGGATTCGGATTCCGGGATCACGCCAATGAGCTTGATCCGCAGGATGTCCTCGATATCCTGGAGCGAAAGCATTTCGCCTTCCGCCACGCGCTTGGGGCTGTAGCGGGTCAGCAGCAGGTATTCCTTGATCGGCTCCTCGCCCCGTTCTGCACGGCGAGATTTCGCCGCCAGGATGCCCAGAATGCGATCCGAGTCGCGCACGGAAGACACCTCGGGGTTGGTGACCACCAGGGCGTCGTCGGCGAAGTAAGACGCCATCAGCGCGCCCGTTTCGATACCGGCGGGGGAATCGCAGACAATGTACTCGAACTCCATCTCGGCGAGATCGTTCAGTACCTTTTCGACGCCTTCCTTGGTGAGGGCGTCTTTGTCGCGGGTCTGCGAAGCCGGGAGGATATACAGGTTCTCCAACTGCTTGTCGCGGATCAGCGCCTGGTTCAGCGAGGCTTCTCCCTGGATGACGTTCACGAAGTCGTAGACGACCCGGCGCTCGCAGCCCATGATGAGATCGAGGTTGCGCAGCCCGACGTCGAAGTCGATGACCACGGTTTTGTGACCTCGCATTGCAAGGCCAGCAGAGAAACTTGCACTGGTGGTCGTCTTGCCGACGCCGCCTTTGCCGGATGTCACCACAACGATTCGCGCCATGACGGTTAAATTCCTCTATTTTCGATAAATCACGTAATCGTAAAGCAAAAAGCGGGGTATCCCGCTACTTGCCCAATGCTTCAATTTGCAAGCTTTCGCCCGACAGGCTGACAATTGCGGGCTGATTCTGCAGCCCGGCGTCCAGGCCGGTCTCGATCACCCGGTAGACACCGGCGATCGCCACCAGCTCGGGGTCGAGCTGGGTGGTGAAAATTCGGGCGCTGGTGTCGCCGCGGGCGCCGGCCATGGCCTTGCCGCGCAGGGGACCGTAGATGTGTATGTTGCCGTCCGCGATCACCTCAGCGCCACGGCTCACCACCCCGATGACGATCAGATCGGTGTGCCGGGCATAGACCCGCTGGCCGGAGCGCAGCGGGCGGTTGATCACCATGGCCGCCGGTGCAGGCTCGGCCGGAGTGTCGGCGATTGGCGCGGGGGCGGGGGCAGGGGCGGATTCATGGACGGGAGGCGCCTCGGGCGACGGTGCAGCGGTTGCAGTGTCCGCGGATTTTTCCGGGATGACCGCGGCGGCGGGTACGTCCTGTTCGGGGACGGGCTTGCTGGGGGGCCGAACGGGTGCGCCGCCCACGTCGACGGTCGGCAACCCCGCGGCCAGCGCCGCTTCCTGCTGTGCGCCCTCAGCGACGACGCCGACGGGATGCAAGTGGTGCTCGCGCAGCGCATCCCGGAGTGCCGGCCAGTCGATGACTTCGTCGATGCGGGTGGCGTCGATGACCACGGGCTCGTTCTCGAAGAAGGCGCCTGCATCTTTCATGCGCTTGGCGAGTGCATCGAGCAGCGCGGTCGTATCGGCCTGGTGCAGCACGACGCGAATGGCGTAGAGGGTAGCGCTCTTGAAGTCGAGCGCCTGCGGAGTCTTGCGGGGAGGAGTCTTCTTGCTCACTTTTTCTGGGCCCATGAGTCCTTGAGGGTGACGGCACGGTTGAGTACCGGCCGCTCGACGCTGGATTCTTCACGATCAGCGGTGAAATAGCCGAGACGCTCGAACTGCCAGGTGGCGCCGGGTTCGGCCCGGGTGCCGGGCTCCAGCCAGGCCTGGACCACGGCGCAGGACTCGGGGTTCAACGCGGCGATGAAATCCTTGTCGCCGGCGTCGGGATGCGGATCCAGGAACAGGCGGTCGTAGAGGCGGATTTCCGCGGCGACCGCATGTTTGGCGCTTACCCAGGTGATATTGCCCTTCACCTTCACGGAGTCGGCCCCCGGTGTGCCGCTCTTGGTGTCCGGCAGATATTCGGCATGTACTTCGATGACTTCGCCGTTCTCATTCTTGACGCAGCCCGTGCATTCCACGATGTAGCCGTACTTGAGCCGGACCCGGTTGCCCGGGAAGAGCCGGAAATACTTCTTGGGCGGTTCCTCGCGGAAGTCGTCGCGTTCGATCCAGAGTTCGCGCGTGAAGGGAAAGTTGCGCATGCCGCCTTCGGGATCGTGCGGGTTCACCGGAGCATGGCAGGTTTCGCTGGCGTCTTCGGGGAAGTTGGTGATGACCAGTTTGATCGGGTCGAGCACTGCCACGGCGCGAGGCGCCACGGGGTCGAGGTCGTCGCGCAGGGCTTGTTCCAACACGCTGTAGTCGATGCGGGAGTCCGCCTTCGATACGCCCAGCCGTTCGCAGAACAGACGGATCGACGAGGGCGTGTAACCGCGGCGGCGCAGACCGGCCAGGGTGGGCAGGCGCGGGTCGTCCCAGCCGGCCACGTGGCCGTCCCGTACCAGCTGCAGCAGTTTGCGCTTACTGGTCACTACATAGCTGAGATTCAGCCGTGCGAATTCGTACTGCCTGGGAAGGGGCTCCACCAGCATATCCAGCTCGGCCAGGCGCTCCAGGATCCAGTTGTAGAACGGACGCTGGTCTTCGAATTCGAGCGTGCAGATGCTGTGCGTAATGCCCTCCAGCGCGTCCTCGACAGGATGCGCCCAGGAGTACATGGGGTAGATGCACCACTGATCGCCCGTGCGGTGGTGTGTGGCGTGCCGGATCCGGTACAACACCGGGTCCCGCATGTTGATGTTGGGCGAGCTCATGTCGATACGAGCGCGCAGGCACAGGCTGCCGTCCGGGTGTTTGCCGTCGCGCATTTCGCGCAGCAGGCGCAGCGATTCGTCGGCCGGGCGGTCTCGCCAGGGCGAATTGGTGCCAGGTTCGGTGAGGGTGCCGCGGTTGGCTCGGATCTCGTCGGCGGTCTGTTCGTCGACATAAGCATGGCCAGCTTGCACCAGCGCTTCCGCGAACTCGTACATCCACGGGAAGTAGTCGCTGGCGAAGTACAGGTTGGTTTCGTCCTTGTATTGCCAATCGAAGCCCAGCCACTTCACCATGTCGATGATGGCGTCTACGTATTCGGCTTCTTCCTTCTCAGGGTTGGTGTCGTCGAAGCGCAGGTGGCAGGCGCCGTCGTAATCGCGCGCCAGCCCGAAATTCAGGCAGATGCTCTTGGCGTGGCCGATGTGCAGGTAGCCGTTGGGTTCCGGCGGAAAGCGCGTACGTATGCGGGCCGTATCAGGGCTCGCCCCGCGTTGGACCGAAGCAGGACCGGGGCGGCCGGCCCAGGGCTTTTGCGCATGGCGGCCTTCCGCCAGGTCTTTTTCGATGATGGTGCGCAGAAAGTTGGAGACAGCGCCTGGGCTGGGTACAGAACTCATACGGGAAAAGGCTGATATCTGAAAACGGATGAAGAAGTAATCATTTTGCCACGTTCGGCAGGGTTTGCCCGGGAACGTGGCCATAAGCGGTCTTGTCGCTTTACACTGGCGCCCATTATGACCCACATGGCGCTCTGGATTTCGCAGGCTCAATTCTTTATGAGCCTGTCGTTCATGCTGCTTTTTCTCCTACTGGAGATTGGGCTGGCGTGGATGCTGGCTTTTTTCAAACTGCGCGCCCCGGTGGGCGGTGAGCATTGGACTGTGGCCTACCGGTTCTGGGTGCGGATATTCGCGCTGTCGTTTGTGGCGGCTTTCGGCTCCGCCGTGCCCGTCATGATCCAGTTCGGCGGCTTGTGGCCGGCACTGATGGAGCGCATCGGCGACGTAGCGGGCCCATTGCTGGCCGCCGCCGTGTTGACCATCTTCGTTTTCAAAACATGCTTCGTCGGCGCCATGCTGTTCGGCCAGCGCTACATGTCGCAGCGAGTGCACGGCTTGTTGGTCGTCATGGTCGCCCTCGGGCTCACCGCCGCGGCGATTTGGCCCGTGGCCCTGTTTTCGTGGTTGCGCACGCCGTCCGGTGCCTTCTTTTCTGACGGGCGCTATGTAGTCATCGATTGGTCCGACGTCGTCTTCAATCCATCCTTCTTTTGGTACGCGGGTCTGCTGCTGCTGTTGGCCCTGGTGACGACCAGCGTCTTCATATTGGGAGTGACCGCCTTGCAGTCCTTGCGTCGGCCGGCGAACGATTCGGACCGCGCGGTATTCGGTGTGGCGGTGCGTGTAGGGGCGGTGTCACTGATTCTGCTCGCGGTGACCGCTGTATTTGCGGGTCGGGCGATGGCTATTCACGAGCCGGCTAGGGCGGCCGTAGCCTTGGGATATTGGCAATCCGGTACGGAGCCCAGCCTGGCCATCGTCGCGCTGCCCGATGCGCAGCGGCAGGACGACCGCTGGGCCTGGCGGCTGGAGAACCGGGGAGGCGCGTTCCTCGCGCAGGATTCCCAGGGCAAGTATCGCGGATTCGATCAGTTTTCCGGCATGGCGCCACCCGTAGCGGTTACCTTCTGGTCCTTGCGCGTCGCCGTACTGGGGACGGTGCTGATGCTATTGGTCGTCGGCGTGGCCTGGTGGCGTCTACGCGCGCACGCCGGGGACCCGGGCGCGCTTTCCCCGCGCTTGCGCAAGTTGCTGGTGGTGACCGGGTTCGGCGGGTGGCTGGTAACGGTGAGCGGGTTTGCACATATCGTCATTGGCGCCTATCCGTATGCCGTTGCCGGTACGGTCACCCTTAGCGAAGTGCTGACCGAAGCTTCGCTTGGTGCCTTGACGGCCGGGGGAGTGGCTCTGCTGCTGGTCTATGGGTTCTGCATGGCGGGGTTCCTGCAGCTCTTGTGGCATGCCGTGCGCTACGGCGTCGTACCGGTGGCGCGGCGCAGAGGAAGGGCGTGAGGAAAGTCGATGATTGATACGCTAGCTCTCGCATTGGGCTTGAACGCCACCGATCCGGTCTTCTGGCTGCCGCTCGTGTTCATGGGGCTTCTGTTCCTACTGGTACTGGCCGGCACGGTGCTCGATGGCTTCGATATCGGCGTTGGCTGTCTCAGCCTTTTCGCGCCGGAGCACGTCAGACCCCGCATGTTGGCACTGCTCAGTCCTTGGCGGGACGCCAACGAGTTCTGGCTGTTTCTGGGCATCGGGCTGTTCATGGCGGCGTTTCCGCATGCCTGGGGCCGGCTCATGGGCGCGCTCTATCTGCCGGTGACCCTACTGGCGGTGGGTACCATGCTGCGCTCTGTCGCCTTCGAGTTGCGCCTCAGGGCGCCGCGCGAACAGCAGCCGTACTGGATACGCCTGTTCGGCCTGGGGGCAGTGTGCACGGCGCTGTCGCACGGCATGCTGTTGGCCGGAATCGCGATGTCACACTCCGACGACGCCAGTGGCCTTTGGTTCGTGGCCTTTACGGCCGCCTGTGCGCTGGCCGCCTACTGCCTGCTGGGTGCTTCGTGGCTGATCATGCGGGAGGCCGGTGAGCTGCGCATGCGCGCGGTGTTGTGGGGTCGCCGCTGCGTACGCTGGGCGGCCGCCGGCGCGGTGGGCGTGTCGGTAGTGTTGGCGCTGGGCAACCCGGGTATCTTCTTGAAGTGGAGCAGTGCGCCGTCGCGGTGGGCCGTCGCCGTGCTCTGGCTGGGCATGCTGGCCACATTCGTTTTCATCGAGCTGCGGCTGCAGCGCATGATCAACACCAGCCATCACAATACGGCGCTGCCTTTCGTACTAACGTTGCTGGTCTTCGTCATGACCCTGGGCGGCCTGGGCTACAGTTTCTTCCCGTATCTTGTTCTGGATGAACTTACGATCTGGGATGCCGCCGGCGCAGTCGAGTCGCTGCAATTGGTGCTGGCGGCTGTCGTAGTCGCGCTGCCCGTGGCACTGATCTTCAACGTATGGGTCTACTGGCGCATGTTTGGGCTGTCGGTGCCGCCGGAGCCACCCGCCTTCGAGCGTTGAAGCGGAAGACGTATCGAGACCTCCAGGCCGCCGTCGGGCGCGTTGTCCAGCGCCAAGGAACCGCCATGGGCGCGCACGATCATTTCGGCCAGCGCGAGGCCCAATCCCACCGATCCTGTACGCGTGCGGGCCTCGTCCAGGCGCGAGAACGGTCGCAATGCCTCGGATCGTCGCTCCTCGGAGATGCCCGGCCCATGGTCGCGCAGGCGCAGCACCACGGCCTCGTGGTCGCGTTCCAGCGAAATCTCCACGGGCGGCTTGCCGTGATTGAAGGCGTTGGTCACCAAATTGTCGATGAGGCGACCTAGCGCGAGTTCATCGGCATGCAGAACAATATCCTTTTCGGGCACTCGCAATAGGCGGACGTCGCTGCCGGCCTGCTGCCAGGCGCCTACCCGTTCTTCGAGCCAGGCGCGCAGCGGTAGGGGCGCATAGTGGTAAGAGCCCTGGTCCGATCCGCGAACATAGCTGATGAACTGGTCGATCATGCGCTGCATGTCCTGCACGTCCTGACGCATGCCTTCCTTCAGGGTCGGGTCATCCGCCATTTCGATACGCAGCCACATGCGCGACAAGGGTCCTTTCAGGTCGTGGGGCAGGCCGGCGAGCAGCGTGCGCTGTACCGTGGCCGACTCGGCGAGCGTATCGAGCATGGCATTGAAGCGTTCGCCAAGACTGCGGGTCTCGGATGGGCCGGACGGCACCACTCGCTCGGGCTTGCCGGCGGCCAGTTGATCCGCGGCCTTTGCGAGCCGGGTCAGCGGGCGCGTGATGTGCCAGGCGAACGCGGCCGAGAGCAGCAACAAGGACACCATGCCGGTTAGCCAGACAATGATGGCGGGGGTGGCGACCGGCCGGGCAATACGATCCAGCGGAATCACCAGCCATTCACGAGAGCTGAGATTCTCGTCGATGCCCGGATCCTCGATCAGTGAGATATACATGCGCGGCTCCGGCCCGCGCGACAGCGCGACGCGGGTGTCGTCGTCGAGCCGTACGTTCAGCGCTTCGACGAAGCTGCGCAGACTATGGCGCACGTCGTCCGGAGGAGGCGGGCGGCGCTCTTCGTCACGGGAGTCACGCTGATGGCGGCGATTGCGCTGTTCAAGACTCGCATTGGCGGGCAAGGAGCGCGACCAAAGCCGCCACTGGTTCTGCGAGGCGGTACGCACGAAGTCCTGCCGCTGGTCCGCCGGGATCTCGGCCAGAGCGGCGCGCAACGTGCGTATGGTGGTCGCCGTCAGTTCCACTGAAACGTCTTCCGTGAACTGCTTGCGGTAGTAGTTCACGGTGGCGAAGGTGGCGGCCTGGACCAGTACGATGGTGCCCAATGTGAGCAGCAGCATACGGGTCCTGAGAGAGCGGGGCAGCAGCACACGCCAGTTCAACACGGAACCTGCCTTCACGGCGAAAATCGATAGCCCACGCCCCATACCGTCTGGATCCAGCGCGGTTGCTTGGGGTCGTCTTCGAGCGCCCGGCGTAGCCGCAGCACGGCGATGTCGATCGCCCGGTCATTGCGTTCGCCTTCTTCGTCGTCTCGTGCGAGGGCCAGCAGGCGTTCCCGGGATAGCGGCTTGCCTGGATTGCTTACCAACGCTTCGAGCAAGTTGACTTCTCCCCCGGTGAGCTTGATGAGCGTGTCGCCTCGATGCAACTGTCGGGTAACGGGGTCGAAGACGAACGGCCCGAAGGCCACGGGGCGATCCTTGGTGAGTGCGGAGGCGCCTTTCTTGCGACGCAGAACCGCCTCGATGCGCGCCAACAGTTCGCGGGGATCGAAGGGCTTGCCCAGGTAGTCGTCGGCGCCGGCCTCCAGGCCGATCACGCGGTCGACGGTTTCGTCCTTGGCTGTGAGCAGGATAATGGGAATGTCTTCGCCCTGTTGGCGCAGGCGGCGGCACGCTTCGGCGCCGTCGCCGTCCGGCATCATGCGATCCAGCACGATCAGATCCGGGTTGTAGCGCTGAATGCGCGCCTCCAGATCGCTCGCGTTGGGCGCCAGGAGCGTATCGTATTGGTGACGGTTCAGGTAATCGGCCAACAGCTGGAGCAGGGCCGGGTCGTCGTCCACGACCAGGACTTTAACGTGCTGAGTATCCATGGAGCGCAGTGTACTCTTGCAATTTACGGAGGCCATGATACGGAAACGGATTGAAATCGTCTTGCGCATTTCGGCGTTGAGCCTGGCTTTGGCGCCGGGGCTTGCGCTGTCCGTCAAGCCGGCCCTGCGCTATGCATCCGACCAGGCCCATGCGTACCCCGTATATCTGGAACCCGAAGCCGTGCCCGTGCCGTTGCCGCCGCTGCCTGGCGTTGCAGAGTCCGCCGTTCAGGTGTCGGTGAGGGAATCCCCCGCTACGGCGGGAGACACGCCAGACGTCCCCTACACCTATTTCTGGCGTCCCCAGGATGGCTTGCAGCTGCGCGCTAACGCATACGCTCGTCAATACCGTGTGTCCGAACATTCGCCCGGCTTATTGGGAGGCTTCGACCGGCCCCGAGTTGCCACGCCGGATACACGGTGGTTGCCGACGCCGGGCACGCAGGCGTGGGCGTTCGGTGAGCGGAACTGGCGCCGGAGCCTGGAAGAGGGGCCGGACGTCTTGCTCGGGAGCAGCGAGATCGCCGTTCCCGAATGGAACGAGAGCGTACGCCTGGGAGGCATTAGCCTGAGCCAGAGTTTCATGGCGAGCAGCGATGACGTGTCGGCATGGAACTACGCGCTGGCATTCGGCGCCGTGGACCAGTCGGGCTCCAGTCCCGAGGGGGATCTCGTTTTCGGCCCCACCGCAGGCAGCTTGGCACTGTCCTACGACTACAGCCCGCAGTTCAGTCTGGAATCGCAGACCCAGGTCGCCGACGACCTGATCATGTCCGGGATTACCGGGCAGTACGATCTGGGCAGCTGGGGCCGCTGGCGCTCCGGGATCGCCCGCTCCACCCAAGGTGCGACGCAAGGTTGGCGTTACCGGGCCATGGCGGATTTCGACCTGCCCTATGACACTAGCCTGGCGTGGGTGGGAGAACGGTACACGGACGGATTCATGGATATCCGCCGCTACGCGGACGGCGCGAACTCCATAGGCGGCGCGCGTCAGCGCTGGTCGGCGTCCTGGGACGTGGGTCGCTGGGGCGAGTGGTCCGGCAGCTTCGAAAGCCGCCATGGCAGGGAGGGCATACTCGAACGTCGCTTCGGCGTGAGCCAGCAGTTTTGGTATAGCCCCAATCTGAAGGTTGGACTGCACGCGGAGCGCGAGGTCGTCGGCGGCGACTATGATATAGGGCTACGCTTCTCCTTCCCTCTGTATTGATCCCGCATGTCCACCCCCTTGGAAGTCCTGCAACGCGTCTTTGGCTATGAAGCCTTTCGTGGCGAGCAGCAGGCGATCATCGACACGCTCATGGCCGGCGATGACGCGCTCGTGCTCATGCCCACCGGCGGCGGCAAGTCCCTGTGCTATCAGATTCCCGCGCTGCTGCGTCCCGGCACGGGTGTCGTGGTGTCGCCTCTGATTGCCTTGATGCAAGACCAAGTGGACGCCTTGCGCGAGCTGGGGGTGAGCGCCGCCTATCTGAACTCTTCTCAGGATTGGCGTGAGGCGCGCGAGGTCGAACGGCGCATGCTGGATGGGGAACTCGATCTACTTTACGTGGCGCCCGAACGCTTGCTCACCGATCGCTGCATGGATTTGCTGGCGCGCTCGCGCATTGCCCTGTTCGCCATCGACGAAGCCCATTGCGTGTCGCAGTGGGGTCACGATTTCCGTCCGGAATACCTGGGGCTGTCGGCCTTGCATGAACGCTGGCCGGACGTGCCGCGCATTGCGCTGACGGCCACGGCAACCGGCACGACGCGGGAGGAAATTGCCCGCCGCCTGTCCCTGGAAGGTGCCGCGCACTTCGTATCGAGCTTCGATCGGCCCAACATCCTGTACCGCATCGTGGAGAAGAACGAGGTCAAGCGTCAGCTGCTTTCGTTCATCAAGGAGGAGCACCCCCACGACAGCGGCATTGTGTACTGCCTGTCGCGTGCAAGGGTGGAGGACATCGCAAGCTTCCTGTCGCAGAACGGAGTGCCCGCCCTGGCTTATCACGCCGGCATGGACGCGGCAGTGCGCGCGGATCATCAGGCGCGATTCCTACGCGAGGAAGGCCTGACCATGGTCGCCACCATCGCCTTCGGAATGGGCGTGAATAAGCCCGACGTCCGGTATGTGGCGCACGTCGATCTGCCCAAGTCGGTGGAAGGCTACTACCAGGAAACCGGGCGCGCCGGGCGGGATGGTGAGCCTGCTACGGCATGGATGGCCTACGGGCTGCAGGACGTGGTCCAGCAGCGCCGGATGATCGATGAATCGGCCGGGGACGATCAATTCAAGCGACGCTCCGGTCGCCAGTTGGATGCCATGCTCGCCCTGTGTGAGACCGTGGACTGCCGCCGCCAGCAACTGCTGGCCTATTTCGGGCAGCAAATTGCGCCTTGCGGGAACTGCGACACTTGCCTTGAGCCGCCGGAGTGCTGGGACGGTACGGTGGCCGCACAAAAGCTGCTATCGGCGATCTTCCGTCTTTGGCGTGAACGAGGGCAGCGCTATGGTGCGGGGCATATCGTCGATATCCTGCGCGGTAAGGCCACACCGCGCGTTCGCGAGAATGGGCACGACACGCTGAGCGTGTTCGGAGTGGGCGCCGACCTCAGCGACCAGGCGTGGCGAGGCGTACTCAGGCAGTTGCTCGCCAAAGGGCTGGTGACGGTGGATTTCGAAGGCCACGGCACCCTGTTGCTGACCGATGAGAGCCGCTCAGTGCTGAAAGGAGAAGTTCAGCTCATGCTGCGCCGGGAAGCTCCCGCCGCTGCGCGCGCCGGTCGTTCGCGGCGTCCCGCTCCGGCGGGTGTCGAGCTGGATGCGGATAGCCAGGAGCGTTTCGAGGCCTTGCGGGCCTGGCGTGCCGACGTGGCGCGCGAACACGGCGTGCCGGCCTATGTCATTTTCCATGACGCCACCTTGCGCGAGGTGGCGCGACGCGACCCGCGCACGCTGGAAGAGCTGTCACACGTGCATGGGGTCGGCGTGCGCAAACTGGAGGCCTATGGCGAGGCCTTGCTGGAGTGTGTGGCAGCGGTCTAGAACAGTTCGCCGGCGCCGCCCGAGAGGGCTGTGGGCGGCGTGAGGCCCAGATGGCGCCAGGTGGTTTGGGTGGCAATACGCCCGCGTGGCGTGCGCTGCAGGAAGCCGGTCTGGATCAGGAACGGTTCGATCACGTCTTCGATGGTGTCGCGCTCTTCGCCGATGGCTGCCGCGAGGCTGTCGACCCCGACCGGGCCGCCATCGAACTTATGGATGATGGCTTCAAGCAGCTTGCGGTCCATGAGGTCCAGCCCCATGGGATCGACTTCCAGCATGGTGAGCGCGGCGGAGGCAACGTCGGCGTCGATGCGTCCCTGGGCCTTCACTTCGGCGTAATCGCGTACCCGGCGCAGCAGGCGGTTTGCGATGCGCGGCGTGCCCCGCGAGCGACGGGCGATTTCCGCCGCCCCTTCCTGAGAAGCGCCCGCGTTAAGCAGTCGTGCGCTGCGCTCCACGATGTGGGCGAGGTCCTCCGCTGAATAGAACTCCAGGCGCGAAACGATGCCGAAGCGGTCGCGCAGGGGATTGGTGAGCATGCCGGCCCGTGTCGTGGCGCCAACCAGCGTGAAGGGTTGCAGGTCAATCTTGACACTGCGGGCCGCCGGCCCTTCGCCGATCATGATGTCGATCTGGAAGTCTTCCAACGCCGGGTAAAGGATTTCCTCCACGACCGGCGACAGCCGGTGGATCTCGTCGATGAACAGGACGTCGTTCTTTTCGAGATTGGTCAGCAGCGCGGCGAGGTCGCCAGGGCGTTCCAGCACCGGGCCGGACGTCTGGCGCAACTGCACACCCATTTCGTGCGCAATGATATGCGCGAGCGTGGTCTTTCCCAGGCCTGGAGGGCCGAAAAGCAGTACGTGGTCCAGCGCCTCATGCCGAGCGCGCGCAGCCTGGATGAAGATCTCGAGCTGCTCCCGCACGCGGTGCTGCCCGATATATTCCTGCAGTGCCCGCGGTCGCAATGCCCGTTCGATGGAGTCTTCATTGGGCGATGCGCTTTGCGGCGCGACGATGCGTTCGGGTTGGGTCGTCCGCAACAGTGCGTCGGAGTGTATGGCCATGGGAGTGCTGTCTGTATCCACAGTGATCGTGCCTTAGTATAGAACGCAACGTCGCCGCCGCTCATATATGATTGCGTTAGTTAATCGTTGGAGCAGGCATGAATCTGTCTTTGCCAAAGTTTCAGGACGTCCAGGACGCGGCGGCCCGTTTGCAGGGCGTCGTCCACCGTACGCCCGTTCTTACCTCCCAGACGCTGAATGGTCGCCTCGATGCCGAGGTCTTCTTCAAGTGCGAGAACCTGCAGCGCGTAGGCGCCTTCAAGTTCCGTGGGGCGTACAACGCCATCGCCAAGCTGGACGAGGCCTCCCGTAAGGCAGGCGTGGTCACGTTTTCTTCCGGCAACCACGGTCAGGCGATCGCTCGGGCCGCTCAGGAACTCGGCGTCACCGCGACCATCGTCATGCCGCTGGACGCTCCGCGCGCCAAACGCAATGCAGCTGCCAGCTATGGCGCCCGCATCATCACCTACGACCGCAAGACGGAAGACCGTGAACAGGTCGCCCGCAACCTGGCCTCACAAGAAGGCCTGACGCTGATCCCGCCGTTCGACGATCCCGATGTGATCGCGGGGCAGGGCACGGCCGTCATGGAACTCCTGGAAGACGTTGGGGGGCTGGATGCGCTATTCATTCCGCTGGGCGGCGGTGGCCTGCTGGCCGGTTCGTTACTGGCAGCCCATGCGCTGGCGCCGGAATGCCTGGTCTACGGCGTGGAGCCGGTGGCCGGCAACGACGGGCAGCAATCATTCAACAAGGGTGAGCGGGTGCGCATCGATCCGCCGAGCTCTATCGCCGACGGCGCGTTGACGACCTGCCTGGGCGAATACACCTTCCCCATCATCAAGCGCTACGCGCACGACATCCTGGCGGTGGAAGACGTCAAGCTCATCGCCGCCATGCAGTTCTTCGCTGAACGCATGAAGATCGTGGTCGAGCCCACCGGCTGTCTGGGAGCGGCTGCAGTCTTGCGCGAAATCGTGCCCGTGCGCGGCATGCGCGTCGGCGTAGTGCTGAGCGGCGGCAACGTTGACCTCGCCAGCTACGCCGCCTGCCTCTCGCAGGAACCGTAAGTCAGCGGGCCATGGACTTGAGGGCGAGACGGATGCCTTCCGCTACGTCGACGTCCGCGGGCAGGGCCTTGAGTGCCTTCTCAGATTCGGCGCTGGAATAGCCCAGCGATAGCAGCGCGTTCAGGATGTCGTTCTGACTACCCTGGGCGGGTGCCGTTACGGCGCCGATGTCCGCGCCCAGCTTGCCGCGCAGCTCCAGCAGCAGGCGCTCTGCCGTCTTTTTGCCGATGCCCGGCACCCGGGTCAGCCGGCCCGTTTCCTGCAACGTGATGGCGCTGGACAGTTCTTCCACCGTCATTCCAGAGAGCACAGCCAGCGCGATGCGGGCGCCCACGCCCGTCACCTTGATTAGTGAGCGAAAGGCGCTGCGTTCCGCAATGGACGAAAACCCATAGAGGATGTGAGCGTCGTCGCGTACCTGCAGATGTGTATACAAGGTGACTTCGGCGCCGACTTCGGGCAGCTTGTACAGCGTACTCATTGGGACGTCGATCTCGTAACCGACGCCGCCCACATCGATGCAAATCGTGGGCGGGATTTTTTCCAGCAGGATGCCGCGGATGCGTCCGATCATGCAGAGACTCCGTTTTCCGTTGAATCAGCCTACCAGCCGGCCGTTGCGAATGCGCTTCAGACCGGTGGAGGCGAGTGCGCCGTGTGCCAGTGTGGCGGCCAGCGGGTAGACGTGGGCGTGGCAGATGGCGCAAGCCAAGGCGTCCGCCGAGTCAGGCGCAGGCGCGGCGTTTAGCGACAGCAGATGCTGCACCATGTGCTGCACCTGCTCTTTGGCGGCCCGGCCGGTGCCCACGACAGACTTCTTGACCTGCAGCGCCGTGTACTCGTGGACCTCGAGGCCGCTATCGGCCAGGGCACACATGGCCGCGCCGCGCGCCTGGCCCAGAAGCAGGGTCGAGGCCGGGTTGGTATTGAGGAAGACCTTTTCCATGGCCGCCACCGAGGGACGGGTTTCGGCGGCCACTTCCCGGATGTGATCCAGAATGGTCTTGAGGCGCATTGCCAGGCTGAGATCGCTGGGCACCACGATGGTGCCGCTAGCGACATACAGCAGGCGCGGGCCGTCCGCGTCGATGACGCCGAAGCCCGTGCGTCTAAGGCCGGGGTCGATGCCCAGGATCCGCATCAGTGGCGGAAGTGCCGGGTACCCGTGAACACCATCGGGATGCCGCGTTCGTCGGCCGCTGCAATGACTTCGTCGTCGCGGATGCTGCCGCCCGGTTGGATCACGCAGCCGGCGCCCGCATCCACCACGACATCCAGGCCGTCACGGAAGGGGAAGAAGGCGTCCGACGCCACGGCCGAGCCCGCGAGGCTGAGACCGGCATTCTGTGCCTTGATGGACGCGATGCGAGCGGAGTCGACCCGGCTCATCTGGCCAGCGCCGACACCCAGGGTCATGCCGTTCCCGGTGAACACGATGGCGTTGGACTTCACGTACTTGGCGACCTTCCAGGCGAAGAGCAAGTCGTTCATCTGGGCTTCGGTAGGCTGGAGCTTGGTGACGACGCGGAACTCGGCGTCGGGCACCAGGAAGTCGTCGGGATTCTGGACCAGCCAGCCGCCGCCTACGCGCTTGACGTCGAACGCGTTGCGGCCGTCGCCCAGCGGCACCTGAAGGACGCGGACGTTCTTCTTGGCGGCGAATACGGCCATGGCTTGCGACGAATATTCCGGTGCCAGGACCACTTCCACGAACTGCTTGCTGACTGCTTCTGCCGTGGCAACGTCAATGGGACGGTTGAAGGCGATGATGCCGCCGAAGGCGGAGGTGGGATCGGTCTGGAAGGCCTTTTCGTAGGCTTCCACCGGTGTGGGCGCCACCGCGACGCCGCAGGGGTTGGCGTGCTTGATAATCACGCAGGCAGCCGACTCAAAGCTGCGTACGCACTCCCAGGCGGCGTCCGCGTCTGCAATATTGTTGTACGAGAGTTCTTTGCCCTGAAGCTGGGTGTAACTGCCCAGCAGTCCCGGCGCAACAGCCGGGTCGACATAGAAGGCGGCCTGCTGGTGGGGGTTCTCGCCATAGCGCAGCACCTGATTCTGCTTGAGCTGCAGCGTCAGGACGCGCGGCCAGGCGTTGCGCTCGGCGGGCGCCTCTTGGGCTGGCTCCGCTTGTGCGAGGCTGCTCAGATAGGCGGCAATGGCACCGTCGTAGGCGGCGGTATGAGCGTAGACCTTGGCTGCGAGTTCAAGCCGCAAGCCGTACGAAGGGGCGCCCTGGGGGCCGTCCATATCGGCCAGCACGCGCGCATAGTCGGCGGGGTCGATCACGACCGTGACGCCGCCGGCGGGCGTGCCGTGATTCTTGGCTGCCGCGCGCAACATGGCGGGGCCGCCAATATCGATGTTCTCAATGGCGTCGGCAAAGGTGCAGCCCGACTTGGCAATGGTTTCACGGAAGGGATACAGATTCACCACCAGCAGGTCGATACGTTCGATGCCGTGCTGCTCCAGCGCCTGCATGTGTTCCGTGCTGTCGCGTCGTGCGAGCAGGCCGCCGTGGATCTTCGGGTGCAGGGTCTTGACGCGGCCGTCGAGGATCTCGGGAGACCCGGTATGCTGCGCGACCTCGGTCACCTGGATGCCGGCGTCGGCCAGCAGCCGAGCGGTGCCGCCGGTGGAGAGGATGCGCACGCCGCGGCTGGCGAGGGCCTGGGCGAAGTCGACGACGCCCGACTTGTCGGACACGGAAATTAAGGCGGTCTGGATTTTCATTGGAGCTTCAGTGGAGGATGGAGAAATCAGGGTTGCAGATCATGAGCATGCAGTTTTTTGCGCAGGGTGCTGCGGGTAATGCCCAGCATGGCCGCGGCCTTGGATTGGTTGCCGTTGGCTTTCTCCAGCGCCACCTGAAGTACGGGGCGTTCTACGCAGCTGATGACCATTGCCAGCATGTCGCGCGGCTCGGAGTCGCCCAGATCCGTGAAGTATCGTTCCAGCCGTTCACGCACGGATTGTTCCAGGGGGTTGTTGTTGCTCATGATGTGGGTGGTGCTCTAGTTGTGGTTCACGCTGCCACGGCGTGAATCTCTATGGTTTCATTGGTGGAAAACTGCTCGAACCAGGTCTCGAGTGCGGAGATCTGTTCGGTGGTTGTTTCGGCAGCGTTGATTTGCTGCCGTAATGCCGGCGCATGGGGAAGTCCTTCGAGATACCACCCAATGTGCTTTCGAGCGGTACGTACGCCTGTATGTTCACCGTAGAACTGGTAGTGATCTTCCAGGTGGTCAAGCAGGCAGTGCCTGAGTTCTCCCCACGTCGGGGATGGCAGGCGGGTTCCCGTGGCCAGGTAATGGCTGATCTCGCGAAAGATCCAGGGCCGACCCTGTGCGGCGCGACCGATCATGACCGCATCGGCGCCCGTATACTCTAATACCTCGCGCGCCTTTTCGGGACTATCGATATCCCCATTGGCGACTACAGGAATTTCCAGGGCCTGCTTGACTTCGCGGATCGTGTCGTATTCGGCTTCGCCCTGATACAGGTCGCAGCGTGTGCGCCCATGCAGCGTAAGCGCTGCCACGCCGGCGTCCTGGGCAAGCTGGCCAATGCGCACGGCGTTGCGGCTGTCGCGGTCCCAACCGGTGCGGGTCTTTAAGGTGACGGGCACGTCGCGCGGGCGGCAGACCGCCACGACGCTACGAAGGATGCGGTCGACCAGCGCCTCATCGCGCAGCAGCGCCGAACCCGACGCCACATTGCACACCTTCTTCACCGGGCAACCCATGTTGATGTCGATGATGTGCGCGCCTTTCTCGATGTTGAAGACGGCCGCCTCGGCCATCATGTCGGGATCCGAGCCCGCGATCTGAACGGCGACCGGGTCAGGTTCGCCTTCGTGGTTAAGCCGCCGCGAGGTCTTGACGCTATTCCACAGGCGTGGGTTGCTTGCGGCCATTTCGGATACGGCATACGCCGCCCCCAGCGCCTTGCACAGGCGACGATAGGGGCGATCGGTCACCCCCGCCATGGGTGCGGCGAAAACAGGGTGGGGAAGGGTCCAGGAGCCGATGCGCATCCGGGGGATTTTACCCCCTCGGCGCGGGACGGGGGGACGGCCCTAGGTGCGCAAGCCTTCCAGAAGCTGGCGCGCCAATTGGTTGCGCAGGGGCGGAAGAAGGTCCATGGCGAGCAAGGCTGCACCGCCTGCGTGCTCCAGCAGGCGATTGCCGGTGGAGAACGCCCTAGGCAGAAAATCCGTGACCGCCATGGTGAGCCAGCGGTCGGCATGGCGCCGACGCGTGAATGTTTCTCCGTAGGGCGCTGGGTCGGTGTCAGGGTGCAAAAGCCAGCGGCTCAGACTCTGTGTGAGTTGGGCGACGTCGCGCAGTCCCAGGTTGAGTCCTTGTCCCGCCACGGGGTGCAGGGTCTGCGCGGCGTTGCCCACAGCGATGCACCGATCGTTGATGCGCGTAGGCCCGGCGTGCAGTGCCAGCGGAAAGACCGAGCGGCGGCCCACGCTTTCGAAGCGGCCCAGGCGATCGCCAAATTGTTCGTGCAAGTGCGAATCGAACTCGGCGTTAGGCAGCCCGCGAAGAAGCTCAGCCTGTTCGGGCCCGCAGCACCAGACGATGCTGTAGATGTCGTGACCCTGGGGATGCGGCAGGGCGGCGAGCGGTCCCGTGCGGGTAAAGCGTTCGTAGGCCCAACCGGGTTGCGGTCGGGTGGCCCGCACATTGGCGAGCACCGCATGTTGGCCGTAACCGCGTTGCAAACCAACCGGCCGGACACCGTCTGACTGCACGGCGAGCGATGCGCTTACCATGCCGCCCTCGTACCGACATTCGACGCGTCTGCCTGCCAGCCGGGGAAGTGCGCGCCCTTCTATGCGGGTTACGCCGCTGTTCGCGAGGGCACGCTGCAGTGCATCGAGCAAGTCGTCGTAACGCACCACGTTGCCCAACCGGGGGACGCCGAGGTCGCGATGGTCGATCACTACCCGACCCAAGCGGTGTCGCTGCGACACGTGTACGTGCAGAATTTCAGCCGCAGCGTGGGGCCAGGAGCCGAGCGATTCGAGAAATACGCGGCTGCCATGGTTGAGTGCCAGGCAACGCGGATCCACGCCGAGAGCAGCCGCCGAGCCGGTGCCCGGTGCCGGCGCCGCTTGTCGCGCAGGACCCAGCAGAGCGATCCGGCCAGGGTCGCGAGCCTTTTGGGCCAGGGCAAGGGCCAGCGCGCTGCCTGCCGGCCCGGCGCCGAGGATGACGATGTCAAAGTCGGGCGTTTCCATGGCGGATATTCTACGCGTTCTTTCCCCCCTGACGTTTGCTGATAGAATGGCGGCTCCCTCGTCATCGGGGAGTAGCTGACACCGGCTCCAGGGCCGGTGAGACCCGCATCAACATGCTTGGCGCAGACAGCGCCATGGTGCGGGCGACGGGCGTTTCGGGTGTTTCCCCGGCGTCGTGTCCGGCAAGACCTTTGACCGGTGGGTGTCGCTCCATGCCGGGCGCGCATCCGCCGTGTCTTGGTTCACGCCCGGCCTGCTGGACATGCTGCTCTCTCTGCTCGCGTTTTTCATTTCCGCTTACGTCATCTACCTCGCGTGCGAGTTCTTTGTGAACGGCGTCGAATGGGTAGGCTGTCGCCTGCGTCTCGGGGCCACCGCTGTGGGTACGTTGCTCGCCGCGTTCGGTACCGCGTTGCCCGAGAGCGCTGTCACCTTTGTCGCCGTAGTTTTCGGGGACACCCCAGACCAGAAGGAGATCGGCGTCGGAGCCGCCGTGGGCGGACCGCTGGTTCTCGCCTCTCTGGCGTATGCCGTGGTGGGCTTCGTCCTTTGGCATCGTCTGCGCAAGGCCCGTCTGGCGGGCGACCCCGCGGGCATGGAACGCCGGGTTGTGGCGGACCAGCGGCGCATCGCCCGCGACCAGGCCTGGTTCATGTGCATCTTCGTGGTCAAGATCACGCTGGGCGTGCTCGTGTTCGCATGGAAGCCCTGGCTCGCGTTGGCGTTCCTGCTGGCATATGGCCTGTACGTGATGCGCGAGCTCAATGCCGACGAAGGCGCCGCGATCATGGAGGAGCTGGAACCGTTACGGATCCGATCGCGCGATCCCAGTATGTTCTGGGCCGTCGTTCAGACGGTGCTGGCGTTGGTGGTCATTGCCGGGGCGTCGCACGTCTTCGTGCAGCAGATCGAATATCTTGGCGCCGCTGCGGGCCTGGCGCCCAATCTTGCGGCCCTGCTGTTGGCGCCTATTGCTACCGAGCTGCCCGAAGTCCTGAATGCGGTGATCTGGACGCGCAAGGGCAAGGAACGTCTGGCGCTCGCCAATATTTCCGGCGCAATGATGATACAGGCGACGCTGCCGACGGCCATGGCCATTTCCATGACCCCATGGTTGTTGACGCCGCCACTGTTGGCCGCAGCAGGCTTCACGCTGGCAGCAATTGGCACGTTGTGGCTGAAGCTGCGCCGGCAAACGCTCACGTGTACGACCCTGGCGGGTGTGGCAGGATTCTATGGCTTGTTCGCGGTGTTCATGTTGCTGTGGTTTAGCGCCTAAAGCCTTGTGGAATAAGTGTTTTCCCGATAGAATCGCAGATGTTGAAACTTTATGGAGCTGTGTGGTGAATACCGACCCCGGCGAATGTTGCAGTCGATCTCATGATCGACGCTTTTTCTCCAGGCACCTGAGCTAACGGTTCCCGCACCGCTCTCCGTGCCCTGGACTCAGGGCGCGGAGTTCCTCTCGCATGTACGCATGCAAACTCCCGCCGTTCCCAAGAACACTGCCCGCCCGATTCGGCGTGGGCAACATCCCCGGCGTGACCGTCGGGGCAGGAGTCGTCATGCGTCTGTTTCATCTATTTCTGCGTCGTGCAGGTGTGCAGCCATCGGCTGTGCGCAGCCCCCGCAATACGTCTCGTCTCACCGTGGTGTGTCCCCGCGAGCATCTGGCCTCCGTTCGTCGCAGCATCTATCGCGACCTGCATTCGGACGGCATACAGATCGCCCAGCTCAGCATCGATTACGGTGAACCCGCCGGCATGGTCAGAGCCAGCGTGACGGTGGATTGCCCGCCCACGCTGCGTCCGGAACTCATGTCGCGCGCCCGCCGGCTGCAGGCGCATCCCGGTATACACGAGATCCAATGGGTGGCAGCGCGGCGGCATGCATTAAACTAAACCAACGCTGCGCCTGATTCGGACCCCGCCCCATGCATTTGCTCGATTGGCTCATCCCCTGGGAATTCTCACCGGCATTCCTGGTTTTCTATTTGGGCGGAGCCTGGCTTTTTGTACGGGGCAGCCGGGTCCACAAAGTAACCGGCTGGCGCAAGGCCCTGTTCTGGTCCGGCATGGTGATTCTCTACCTCACCATGCACACTCGGCTCGACTACTACGCCGAGCGCATGTTCTTCATACATCGCTTGCAGCATCTGGTACTTCACCACCTGGGGCCCCTGCTGATCATGGGGGCGTATCCCGGCCAGGTCATGCGCGCCGGGTTGCCCATGCGGTGGCGAGTATGGCTGCGTGACTTCCGCCGTGCGCGGGTAGGGCGCGCAATCGAGGCCGTGCTCACCAACCGTATCCTGGTGCCCTTCCTGTTCGTGATCCTGGTGATCGGTTTCCTGATCCCCACGGTACAGTTTTATTCCATGCTTGACTGGCGCTTGTACCGACTCATGAACTGGTCGGTCGTGATCAGCGGATTCATGTACTGGAACCTGATTCTGGATCGCCGGCCCAGCCCGCCGGCTGTGCTCTCGCCGGGCGGCCGAGTCTTCTGTCCCATCATCACCATGGTGCCGCAGATCATCGTCGGCGCCGTCATCACGTTCTCCGAATCCGATCTCTACCCCATCTTCGATCTTTGCGGCCGCGCGATCCCCGGCATGACCGCCATCACGGACCAGGCCATAGGGGGGCTCACCATGTGGGTGTTGGCAGGTTTCGTGGAAGTGTTCGGCGTCCTGTACGCCTTGTCGACGGTCATGCGCCTGTCGGCCAAGAACCGTCTGCCTCAGCGGGGCGGGCGCAGCGCCAAGGCCAAGCTGTCGGTCGCGTCCTGAAGGGTCCGATCATGAAGTATCCGTGCTCCGCGGCAGGTTACCTCATCTCCACGCGTAAGCGCTTGGGCGTGGGCCTGTTGGGGTTGGCAGTCCTGGGTACCCCCGCGTCGTTCGTCAATGCGCAGCCGGTCGGCATTCCGAGCATGGGCGTGGCTTCGGCTGCGGAACTTTCGCCGGGTCTGGAACGGACGCTGGGCGACGCCATCATGGAACAGGGTCGTCGCGACCCCACCTATATCGCCGACCCGGACGTACTCCAATACCTGACCGACATGGGCCGCAAGCTGGCGTCCCAGGCGGACACGCCGGTGGATCGCGTGAATGTCTTTGCGCTACGAGACCCGCAGATCAACGCATTCGCGCTGCCGGGCGGATATATCGGCATTAACAGCGGACTGGTGGTCGCCGCCGGGTCCGAGTCGGAGCTGGCGTCTGTGGTGGCCCACGAAATCGCACACGTATCGCAGCGCCACATCGCGCGCGGCATGACGCAGCGCTCGCAGACGGGACATGCCATGATCGCCACGCTGGCCGGCGCGTTGCTCGCCGCGCTGTCGGGCAGTCCCGATCTTGCGATGGGCGTGGCGGCATTCGGGCAGGCCGCGGCCGTGGACCGCCAGTTGGGTTTTTCCCGGCAAGCGGAACATGAGGCGGATCGCGCCGGCCTTACGATGATGACGCGGGCGGGTTATGACCCGGGCGGTATGGCCCGCATGTTTGAGCGGTTGGAGAACGTCTCGCGTCTCAATCAGGGCGCGGGCGGCAACGTCTATACCAGCACTCACCCGCTGTCCCTGCAGCGCCAAGCGGATGCGCAGAACCGCAGCATGAATGCGCCCAAAAGGCCTGCAACCACGGACGACACTTTCTGGTATGTGCGCGCCAAGCTGCGGGTGGAGCAGGCGCGATCCGGTCAACCGCTACGCAACGTGGAAGATACGCTCACTGCGGAAGTACGCAAGCTCCAGGGTGTGCAGCGCTCGGCGGCCTGGTACGGGCTGGCTTACGCGGCCTGGAAGCGGCGTGACTTCGGACGGGCGTCCGAAGCTTTGGCGCAGGCGCGTGCGGGCGGGCACGACTCCGCACAAGTGGCGGGTCTGGAGGTCGCGGTGGCACTGGATGCCGGGCAGGTCGACAACGCTCTGGAACTCGCGCAGCGTGCCGCTGCGCGTTGGCCGGATAGCCAGGGGGTGGCTTTGGCGCAGATCCAGGCCTTGCAGGGCAGCGGACGTCACGAAGTGGCGGTTTCCACCCTGCAGGCCCGCCTCAAGCAATGGCCCGACGTGCCGCAACTGTGGCAGCTGCTGGGACAAAGCCAGGAAAAACTCGGGCGCCGTGCGGATGCCCGCCGCTCCATGGCCACGTTCTATGAGTTGACCGGCGCTCTGCCGGCGGCGGTGGAACAGCTGCGCCAGGCGCGCGCCATGAGTAACGACTTCTACGAGCAATCCGAGCTCGATGTGCGGATCCGGCAATTGCGCGAGCGGCTGGAATCGGACCGCCAGCTGCTCGAACGCTTCAAGAGCTGACTTCCGCGAAATAGCGCGCCAGTCGCGTGGGCAGCCAGTTCAGGTTGCCAGGGAAGGGTCCGGTGACGAACGCCGCGTGACCGCCTTCCGCCGGCTGATGCAACAACACCATATCCGAACAATCATGCGAGCCGGGCAGGGAAGTGGCAGGTACGAAGGGGTCGTTGCGGGCGTTTAGCACCAGAGTCGGCACGGCGATGTGCTTCAGCTGCGGGCGGCTGGACGCGCGCGTCCAGTAATCCAGCGCATTCCGGTATCCATGCATGGGCGCGGTGTAGAGGTCATCGAACTCGCGCAGGGTGCGTACCTGCGCTAGCCTGAGGGCGTCGATCGTGCCCGGGAAGCGACGAGCCTTGTCCAATACTTTAGGGCGCATGGTGCGTAGGAAATAACGGCAATACAGGTGACGCCCGCTACGCGTTTCTGACAAAACCCGCCCGCAGGCCACGAGGTCTAGCGGAACGGATACGCCCGCAGCCGCCTGCAGCCAGCCGGCTTCCTCACCACGCTCGCCCAAATATTTGAGCATCGCATTACCGCCCAGCGATACGCCTACCGCATGCCACCGGGCATGGGGAACGCGCTGACGGACCGTCTCGAAGATGAAGTCGATGTCAGCCGAATCACCCGAGAAATAGGCGCGAGCCATGCGGTTGGGGAAGCCCGAGCAGCCACGGAAGTGCGCAATGACGGTGATCCAGCCCCTCGCACGGAAATGCTGGGCGATGGACTGCGCGTAATGGCTGCGGCTGCTGCCTTCGAGCCCATGGAAGATGACCAGCGCAGGCGCGTCCGGGGTGTCCGGCAATTGCTTCCAGTCCTCGGGCTCTATCCATCGGCGGGGTGCGTTGCCCCGCAGTTGCGGATCAGGCGGAATGACCCGGCCATCGACCTGGCGGTCGGCAAACAGCCCCGGACCCGCCCAATCGAAATCGAGAAAGTCGCCGTCCGGTGTATCGACACGCTCCCGGATGAATGAGATGCGATGATGCCGCACGACCAGCGCGCCATGCAGTGTCTGTGCATGGCCGCCGGGCAGCCACCAGGGAGTCGGGCAAGGAGAAGTATCTACGCGCGCGGTCACGTACTACCTTGTCAGTGACCGTGGACCTTTTCACCTTCCTTGAGTTGATAGGCTGTGCCGCAGTACGGACAGATGGCGCCGCCCGTTTGCACGATCTCGATATAGACGCGCGGGTGCATGCTCCACAGCGGCGCCTTGGGGCCGGGACAGTAGACGGGAAGGTCTTTGGCTTCGACGTAGACGACGTCGCCTTGTTGTACGGTGGTGTCGGGTGTGCTGCTCATCTCGTATCCTGAAAGGAAATGGTTTTCGGGCTGCTCCCGTTCATACGGGATGCAACCAGTGATGGTATGTAGGGTTGCGGCCGTGGGCGGCGTCGAAGAACGCGGCCTGCAGCTTCTCGGTAATGGGCCCGCGGGCGCCCGCGCCGATGCGGCGACCATCGATTTCGCGTATTGGGGTGATCTCAGCCGCGGTGCCCGAGAAAAAGGCTTCGTCGGCGATGTAGAGGTCGTCGCGGGTGAGGCGCCGGGTTTGCAGCCGAATGCCGAGATCAGCCGCCAGCGTGTGTACTGTGGCGCGCGTGATACCGGTCAAGGCGGAAGCGATTTCGGGTTCGTAGAGGACGCCGTCCTTCACGATGAAGAGGTTTTCGCCCGCACCTTCCGCCACGAAGCCCTCGGTGTCGAGCAAGATGGCTTCGTCGTAGCCGTGGTCCAGCGCTTCGGCATTGGCCAGTATGGAGTTGGCATAGGTGCTGGCCACCTTGGCGCGCGGCATGGTGACGTTCACATGTTGCCGCGCGAACGAAGAAATCTTGACCCGGATGCCCGCTTGCAGCGCTTCTTCACCCAGATATGCGCCCCAGGGCCATGCGGCGATGGCCACGTGCACTGAAGCACCTTTAGGTGAGACGCCCATTTTCTCGGAACCGTAGAACACGAGCGGGCGGATATAGCAGGACTTCAGATCATTCGCGCGCACGGCTTCGCACTGGGCGGCATTAAGCGTGTCCTGATCGAAGGGAATGGGCATCTGGTAGATATGGGCGGAATTGAAAAGCCGCCGGGTATGGTCGTGCAGACGGAAGATAGCGGTGCCCAACTCGGTGTCGTACGCGCGCAACCCTTCGAAGACTGCAAGGCCGTAGTGCAGGGAGTGCGTCAATACATGGGTATTGGCGTCGCGCCAGGGAACCAGTTTGCCGTCATACCAAATGACGCCATCACGATCAGCCATGGACATATCGCTCTCCCGAAAAGTCGCTTGATTGTACCAAGCGCGCCGCAGAATGAATCGAGTTGTGAGCACGCGCGCGCGACACATGCTTACAATAGGCGGCTGCCGGTATTGTCAGGGTAGGGGACGTGTCATTCAGCAGGTTCGTGCCGGCTTGGCCGGAAGCGCGCCATCGCGCTCAATTCATGCTTGGTTTGCGGGATGCCGGTCCCGCGCTCATCGCTACGGGAACGTGGGGCCTCGTCACAGGCATCGCCATCGTCAAGTCTGGGCTGAGTGAAACGCTCGCCACGCTCATGACGCTGCTGGTGTACGCCGGCTCCGCGCAGCTCACCGCCTTGCCGCTTATCAAGGACCAGGTACCGCTCTGGCTGATCTTCGCTGCGGGCTTCGTCGTCAATATCCGTTTTCTTATCTTCGGCGCCGCTCTGCAGCCGTTCTTTCGTCACCTCAGTTGGCCCAAGCGGCTTGGTGTCGGTTTCTTCTCCACGGACATCGGCTTTGTGCTGTTCATGGGCCGCTACGGCGAGTCCCGCCGTCGCGGCGATGTGCGCCACCTTTGGTACTACCTCGGCATCATTGGTCCGGGCTGGTGGGTTTGGAACCTCAGCTCGATTGCCGGAATTTATCTCGCGGGCGTGATTCCCGCCTCGTGGTCGCTGGAGTTCGCCGCGATCCTGGCATTGCTCTCGGTGGTGATCCCCCTTGTCAGCACTCGCCCCGTTGCGATCTGCATGCTTGCGGCCGCCGTCGTCGCCTGGCTGGGTCAGGGCTTGCCCCTGCGGCTCGGACTTGCGGCCGCCGTAGTGGTGGGCATTCTTGCCGGGGTGGTCAGTGAGCGGTTGTCCCGAACGATGAAGAAGGCGCGATGAACATGGACGATACAAGCTGGTACGTACTTGGCGCGATCCTGATGCTGGCGCTGTGCAGCCTGATCACACGCGCTACTTACTTGGTGCTTGGTGATTACCTGCCGCTATCCGACGGCGTACGCAGTGCACTGCGTTACGCGCCCACGGCAGCACTGGTCGGTATCATCGTGCCGGAAGTGTTGCCGTGGCAGCCCGGCACTGTCCCGACCCTGGACGTGAAGGCGGTCGCGGCGGTGCTCGCCGTGCTGTTGTATATGCGGACGCGCAACAGTCTTCTGTTGATCGCAGGCGGGATGGTTGCCTACTGGCTGCTGCGCCCGTGGTGGCCTTTCTGAAGCCTTTAGTGTCGCGGCAGCGCAGCATGTCGGACGTATGTCATTGGCGGATTGCATATCTGCGTTAAAATCAACGCGTTATGGACGCCGCCGCCTGGATTCCCGCGCGGGGCATTTACACCCTCAATGACTGACACTACTCCTATTCAGAAAGACTCCATCGCCGCCTTCGCTGACTTCGGCCTGCATCCCGGGCTGCTACAGGCTGTCGCCGAGACAGGCTACACCACACCCACTCCTATCCAAGCCACGGCCATACCGCTCGTCATGGACGGTCGGGACGTCATGGGCGCCGCGCAAACCGGTACGGGCAAGACGGCGGCGTTTACGCTGCCCATCTTGCATCGCCTCATGCCGCTCGCCAACACCAGTGCCTCGCCGGCCCGGCATCCGGTACGGGCGCTCATTCTCGCGCCGACGCGTGAATTGGCTGATCAGGTCTATCAAAGTGTGGTGACGTACAGCAAGCACACGCCTTTGCGGTCGACAGTGGTCTTCGGGGGTGTCGATATCGGGCCTCAGAAAGATGCGCTGCGCCGTGGCTGCGAAATCGTCGTGGCCACGCCTGGACGTCTGCTGGATCACCTGGAGCAAAAGACCCTCAATCTCAGTCAGGTAGGGCTGTTCGTGCTCGATGAAGCCGATCGGATGCTCGACATGGGCTTCCTGCCGGACCTCGATCGCATCGTGCGGCAGTTGCCCGCACGCCGGCAAGGCCTGCTGTTCTCCGCCACGTTCAGCAACGAGATCCGCAAGCTTGCTCGCAGCTATCTGAATAATCCGGCTGAAGTAGAAGTGGCTGCGCGCAATGCCACGGCCGATACCGTGACCCAGATCCTGTACGAACTGGCGCCTTCCGACAAGCGCGCCGCTGTGGTGCACCTGGTGAAGTCCCGGGGCCTGAGTCAGGTCATCGTGTTTTCCAATACCAAGATCGGCTGCAGCCGACTTGCCCGCGAACTGATCCGCGACGGCGTGAAGGCGGAATCAATACACGGCGACAAGAGCCAGAGCGACCGTATCAAGGCGCTGGAAGCGTTCAAGGCCGGCGAACTGGAAGTCCTCGTGGCCACCGACGTTGCGGCACGAGGCCTGGACGTCGCCGGGGTGCCTTGCGTCATCAATTACGACCTCCCGCATAACGCGGAAGATTACGTGCATCGCATTGGCCGTACCGGTCGTGCGGGCGCCAGTGGCGAGGCGATCAGCTTCTTCTCCCGGGAAGAGGATCGGGTGCTTGGCGATATCGAGAAACTGATCGGCCGCAAGATCACCCGCGGCACGCTGGACCTGCCGGCGGCGCCGCGGCGTAATCGCTCGACCACGCCTTCACAGGGACGCAGCGTGGGCGGTGCGTATCGCCGCACATCTTCTCAGCCTGTGGACGACTTCTTCTATCGCCCGTACGTGCCGTCTAAATCCGCCTCCGAGCCTGTGGCCAGTCCGGCTGTTTCCAGTGCGGGGCGCGATACTGAGCGCCGCCGCTCGGTGGGTGTCCTGCTTGGCGGCGGTCGTCACTAGGCCGCGTTAAGCAGGTCTCTGAGGGGACCGGGGCCCGCATCGATGATCGGTGTGCTGGCGTCGATGCTACGCAGCAGCCGGTCCAAGTGCTCGATATGCGGCAGCATTGGGCCGAAGAACGCGTTGCCTTGAGTCGATTGCACCAGCAGGGTCGGGAAGTTCTCCACGTCTTCATCGTCGAGGAGGGCTTCGTTCTCTTCGACGTCGATCCATACGAATACGTGTTCCGGATTGCGCTGCGCGAGCGCGTCGAACGCGGGGCGATAAGCGGAGCAGGTGTTGCACCAGGCGGCGCAATAGCAGGCGACCACCAGTCCATCGTGGTCGGCGAGGCGGCGGGCAAGGTCGGGCAGGGAAGTTTGAGCGTCGAAGCTGTTCATGTCGCAGACAGTAGCGATGGCTTTTACTATGATAACTGCTGTGTCGACATGAAGGCCGCCCATGAACGAATATCAGGTCTCCCTACGTGATTCCAAACCCGGGCCAACCGGCCTGACCGCCGTGGCGGCGTCGTTCCGGCGGGCCTTCGTTTCGCAGTTGCATCCCCGCATGCTATTCGCGGTGCTACTGCCGTTTGTCATTACATTGCTCGGAGCGATCCTGCTTCTATGGATCTTTTGGGATCCGCTTACCGACTGGCTGACCGTCAAGTCGGAGAGCTGGGGCGTGGTCAATACCTTGGACGGCTGGTTGATCGCCATCGGGCTGTTCTCCATCAAGCTCTACCTGATTCCTCTGCTCGCCGCCGGCATTTTGTTGCCGATGTCGGGCATTCTGGGTCTGATCATCGCCGCGGTCTTCATCATGCCGATCGTGCTGGGGCACCTCGATAAGCACAACTATCGTGGCCTGCAGCGTAACGGACAAAACGCCACGGTGGTGAGCGCCTGGAACGCGGTGTGGGTCGGCGGCCTTTTCATCTTGGGGTGGCTATTGACCATGCCTTTGTGGCTGTTTCCGCCACTGGCCGTGATTCTTCCCATCTTCTGGTGGACGTTCGCCATCACTCGCATGTTGCGCGTGGACGCCGTCATAGAACACGCGACGCCGGAAGAGCGACGCTACCTTTGGAAGCGCCACCAGCGGCAATGGTGGCTCATCGGGTTCTGCCTCGCATTAATCAATCTCATACCGCCGGCATGGCTGATCATGCCGGTGTTCTCGTCGCTGGTGTTTGCCCATTTTGGGCTGGAAGCCTTGCGCCAACACCGTCTGTCTGGAGCCGCAATCTGATGGACCGCACTCTGCCCAAAATCCGCCTAATACTTATAGGCGATGAAATCCTGTCCGGACGCCGGCAGGACAAACACATGCCCCACCTCATTCAGCTGCTTGGGGAGCGTGGCATGCACCTTGGCGGGGTGGAGATCGTGTCGGACGATCAACAGGAAATCGTCGAAGTACTGACGCGCAGTTTCGCGACGCCCGACATCGTATTCTGTTGCGGGGGCATCGGTGCGACACCCGACGACCGTACACGCCAGGCGGCCGCACAAGCACTGGGGCGCAAGCTGGTTCTTCATCCCGAAGCCAAGCGGCTGATTACCGAGCGTTGCGCGGATAACGAACGCGAAGGGCGGGGTAGTGGTGACATGTCGCTGCCGGAGAATCAGCAACGGCTGGAGATGGGCGTGTTTCCAGAAGGCGCTGACATCGTACCCAACCCCTACAACAAGATTCCCGGCTTCTACATTCAGGATCACACCTTCATGCCGGGCTTTCCCGTCATGGCGTGGCCCATGATGGAATGGACTTTGGACCAGCGGTATTCGTCGCTGCACCACCAGGTGGAACGCGTTGAGCATTCCTTCATCGTGTTTGAAATGCCGGAATCACGGATTACGCCGGCGCTCGAAGAACTGGAACGACGCTGGCCGGGCGTTCGCGCCTTCAGCCTGCCCAGCCTTGGGCAGGGGCGGCCTCATATCGATCTCGGTGTGAAGGGCGACCCGGCATCGGCCGCGCAGGCCCTGGCGTATCTGCGCAGCGAGGTGTTGCGGCTGGGAGGTCAGCTGAATCCATGAGGCGGTGTCTGTCCAGTGTTACACCGGACAGACACCGCGCGTGGCATGGTGTATATTCCACCATACGGAAATGTTGCGTCGCATCATAAAAACCCATGACCATGTCATCCGCCCGCACCGACAACTTGCCCCCGCCCGAATCCTCCCGCTCTGCTCCCCTCAACGGCTCTCAAGTCGCGATCCAGGTTCTGGAGCGAGCCATGAAGCTATTGGACGTGCTTGCGCTGCATTCGGACCCGGTGGCCTTGAAGGATCTGGCGGCGGCCACTGGCCTGCATGCTTCCACGACGCACCGGATTCTCAATGACCTGGTGGTGGGCCGCTATGTCGACCGCGTCGACAACGGTATGTATCAACTCGGCATGCGGCTGCTCGAACTGGGCTCGCTGGTGAAGCGCCGGCTGAATGTGCGCGAGGTGGCGCTCGAACCCATGCGCGAGCTGCACCGGATCACGGGCCAGACCGTCAACCTGTCGCTGCGACAGGGTGACGAAATCGTCTATATCGAACGCGCCTGGAGCGAGCGCTCCGGCATGCAGGTCGTGCGTGCCATCGGTGGGCATGCCCCCCTGCACCTCACTTCCACGGGCAAGTTGTTCCTTTCGGTGGCGGAGCCGCGGCAGGTGCGCGCTTATGCCATGCGGACCGGGCTCGCGGGCACCACGCGCAATAGCATTACCGACATTGAGCGGCTGGAACGTGAACTGGCGCTGGTGCGCCGTCATGGCTACGCGCGCGACAACGAAGAACTGGAATTGGGTGTGCGGTGTATTGCCGCTGGCATTCACGACGATACCGGCAAGCTGCAGGCGGGGCTTTCGTTGTCCGCGCCCTCGGATCGGTTGCGCGATGATTGGATCCCCTTGCTGCAGCGCGCCGCACTGCAGATTTCCGAAGCGCTGGGCTACGAAGCCGCTGCGTCGGCTTGAAGAGAAAGGCTACGCTGCAGGTCCTGTATCACTGAGTGCAAGGCATAAAAAAGCTCCGGCCATGGGCCGGAGCTTTTTACTTGGGTAGCGCCTTATTGCGGCTGGATACCCGACTTCTTGAACAGGTCCGCCCACTGCGGCACCTGCTGGTTGACGTGCGCGGCCAACGCCTCAGGATTGGCGCGGTCGGTCAGCACATTGGCACCCAGGCCGGCCATGCGTTCCTGGAAGGCCTTGTCGGCCAGACCTGCCTTCAGAGCGGCATTGAGCTTCTCAAGCGCGGGCTCGGGTGTGCCCTTGGGCGCCCACATGCCGTGCCAGATGCCGACTTCGAAACCGTCATAGCCGGATTCCTGCATGGTGGGCAGGTCCGGCAGCGTGGGAACGCGTTCCTTGCTGGTTACCGCATAGGCCTTCACCGTGCCGGCCTTGATGTGCTGGGTGGTGTTGGTGGTCTGGTCGCACATGATGTCCACCTGCTTGCCGAGCAGGTCGTTCATGGCGGGACCGGTGCCCTTGTAAGGGATGGTCAGCAGCTCGACGCCGAGGGCGTTGGCGAACATGGTTCCACACAGATGGCTGGCTGCGCCGATACCGGCGTTGGCCAGGGACACCTTGTCCGGGTTCGCCTTCACGTATTCGACCAGCTCCTTGATGTTGTCGGCGGGGAAGTCGGAACGCGCGATGATGGTCATCGGTACGTCGACCACCAGGCCGATCGGTTCGAAGCTGTCAGAAGTGTAGCCGGGGTCCTTGTACAGGGACTGGGCCGTGGAAAAGCCGATATGCATCAGCAGAATCGAGTAGCCGTCCGGCTTGGCACGCGCTACGTGACTGACACCGATCGTGCCGCCTGCGCCGCCTTTGTTCTCCACCACCACGGTTTCCCCCAGAGCGGGCCGCATGGCCTCCGCAAGGGAGCGCGCCACCGTGTCCGTCGGGCCGCCCGCGGAGAACGGTACAACCATGTTCACCGGGCGCTCGGGGTAGGCAGCGGCGGCCGTGCCTCCAATCATGGCCGCGCCGAGGATCAGGGCTGAAGTGAGTTTCAGGGATATGTTTTTCATAAGTGTTTAATGTCCTGAAGCGTTGAGTAGAAGCGCGCCGGGCGCGGGTGTCCCCACTGCCCGCCGGTAATCGATGCTACGGCAAATGTTTTAGCCCTGTCGTCCGGGGTAAACCCGGAAGTGTCTCCCCGTGGGCGTTAAACCTTGATTTGCTTCAACATTCCGTTATGTTGCGTTGCAATAAATTCGCTTGACATGGGGTATGCCTTCGGTAAAATGTGTTTTGTGCGGTGCAGCATATCAATTCCGCTCACGGGCCACGAGCCCAATCTCCACAGTAAAGGAACTCATATGAGCGCGGTCCCCCAACAAGTACTCGTCAACCAGAAAGCCACTGTCGACAATTTCCTCGCATTCCAGCAAGCGGTATTCAATGGTTTCGAGAAGTTGGTCGACCTCAACCTCCAGGTCGTTCGTGCCTCCTTGGACGAAGCCAACCAGAAGGCGCAAGAAGCCCTGGCAGTGAAAGATGTGCAGGAAGCCGTCAACTTCGCCTCCACGCTGGTGCAGCCGAATGCCGACAAAGTTACAGCCTATGGCAAGCATGTGTACGACATCGTCACCGGCGTGCAGTCCAGCCTGACGAAGCTGACCGAAGAGCAGATTGCCGAGGTACAGCGTCAGCTCGACGAAACCATCGATCAACTGGCCAAGAACGCCCCCACGGGCTCTGAAGGTGCAGTTGCTCTCATGAAGAGCTCGCTCGCCACCGCTACCAGCGCTTACGAATCCGCCGCCAAGGTGGTTCGCCAGGCGAGCGACGCGGCCGAGTCCAACATCGCGGCGGCAACCAACGCCACGCTGAAGGCCGCCAGTGACGCAGCTGAAGTGACCAAGAGCGCATCGACGCGCGCCCGCCGCGCGCCGGCTTCTGAAGCCTAAGTCGCAGAATGAACTGGGTGTCGCGCCTTCCACGGCGCGACACCTGGCTCGATCCGACCCGGACACTGGGAATTCCCGGCCTCCGGGTCGTTTTTATTTCAGGTTCATTTCTTTAAGGCTCGCCGCTCAGACGGCCTGGACGCATTCGGCGATGAGCGCCGGGCCGCGGTAGATGAGTCCGGTGTATAGCTGCACGGCGTCTGCCCCGGCTTCCACCTTCTCGCGGGCCTGTCGCCCCGAGAGTATGCCGCCTACGCCAATGATGGCCGTATCGGGGCCCAGAAGTTCTCGCAAGCGGCGAATGACAGCCAGCGAGCGTTCATGTACGGGAGGTCCCGACAAGCCTCCCGCTTCGTCGGCGTGCGGCAGGCCTTGAACTGCCGATCGATCCAGCGTCGTATTGGTGGCGATGACACCATCCATGCCGTAGCGGGGCAGCAATTCGGCGATGGCGTCCACCTGTTCCGAGGTAAGGTCCGGCGCGATCTTTACCGCCAGGGGAACGCGGCGTCCGTGCTGATCAGACAGCGCTTCGCGGCGGCTCTGTAGGGCGCTCAGCAGGGTGGTCAGTTCGTCGCCGCTTTGCAGCGCCCGCAAGTTGGACGTGTTCGGCGAAGAAATATTGACGGTGACATAGTCGGCGTGTGGATACACCCCATCCAGGCACGTGAGATAGTCATCTACCGCATTCTCCATGGGCGTCGCCGCGTTCTTCCCGATATTCAGCCCCAATATCCCACCTTCTTGGCGAAAGCGGCTGCGTTGGACGTTGGCAATAAAGGTAGCCAGTCCGAGGTTGTTGAATCCGAATCGGTTGATCAGTGCCTGCGCTCTCGGCAACCTGAACAAGCGTGGCTGCGGGTTGCCGGCCTGCGGGCGCGGCGTGACGGTGCCAACTTCCACGAAACCAAATCCCAGGGCGGCCAAGGCGTCGATGTGGGCGCCGTTCTTGTCCAGCCCCGCAGCGAGGCCGACGGGATTGCGCAAGGTCAGTCCCATGAGCGGGCGGCTGCGTGTCATTACAGCGGGGAAGAGTTTGCGGGTGTACCGGCAGTCGTAGGCCTGTTGCAAGCGTCGCAGCGTCAGCTCGTGGGCGGCCTCGGCGTCCAGGGAGAACAAGGCGGCGCGCGCCAGGGGATAGGCGTTGAAAAGCAGAGACATGGATTCCGGTGATCAGCTAGAGGGGGCCGTCCAGCGTCCGGCGCGCAGGATCTCATGCGGTCGGAAGGCGGACTTGTATGTCATTTTACGGCTTTCCTCTATCCAGTATCCCAGGTAGAGCCAGGGCAAGCCCAGCTGGCGGCATTGTTCGAGCTGCCAAAGAATGGCCCAGGTGCCCAGGCTGCCCGCCGCTTCCGGTTCGTAGAAGGTGTAAACCGCGGACAGGCCGTCTTCCAGTACATCGATGACCGACACCATCATCAAGGCGCCGGCCGCATCCCGGAACTCGGCTAGACGGGTGTCGACCCGGCTGGTCAGCAGAAACTGCCGGTACTGCGTCTGCATATCGTCGTCCATGCCGGCGCCCGGATGCCGCTGGAGCTGGTAGCGCTGATACAGGTCGAAATGCTCGTCGTCCCAACGCAGCCCTGTGATCCGGACTACTAACGGTTGCTGGCGGGACCAGACCCGCCGCTGGCTGCGCGTGGGCTGGAAGTGGTTCGCGTCCACGCGTATGGGCAGGCAGGCGCTGCAATGGTCGCAATGCGGCCGGTAGGTGAAGAGCCCGCTGCGCCGGAACCCTTTCTGTACCAGTTCACCATAGAGCTCGGTATCGATCAGGTGGGTCGGTGCTGCAACCTGGGAGCGCGCGGCGCGTTCCGGCAGATAGCTGCATGGGTATTCAGCCGTGGTGTAGAACTGAAGAATGCTGAGGGGAAGATCCTTCGGGTCGCTCATGCGCCTACCTCTTGATCCTGCCGGTCGCCGAGATCCAGCGGCACCAGCCGTCCATCGTGCAGCAATCTGCCGGCCCGCCATGGGGGCGTGGGCCGCTGCTGTGCCTCGTTCAGCAGATGCAGAAATTCCCCACGGCTCATGGTTGCAGCTCCAAGACTGGCGAGATGCGCGGTGTCCTGTTGGCAATCGATATGAGTGACACCGTGACGCTCCAGGAAACGGACGAGGTGCGCTAGCGCGATCTTGCTACTGTCAGTGGACCACGAGAACATGGACTCGCCAAAGAAGAAACCGCCCAGGCACACCCCATACAGGCCGCCGACCAATCTCCCGTCTTCCCACGTTTCGATGCTGTGGGCCTGGCCCAGGTCGTGCCATTGAGAGTAGGCGGCGATGATTCTTGGGGAGATCCAGGTGCCTGCTTGGGTAGCGCGCGGCGCCGCGCAAGCCTGAATAACGTGACGGAACGCGAGGTCAGTCGTCACGACGATACGGGCGTCGTCTTGCGTTTCGCTCCGGCCAATCTGGCGAAGCTTCTTGCCCAGTGAGCGTGACACCTTGAACTGACTGCAGGGCAGGACCATGCGCGGATCGGGGCTCCACCACAGCACGGGATCACCTTCGTTGAACCAGGGGAAAACGCCCTTCGAATAAGCTTCGACCAGGCGAGGCACGGTCAGTTCACCGCCGGCGGCCAGCAGGCCGCCCGGCAGGGCCATTTCGGGCTCCGGAAACGGGGTGTCGGGTTCCAGCCAGATCGGACCGCTCACTTCTGCGCGCCTATGTTCAATCCTGGTGGGGAAGGTCGTAGTGATGTATGGGAAACACGCCGGTCTTCGCATCTTCCACATAGTGTTGCAGCGTTGTGCTGACCGTGCGGAAAGATAGCTCGTTCCATGGGATGTCTTCCAAGCGGAAGAAGGCTGCGTCGCTGCTTTCCGGGCCGGGGTACAAGTCGGCGCTGAGCACTTTGGCCAGGTAGAAGAAGTGGACCTGCTCGGCCTGAGGAACGTCGATGATGGTGTAGAGCGGGCCCAGTTCGATTTGCGCGCCGGCTTCTTCCTGAGTTTCCCGCATGGCGCCCTGGGCCGTCGTTTCGCCCAGCTCCATGAACCCCGCCGGCAGCGTCCACTTTCCATAGCGAGGCTCGATGGCTCGCCGGCAAAGCAACACACGGTCGCCGAAGATGGGTACGACACCGACCACGTTGCGCGGGTTTTGGTAGTGCACCGCCCCGCACTGGTCACAGACGTCCCGCATGCGATTGTCTTCGGGCGGGACACGCCGGCTAAGGGGTGTGCCGCAGACGGAACAGAACTTCTGTGTCCGTGGTGCGGGGAAATAAAAGGTCGGCGCTTGCGTGGTCATGAGGAAATTCTAACGAAAACCGGCGGCTTCGGGGCGTTGCGCGCGCATAGGGTGCGCAGCCACAGCGCGGCGCGCGCCGCGCCGGCCAGTGCTGAGGCGTTAGAGCGCAGGGTGGCGCCGGAAGCCCAGCGCCTCTTCCAGTTCGTCTTGCGGGCAGTATTGCAGGGTGATGGAGGAGGGCGGAAACCCTTGTATCAGCCGCGACGTCACGCTGAGAGTTTCTTCCGGCGCGAGTCCGTCGGCGAGCAGTTCGGCCAAATCCGTTGGGTCATCAGGGGCCGCGTCGGCCGCGTCGAGTTCCAGCGCGTCGAGCACCGACGGCAGGTCGCGCCCAGCGAGCAGGGCCGGCCCGCGATCGGTCGCCGCGTACAGGCGCCCCGTCTCGTCGAGATAAAGCGCGAGCATCTCCTGCACGTCCAGGCCCGTGTGGGTACGCAGTTTCAACGCGCCGGATGCGGGATCTGTGGTGGTGTGTACGATGAGGGGTGCCGCGTCGAGACGTACGTAGACACGTTGCGGGCCATTCTGGAAATACCACTGCCCGTGCGAATCGGCGTCGTAGTTGCGATCCATGAAGGCGAGGATCTGCGGGCTAGTGATGTCCTCGCCCGCTGAATCCAGTCGCTGCAGCGCATCGCCCTGCGGGTGCAGGCGCCACTGACCGGTTTCGGTGAGCGACAACCAGCCGTATACAGCCGGTACGTCGGGCCATTTGGCCATCGCAGCAATCACTTGGTCGTCCATAAGTGCCTACCGAGAATGAATGCCGATGATATTACCCGAGGTGGCGGCGCCGGATAGCCCGTGGCGTGGCCGACTGCCCTTCAATCGGCCGACCGCCGTTTAATCCTGTTTCTCTTCGCGCTTGGGGATGACGAAGGGCGTGTCGTCCTTCGGCTTCAGTACGCCGCCCGCGCTGTCGGGATTCGGATTCCCGTCAAAGCGGGTGGCTTTGTCGTCTTCGGTTTTCTGAGACTGTTCCTTTAGGCGATCGTTGGCTTTTTCGATGCCTTTCTGATTGTCCCGCGCGATGTCGCTTTGTGAGGGCATGATCCGCTCCTTGAGTCATGTATCGTTCGATACAGACAGCAAATCCGGGACCAGAGGCGCAAAAAAGCCCGCACAGTGGCGGGCTGATTTGATTTGGAGGCGCAAGCCGGAATCGAACCGACGTACACGGATTTGCAATCCGCTGCATAACCACTCTGCCATTGCGCCTTCGCAAAATCCGCAAGGCGCATGCTCGCGGATCGAGGTAAGCCATAGATTATACACAAAGTCGATCAGCTCGCTTTGCTTGCACTCCAGCCGGCTGCACCATTGGCCGTACCTTCCATCTTGCCGTCCGACACGCGGGCAACATATTCCTCGCCCCCGGCGTTGAATCGTAATTGTGCGCCCTCCAGGCGGCCGTTGGTGATAGGGGTCGCCGTGCCGTTTTTGTTCAGTGTGCCCTCAACGTACTGGAAGGTCTGAGTGAGTTGAAGTTCGCCGTCCGGAGTCTTCCATGTGCCTTCGACCTTGGCCGGAACCGTCCACATGTACGCAGTGCAATAGTTGGTGCAGCCCTCGGCCTGGGCGGTCGCGTCCGGTTCCCAGTCGCCCATCGTGAACGAGTTCGAAACGACGCGGGTGCCGGGCTTCATGTCCAGCAATGTGGGTTTGAGCTTCAGGTTCAGGCCCGGCAGTAGGAAGAGCGTGACGACTGTGGCCTCGGAGAAGTCGGATTCGAAGATGTCGGCCTGTTCGAATACCGCACGGTCGGCCACGCCCTCGCGCCGGGCGGCACTGCGGGAAAGCGCCACCATGTCGGGGTTGTATTCGATGCCGCGGGCCTTGGCGCCGCGTTTGGCGGCGGTGATCACGGTGCGGCCGTCGCCCGAGCCTAGGTCCACTAACGTGTCCTCCGGCGTAAGCGCAGCCATGTCGAGCATGCGATCAACCAGCGCTTGCGGCGTCGGCACCCAGATCACGTCCTTGCCCGATTGCCCCACCGTTGGCGTAAAGGTCCCGCTGTCCGCTTCAGTTGTGGAATTCTGGGCCAGGGCGGCGCCCGACAGAGACATGGCGAACAACGCTGTAGCAAGAAAGGACTTGCGAATACGCATCATCATCGACTGCTTCTCCTTGTTGGGTTGGGCCCAGCGCGAGCAAGGCAGGGCTGAAGCCTGAACGGTAGCGCAAGTTCAGTACGTTTTGTGGTTAAAAAACGTGAACGTCCGTTTGGGGCTCAGCCTTCGGAATCGTTCCGGACGCGGGCGGGGGGCCAGAAGTCGTCCGGAAACTGGATCGGGGGATCGTAGTCCAGAGGGCCGGGTTCTACCTCCGGCACACAATGCTGCAGGGCTTCCTGCATACGTAGCAGGGCGGCCTTGCCGGTCGTGCCCCGTGTCACCTCGTTCCACCATAGCCGGTGAACATGGCGCACGTACACTGGCACGGAAGGCAGGCCAAGTCGCTGTGCCATGGCGAGCCGGTGTAGGCCGCGATCAATCTTGAGGATCGTGCCGGTGCGCGAGATTGCGACCTCCAGTGAGTCCTTGCCTCGCGTAGCGTCGAACCCATTGACCGCCATGTCATCGAGAAAATCGAGATAGACCTGGAGATAAGCGATGATACGCTCCGGCGAGTCCAGCACCACACCTAGCTGGTGCGATTCCCATGGTTTGCCGGTCTCGAGCTCGTCCATGAGTTCACGGAAGCGCTCGGTCTGATCCAATCGGCCCCGGTGTTCGTCCAGCTCGCTGATCAGCCGATAACGGGAACCCGTCCGAAGGTCGTAGCGGCGTTGATCCCAGGTGCCATCCCAGATGAAGGCGAGCGACGAAGGACGTTTCTCCTCACGGCGGGGCGCGTGGATCGCTAGACGCACGAGCTTGCGAGGGTCTACATACAGCGTGAGGGCGTCCTTGCCCAGCACTTCTTCCACCACGTGGCCCGGAAGGCCGAATTTCTCTACGTGATGCGCGTCACGGCGTCCCGCCATCCAGCGCCGCAAAAAGATTCGTCCCAACGGACGACCAATGTACTGTTGGACGGACGACTTCGTGCGGTCAGTCAGGTGCGCGACCAGCACCCGCCGTTTCAGTTGCGGCGACAATAGGTGGGCAAAAGCGGCGTCAGCGCCGGGGCCGAGAATTCCCCGTGTACGCTTGGGTCGACTTCGTGCCTTCCGCGAGTCGTGCATGACAGATCAGTTCATCCGTTGCGCTTAATAAGCCGGAACGCGCCGCGGGCCACGCAAACAACTTTGCCGTCGGCATCGGTGGCCGAGCCTTCGACGAAGGCCGTGCTGCGCCCTCGTCGCAAAACCCGTGATTCGAACACCAGTTCACCGCGCGCCGTGTCCAGGAAATGGGTAGACATCTCGATGGTTGCTATGCCTATTCCCAGCGGGTCATGCCCCCGCGCCGCTGCACTCAATGTAAAGTCGAGCACGCTCATCAGGGTCCCGCCATGGACGTCACCGCGGCTATTGACCAGCTGGGGGTTGTAAGGAAGACGTGTGCGGGCATAGCCCTCTTCAATATGTTCGGCCTGCACCCCGATATAGCTCATGAAGGGAACATCTACACCAAAGTATGGCGCGTCCTCGGAGCAGAACAGGGCGTTGGGTGTCTCGGTTACGGCGTTGGTCACGGTGTTCTGGCGTTGCTGTTAAAACAAGTGGTCCATCTTACTACCTTCGGCTCCGAAGGCCGGGTCGGCTCAGTCTGCCTCGCCCCGCATCCACCGCAGGTAGGCATCGCGAGTCACACTTGACACCGAGTCCAGCACCTTCTGATGCTGCACCTGGTGGCGCAACATCAGGCGGGCGTCCGCGATGCTGCGCGACTTGCAGAACCAGTGACAGCTATGCTGCAACAGATACAGCTCCGCAGATAGGTGATAGGCGCGTGATTTGGGGTCCCACTGTTCGACGTTGTCGACCACATGGCGCAGACCCGCCGCATGGATACGCAGCAGTTGGCGGAAATCCCGAGTCGCTGAAGGCAGAAAACGTTCGGCGTACGGAAGGCAAAACGACAGTGTGCAGATGCGGGTGGCGTCCCGGCTCTCCTTCTGCATGGAGTTGGCCAGGGCCTGTACTTGCGACGCGACGATGCGTTCCGTCTGGGCGTAAGTCTCCAATACCTGAAGTTGGCGCGACTCCGAGTCTTCGTGGATCGCCCGTGTATAGCCCTGAGTGAGCGTTTCCATATGGCGCTCGATCTGCAGGTTGGCCAGATGGCTGCCCAACAAGGCGATATGCGCACGCTGATATCGCACGCGCAATATTTGCCAGACCGCGGCAACCATCAGAAGGGTGAATGCAATGTCCATCGTGGGAAGGGATGATACACAATTCCCCCGGCGCGGTATGCGGCGGCGGTGCGCGGTGTGTCTCGCTCGCCGCGATCAGGCGGAACGCAGACGGCCCCGGCTTGCAGTCACTTGCGATGCGGCGTGTTTTTGTAGGTGGATCACGTCGACGATGTCGGTTTCCGGCCGATACCCGTCAACCAACTGCAGTAGTAGTTCGCGTACACGTTGGTAGTCGTCGGACTTGGTGGCCGACTCCAGCTTTTCCAGTGCCTTCCCCAGCGTGGCCCAGTTGAGACTCGCTTCGTTGGCGCGCATGATCATAGGGTGCTCGGTGTCCGTGACGTTCTCTCCGATCAGAAGCTCCTCGTAGAGTTTCTCTCCGGGACGCAAGCCGGTGTATTCGATGGCGATGTCGCCTTCGGTATCGTGCTTGCTGCGGACGCTTAAGCCCGACAGTTGGATCATTTTCTCCGCCAGCGCCGCGATCTTCACCGACTTGCCCATGTCCAGCACGAAAACGTCGCCGCCTGCGCCCATGGAGCCGGCCTGTATCACTAGCTGGGCCGCTTCGGGAATCGTCATGAAGTAGCGCGTCATTTCGGGGTGTGTCACCGTCACCGGGCCGCCGCGGAGGATCTGCTCGCGGAACAGCGGGATCACGGAGCCCGACGAGCCCAGCACGTTGCCGAAGCGCACCATGGTGTAGCGCGTTTCGTTGCGTACCGGCCCCCAGCCATCTGGTCCGTAAGGCGTGAAGACACGTTCGGCCGCCAGCGCCTGCAAAACGAGCTCCGCGAGCCGCTTGGTGCTGCCCATGACGTTGGTTGGTCGGACGGCCTTATCCGTGGAAATGAGCACGAAGTTACGGACACGTGCGCGTAGCGCGGCCTGGGCGGTGAACAAAGTGCCGAAGGTATTGTTGAAGATGCCTTCGGCGATGTTGTGCTCCACCATGGGTACGTGCTTGTAGGCCGCAGCGTGATAGACCGTATCCACCCCCCATGCGGTCATGACTTCGTAGAGACGGCGCTGATTCCGGACGGACCCCAGTACGGGCACCACTTTGAGATCCAGGGCTTGCTTGCGGACGTAATTGTCTAGCTCCTTTTGTATGCTGTAGAGCGCGTATTCCGAATGTTCGAACAGAATCAGCACCGCCGGACGGCAGCGTACGATCTGCCGGCACAATTCGGAGCCGATCGATCCGCCCGCGCCGGTCACCATGACGACCTGTTCCTTGATGCAGCGCTCGAACAACGCGGTCCGGGGTTCGACGGGATCGCGGCCGAGCAGGTCTCCGATGTCCACTTCGCGCAGTTCTTCCACCTTAACGCGTCCGCTGGCGAGGTCGGTGAGACCCGGCAGGGTGCGTACGGAGATTGCATATCGCGCGAGCATGTCGATGATCTCGTTGCGCCGTTTGCGCGATGCGGAGGGTATGGCCAGCAGGATCTCCTCGGCATCGGTTTCCTCGATCAGCCAAGGCAGCCGCTCCGGCCCATAGATCGGCAGACCCGCCATGCTGCGGTTGGCCAGTTCCGCGTTGTCGTCGATGAAGGCCAGCGGCAGCATCTCCCGACCGGCGCGTAGTGCCCCCAGCAGCTGGTTGCCGGCGGACCCCGCGCCATAGAGAAGGACGCGTTTGCGATCGTCGCCGGGGCGACGACCCTTGGCCCTGGTGCGCGCATTCACGGTGAAGGGCACGCCGGTGAAGTACTGCCACATCGCGATTCGGACCCCGCCAATGAACATCAGGCACAGCATCCAGTGAATGATGATGACCGAGCGCGGAATGACGGCGGGCGGGTGGCCGTGTAGGTACACCGCCAGGGCGAGCACGGCGGCGGACGCCGAAACCGCCTGGAAGACCGTCATGATGGCTTGGTTGCCCAAATAGCGCATGACCGCCCGGTAGAGACCAAAACGAAAGAAAAGGGGAATGGACAAGGCGGGTGCCAGCAGGAACAGCCAGGCGTGCCCGCTGAACGGTTCGATGCGTTCGGCGCTGTCTAGGCGGATGAAGAACGCCAGCCACAGGGCCGCCCAAATCAGGCATGTGTCGGAAGCGATCTGCAGCAGGCATTTCTGCCGGCGACTCAGCGATAGCAGCCGATCGCGCAGATCGGGGGATAGTTGCTGTGCTTCAGCGTTCACGAGGGTCTCCCTTACGCGCTGCTTCGGACATGACCTGCCGCAGCGCCGTGCAGGTCTTGTCGATGTCGGCGTCGGAAAGCGTCGGATGCACCAGGAACATCAGCGAGGTGTCGCCGAGTTCCTGCGCTACGGGCAGGGGGCGTTCTGGCCGCCAGCCGGTGCCATCGAAGGCTTTCTCGCGGTACACCTCGGAGCATGAGCCGGTATAGCAGGGCACGCCCAAGGCCTGGATTTCCTGTGCGATGCGGTCGCGATCCCAACCGGCACGCAATGCCGTCGGTTCCACGAACACATAGCACTTGTAGGCAGCATGGCGAATGTCTGACGGTATGTTCGGCACGCGTAGTCCCGGCAACTCGGCGGCCGTCGCCCAGATCCGCTCGGCGTTGTGACGCCGTGCGGCGTGCCAACTCGGCATACGCTCCAGCTGGATCCTCCCGATAACGGCCTGGGCCTCCATCATTCTCCAATTCGTGCCGAAGCTGTCGTGCAGCCAGCGGAAGCCGGGAGGGTGCGCGCGCTCGTACACGGCCTCCCAGCTCTTGCCATGATCCTTGTAGGACCACATCCGCGACCACAGCGCTTCGTTCGAGGTGGTGACCATGCCGCCTTCTCCGCCGGTGGTCATGATCTTGTCCTGGCAGAAGGACCATGCGCCGACGTCGCCGATGGATCCGACGGGCCGGCCCTTGTATTGCGCACCGTGTGCCTGCGCGCAATCCTCGATCACGTGGATCCCGCGCTCGCGGGCCAGCTCCATGATCGGATCCATGTCGCAAGGCCAGCCGGCCAGGTGCACGCAGATGATTGCTCGGGTATTGGGGGTAAGTACGGCTTCGATGGTCCGCGCGGTGATATTCTGCGAGTCTCGGTCTACGTCTGCGAAGACGGGTGTAGCACCCGCGTTGGCGACGCAGGACACCGACGCAATAAAGGTGCGCGGCGTGACCACGACCTCGTCGCCGGGGCCGATGTCCAGGCCCTTCAGTGCGACGTCGAGCGCCAGCGTCCCGTTGCCCAGCGCCACGGCGTGGTCGCAGCCGCTCCAGGCGGCGAACTCCGCTTCGAATCGGCGGCATTCATCGCCGGTCCAATAGTTCACCTTATTCGACAGGATGACGTCGCGCACTGCGTCCGCTTCTTCATGCGTGAAGGAGGGCCATGCGGGGAAATTCGTGTTCAGCATGCCTTACTTCCTTATGAGTCCTTGGTTTGAACCACCGTTCATGGGGCTGCGCGCCAGCCGCGGGGAAGACGAGCTCATGCCCGTGTCGCGTATGTGCCGATGGGCGGGATTGCCTACGACCGTGGTATGCGGGGGCACGTCGCGCGTGACGATGGCGCCCATGCCGACGACGGCGCCTTCACCGATCGTCAGAGGCCGGCCCGGCTGACCTTGCTTGATGACCGCTCCAGCTCCGATGTAGGCATGGTCGTGGATATGGATGTTGCCGTTGCATTGGACGCCCGGCGCGAACGTTACGTAGTCGCCGATGACGCAGTCGTGTTCCACGTAGCTGTATAGGTTGGCGTGGAAATGCCGTCCGATCGTGATGTTGGAGGTCAGGGTGACGAAGGGACTGAGCAGGGCGCCTTCGCCCAGCTGCACCCGGTCCATGATCACGACATTGTTCGCGTAGACCGACCAGGGCTGGATGTCGTCTCCGTCGCAGCGGTCAGCCAGTTTCTCTCTTATGGCGCCGTTGGCGATTGCCAGGGCGACATAGCGGCTGCCGGCGGGCAGGGCAAGAAACTCCGCATACGAAACTACTCGATGTCCGTTCACCCGGTCCGTGCCGGGCGCGTCGTCGATGAAGACCAGGCGATCGCTGCCGATTCCTTCGCGCAGCAATTGGGCCCGCGCCAGCGGCATGATGCCTCGACCGCAGCCGCTTGCGCCATAGATACCGTAGATGGAAGCGTTCATCGTCGTCCCTCCTCAATTGCGGTGGACAGCCGTGGTGTTTTTCCTGCCTGGGCCATGCCGCTTGTCGGACGGCGCTGTGCCGCTTGTGTGCCCGTGAAGCGAGGCATGGTGGCTTCGCCCTCGGCGCTTACCCCATGTCGGGAGCTGACTTGCTTAACGGTCATGACGAGTATGCGCAGGTCCAGCAGGAAGCTCCGGTGGTCGACATACCAGGTGTCCAGGCGGAACTTCTCCGTCCAGCCCAGGGCGTTTCTGCCGTTGACCTGAGCCCAGCCGGTGACGCCCGGTTTGACTTCGTGGCGCCTGGCCTGCTCCGGGCTGTATAGCGGCAGATACTCCATCAATAGGGGGCGGGGGCCCACCAGGCTCATATCGCCCTTCAACACGTTGTAGAGTTCGGGCAGCTCATCCAGGCTGGAGGCTCGTAGCCGCTTTCCGAAACCGGTGAGACGCTCGGCATCGGGCAAGGGGCGACCCTGGGCGTCGACGGCGTCGCGCATAGAACGGAACTTGAGCATCTCGAAGGGACGACCATGCAAGCCGGGCCGCTGCTGGCGAAAAATGACGGGCGCTCCCAGCTCACGCCGGATTCTCCATGCCAACCAGAGCATGACTGGCGCCAGCAGCACCAATAGCACTGCGGACACGGCGATATCGAAACTGCGTTTGACCATGTGCGTGCGCTCCCTATTCTCCGTAAGCGGCTTGTGTTGCCGTGTTTGGTCCAATGGCCATGTGACGCAGCATGGTTTCGTTCACCTTGTGCACGTCGTACTTGTCTTCGGCTATGCGGCGTGATTGGGCACCCATGTGTTCGGCGAGGTCAGGATCGTCCAGGAAGCGTTCCATGGCGTGGGCCAGCGCGTCGGCGGATTTCACCGGGACCAGGAAACCATTGCGCCCATCTACGACGGTCTCGCGGCACCCCGGTGCGTCGGTGGTGATGACGGCGCGTCCCATCGCCATCGCCTCCAGTACCGTGCGCGGCGTGCCTTCACGGTAGGAAGGAAGCACGTAGACCGAGCAGGCCGCGATGGCCGGCCGTACGTCGTCTAGCCGGCCGAGATAGTTCACGGCTCCGGACCGTGTCCAGGCATCCAGTTCATGAGCGGAAATGGCATCCGGGTTCTCGTCGATCCAACCGACGAGATCGAACGAAACGTCCGGGCGTCGCGTACGGATGCGTTGAGCGGCCGCCGCGTATTCCCTGACGCCCTTGTCGCCGAGCAGGCGCGCAATCAACAGGAAGCGTGGCTCGGTCGGCGGGGGCGCCTGGCGATACTGAGCGACATCGACGCCTGACCCATGGACTACATGCGTTCGCGTGTCTGCGGGTACAAGACGCAAGGTTTTGAACAATTGCTCGTCGTCGGGATTCTGGAAGAACACCGCGTCGGTCCGGCGTAAAGCTAGGGCGTACAGCGCCTGCACCAGCTTGCGCACCAGCTTGCGTCGGGCGTTTCCATCTTCCTCGCCTTGAAAGGCATAGCCCAGACCGGTGATGAGTGCGTAGCGCCGGGGAACACGCGCGAGCCAGGCGGCGAGCGTTCCATAGATGACCGGCTTGACCGTATAGGCCAAGACCGCTGCGGGCCGCAGGCTTACCATCAGGCGTATCAATTGCGTGAGTGTGCCCAAGTCCGCCAACGGATTGAGGCCGGTACGGCGCATGGGTATGTCGTGCACCGTTGCCCCCATATCTTCGAGGCGCTTACGGATGTCTCCCCTCGCCAGGCCAGGCGCGGCGACATGGACACCCGCTCCCTTTGCCGCCAAGGCTTGAATCAGGGAGCCACGGAATCGTACGAGGGAATCGGCGAAGCTGCCGATCAGAAGAAATCTCATGCTTGCCTCACTTGAGCCTGGGCGACGGCCTGTAAGCGGCCGACGCGCCGGGGGCCGGGAACAGGGCGCCTGCCCGCCGCCTGTCTACGTCGGCCCAATACGGAGACGAACAGATAGATCAGCATCGGCGCGAACATCCATTTCTGCCTGACAGC
>DATGNX010000013.1:0-6570 GCA_035306485.1 Burkholderiaceae bacterium
GTGGCCCTGTTTTTGCTGGCAGGCGGCTTGAATTCGGGCTCGACGCCCGCATATGGGTGTTATGTCATTAAAAGTTTTCGACCTTCAATGCGAACAGGGCCATGTCTTCGAAGGCTGGTTCGGTTCCGACGGCAGCTATGAAAGCCAGCAGGCGCGCGGCTTGTTGAGTTGTCCCGTCTGCAACAGCGATCGCGTCAGCAAGAAGCTGTCCGCGCCCAGGCTGAATGTCAGCCATATACGCAATCCCGCCGGGCCGGCGGCCGGGCCCTCGCCGGACGGCAAGCCGGGCGCCGCGGCCGTGGCCGCGCCCGCCACCGAACAGCTTGCGCGGCTCCAGGCCGAAATCCTGCGCCACATACGCGGCATCGTGCGCGATACCGAGAATGTCGGAGACCGTTTCGCCCATGAAGCGCGCCTGATGCACGAGGGCGAGACGCAGGAGCGGGCCATACGCGGAACCGCCACGCCCGAGGAACGCGAGGAATTGATGCGGGAAGGCATTGCCGTCATGCCCATACCCGATTTTCTTGATGACGACCGCCTGCAGTAGGCGGGGCGGCAACAGGCGGCGCAAGGCCGCTTGCTGCGTCGGCGCAGTCCTTCCGTTTCCAGACCAATCGTGAACCCGGTTCACGATTGATTCAGAACCGCAAGTTACATCACGCGGCTGCGGTATTCGCCCGTGCGGGTGTCGATTTCGATCTTGTCGCCGATGTTGCAGAACAGCGGAACAGCCACTTCGAAACCGGTGGTCAGTTTGGCGGGCTTCAGAACCTTGCCGGACGTATCGCCCTTGACGGCGGGTTCCGTGTAGTCGATGACGCGCACCACGTTGGTGGGCAGTTCGACCGAAATGGCGCGACCGTCGTAGAACACGACTTCCACGGCCATGCCTTCTTCCAGATAGTTCAGTGCGTCGCCCATGTTGTCGGCTTCGACTTCGTACTGGTTGTACTCTTCGTCCATGAAGACGTACATCGGGTCCGCATAGTAGGAATACGTGCATTCCTTGCGGTCCAGCAGCACAACTTCAAATTTCTCGTCGGCCTTGTAGACGGACTCGCTGGCGGAACCGGTGAGCAGGTTCTTGAACTTCAGCTTAACGACGGCGGCGTTACGGCCGGACTTGTTGTATTCGGCCTTTTGGACGACGAGCGGGTCGGCACCGACCATGATCACGTTGCCGACGCGCAGTTCCTGTGCGGTTTTCATAAACTTCGTTTACTCCGGGGTATGACTGCTCCGCCATAACACGCTTGGGAAAGCCGGAGCAAGGACTTGAAAAACCATGTATTTTAGCGTGTTTGGCTCTGTTCTGCGCAGAATCTGACGAGCCGTGTGGCAAGATCGTCCTGCGCGAGCAAAGCGTCAGACCATTGTTTTGCCACGTCTTTCCATGCCGCCAGCCGCGGTGGCGTCAATAGCGGAGCAAGCTCTGTGAACGCGCGCTCGGGTTCGCCCTGGTTCCAGGCTCGCATAGCGTTCTGGATATCCGAGGGATACGGCGAGATCTCCAGCCATGCGGCAAGTTTGTCGAGGTGCGCGTCTTCGGCTTGCAGATATGGCTGCCAGATCATTGGCCGGCCGGCCCAGATGGCGCGTATCAGTGAATCTTCGCCGCGCACGACGTTGAGATCGCTGCTCCACAGCAAGCGGTCAAAGATATCTTGATCCACAAAGGGATGCGCATGCATGGCCACTTGGCAATCGGCGGTGCGGACGAGTCCCGGCAACGTCCCCGGCCAGATGCCTTGCGGAATCAGAACCAGCGTGTCGCGCCCGGCGGATGCCAGCGCCTCCATCAAGGCGGGTAGAGGCGCTTGCGGATAACAATACACGTAGACCAGACGGGCGCCCGCGTATAAGCGGTCCAGCCATTCAACGTTCACGCCCAGTTGCGCCAGCAGGCCGAACCTCGAATCGGGGTCCGCTCGCCATGCATCGCGCTGAGTCGTCAGATCGCGCTCCCGCAGCAGACCGCCGGTACGTTCGGTGAAGCCGGGGAAAAAGAAATGCTTGCGCAGACCATTGGCTTGCAAAGAGGGCAGCCCATGACAGGACTCGACCCAGGGCTCGGCGCTCAGGTATTCCAGGTTGATCCACAGTTGCGCATCCGACATGCGCGCAATATAGGAAGCCGGCGGCGAACAGGCAAAGGCTTCTATCACCACGTCGGCGGGCGTGACCTCTTCATCGAGTACAGCCGCTGGCACCCACCTCCGTACTTCCACGTTCTGCCGTACTTGGCGTTGGGCTTGCGGATGTATGTCAGAGGCGATACGCGAGAAGCTCTCCAGATTGTCAACCCATAGGCGTATCGGTCCGCAATCGGGTCGGGCGGCCAACTGGCGCGCCAGGCGCCAGCACACGCCGATGTCGCCGTAGTTGTCGACGACCGTGCAGAAGATATCGTAGGAGAGGTGTGGATCGGCGGCTTGCATGGCTGCACTCCTGGTTAATGGAAGTGCATCGGCTCCATGTCCGTCTCGTCGGGCAGCTCGGGGTGCATCATCTCGCCCAGGAAATTGGGGAAGTACGGCGCACCGCAGTCCTCGCAGAATTCGGCAGCGTGGATACCGGGCAGGCGGCGCACTTCGGCCACACCCAGCTCTTTTAGCAATGCAGCGACGGATTCAGGGACATCGACCACTGCGCTTTCCACGCCGTCGATTACGGCTTCCTCTTTGCTTAGCACCGGCCAGACGCAGCCGTAGATTACATCGTTGCTGGTGCGCGGCGTGAAGCCGATCCGGAATTCCTCGACCCCGTTAGTACCACAGGCCGCAATAGCGGCGCGCAATTCAGAGCCGGGAAGGTTGGCGGCGGTCTGCAGCCAGGTGACGGCTGCGCGCAGGGCCATGGGCCGGATACGGCGGTCTGCCTCGCGGTTGGTGGTGTAGTAGGCGTCGGGAAGCAGGACTTCCATGTGGCAGCCCGTGAAGAGTGTCCCAACCACGGCCTGTACGCGGTCGGCCCAGGCCTGTTGCGCCAAATCGCGACCTTCGACCGCGGGAGCATCGGGATTCTGCCAGCGAAATACGGGCTCGCCGCGCGGCACGGCGATCGCTGCGACGGCAAAGCGGGCATCCGCCAGCATGCCTTCGGTATCGGCGGGATCGCGAACCGGACAGGCTTCTGTGCTCGTGCCCAGTGCCAGAGCGCCCAGGCGCTGAGTCCAGAGCCGGGTTTCCTGGAAGGTCTGGGGCATTTGATCGAAGGTGATGAGGTTGGGCAGCATGGCAATGCTGGCGCCCTCGGCGGCCACGGTTTCCGCCAAGGCCACCTTGAGCGCTTCGCTTTGAGCGGCCGTGAGCTTGCCGTCCGGTAAACGGTAGCGGGTCCATGCCACGATGGGCGCGGAAACCAGCAAGACATCGTGATCGGCCGACCCGCGCGAAATCACCAAGGATTCGGAGCAGGTTTCGGCCTGTTCGACCAGAATCTCATATACGTTGATATCGTCGGCCAGCAGGAAATCCAGGACATTTTCCAGTGTCTTGGACTTTTTGCCGCCCAACATCTTCGTAATGAGCTGGGCGAGCTGATCTTCCCAGTAGATGTCTTCCAGACGACTGCCGGAACGCGACAGCGCCTGTCCCAGTGAGACCAGGCGCTTGGCGTCGCGCGTCAGCCGGATTGCGGGGGTGTCGGACATACTTGAAACTGAAACCTTCCTCATGCCGGTCCCGGAAATCGGAGCCCGGTCCTGTCGATTCCCTAGTGTAACCCGCCCCCCGTCCGGCTTCACCCGGCCAGAAGTTCCCGCAATACGTAAGGGAGGATACCGCCATGCAGGTAGTAGTCGACTTCCGTCGCGGTGTCGATGCGCAGCAGCATGGTCACCTTCTGTTCGCTGCCGTCGGGACGGCGGATAGTGAGGGTGACGTCCTGCTGCGGTTGTATGCCGTTCTCCAGCCCCGAAATATCGTAGGTCTCGGCGCCGGTGATGCCGAGCGTATGGATCGAGTCGTCGCCTTTGAACTGCAGCGGCAGCACCCCCATGCCTACCAGGTTGCTGCGGTGGATGCGTTCAAAACTGCGGGCGACCACGGCCTTGACGCCCAGCAACTGCGTACCCTTCGCCGCCCAGTCACGCGATGACCCGGTACCGTATTCCTCACCGGCGAAGATGACGGTGGGAACGCCGGCCGCTATATATTTCATGGCGGCGTCGTAGATGGTGAGCCGTTCACCGCTAGGTTGATACAACGTTTCGCCCCCTTCGTAGCGGCTGCCGTCTGGCAGGGGCGGGATCATCAGGTTCTTGATGCGTACATTGGCAAACGTGCCGCGCATCATGACTTCATGGTTGCCCCGGCGTGAGCCGTAGCTGTTGAAGTCCTGCTTCATCACGCCGTGGGCAAGCAGCCATTGGCCGGCGGGCGAACTTTCCTTGATCGAACCGGCAGGCGAGATGTGGTCCGTGGTGACGGAATCGCCGAACAAGGCCAGCGCGCGTGCCCCCCGGATGACCGGGATCGCGCCCGGCTGCATGGAGAAATCCTTGAAGAACGGCGGCTCGGCGATGTAGGTCGATTCCGGCCAAGTATAGGTGGCGCCTTCCACGCCCTGAATGTTCTTCCAGAGCTCGCCGGGGTTGCTGGCGATCTCGGCGTAGTTCCGGCGGTAGGTGTCCGGGTCCATGGCGTGGGCGACCAGCTCGCGGACTTCGTCGTCGGTGGGCCAGATATCGCCCAGCCACACGTCGCCGTCCTTGCCGCGCCCGATCGGTTCGGTCATCAAGTCCTTCATCATGGTGCCGGCCAGCGCGTAAGCGACGACGAGAGGCGGAGACGCCAGGAAATTGGCCTTGATGTTGGGGTGGATGCGCGCTTCGAAGTTGCGGTTCCCGGACAATACGGCGGCACACACCAGGTTGTTCTGGGTGATGGTCTCGTTCAGTTGGGGCGTAAGGTCGCCCGCATTGCCAATGCAGGTTGTGCAGCCGTAGGCCGCCACATTGAAGCCCAGTTGCTGCAGATAAGGCAGTAGTCCGGTTCTTTCCAGGTAGGAGGTCACTACCCGCGAGCCTGGGGCTAGCGAGGTCTTAATGTGTGCGGGTACGCGCAGGCCGGCTTCCGCCGCCTTCTTGGCGACTAACCCGGCAGCGAGCAGTACGCTGGGATTCGAGGTGTTAGTGCAAGAGGTGATTGCCGCGATCAGGATGTCGCCGTGGCGTACCTCCAGGCCGTCGCTGGTCGTGTAGACCTCGTTGAGCTTCTCGGGGGGCAGGTTGAAGCCCAAGGCGGAATTGTCGCTGAACAGGGTGGTGAAAGTCTGCTTCACGCTGTCCAGGTCGATTCGATCCTGCGGTCGCTTGGGGCCAGCTACGGAGGGGCTGACAGATTCGAGGTCCAGGGTGATCAGCTGGCTGTAGTCGATGCTATCGGCCTCGGGTACGCCGAACATCTGTTGGGCCCTGAAATACGCATTGAGCGCGGCGATCTCTTCTTCAGTGCGGCCCGTGCCCCGGAAATACTCCAGCGTGCGCTCATCGACCGGGAAGAATCCCATGGTGGCGCCGTATTCCGGTGCCATGTTGCCGATGGTGGCGCGGTCCGTCACCGACAGGCTGGACGTGCCCGGACCACAGAACTCTACGAATTTGCCCACGACTTTGTTGCGCCGCAGCAATTCGGTCAGTGTCAGAACCAGATCGGTCGCCGTGACGCCCGGTCGCAGCTTACCCTTTAGCTCAACGCCAACGACATCCGGCGTCAGGATATAGACCGGCTGGCCGAGCATGGCGGCTTCCGCTTCGATACCGCCGACGCCCCAGCCCACCACACCGATGCCATTGATCATGGTGGTGTGGCTGTCCGTACCCACCAAGGTGTCGGGATAGTAGACGTCGTTGCGCGCGTCGTAATGTACGCCGCGGGCCAGGTGCTCCAGGTTCACCTGGTGGACGATCCCGAATCCGGGCGGCACCACGCCGAACGTCTTGAATGCCTGCATGCCCCATTTCATGAACTGGTAGCGCTCCTGATTGCGCTTGAACTCCAGCTTCATGTTGAGATCCAGGGCATTCTCGCCGCCGAAGTGGTCGATCATTACTGAGTGATCGACGACCAAGTCCACAGGCACCATGGGCTCGATCCGACCGGGATCGACGTTCATAAGCTGTGCGGTGGAACGCATGGCGGCAATATCGGCCAACAGGGGAACGCCGGTGAAGTCCTGAAGCACGACCCGGGCGACCACGAAAGGGATCTCGGTTGTGCGCTTGTCGTTGGGCTTCCACGAGGCCAATTCCCGTACATGCTTTTCGGTGACCTTCTTGCCATCGCAATTGCGCAGTACCGACTCCAGCACGACGCGTATGGAGACGGGCAGTCGCTGCAGGTCCACGCCTAGGGCCTGACCCAAGGCCGGCAGGGAATGGAAGCGGGCGGTTTTGTCGCCAAGCTGGAAGGTCTGGATGGTATTGAACGGTTGGTTCGGCATGAAGAGCTCCGTGAGAGACGACCCCTTTGTTGCGCGGGATCGGAATGAACGGACGGACTCCCGCCACGCATGGGGGCGGGACATGTCACGATTGTAGACTTCAGCGGCCGGCGTGCGGCAGCG
>DATGNX010000014.1:0-42340 GCA_035306485.1 Burkholderiaceae bacterium
CACCCATCAAACGTCAATATTCCCCGCCTGCAGCGCATGCTGCTCAATAAACGCGCGGCGCGGTTCGACATGGTCGCCCATCAACGTCGTGAAGATCTCGTCCGCCGCAATGGCGTCTTCGATCTGCACCCGTAGCAGGCGGCGAACCTCGGGGTTCATCGTGGTTTCCCACAGCTGCTCGGGGTTCATTTCACCCAGGCCCTTGTAGCGCTGCTTGCTCACGCTGCGCTCGGCTTCCGAATGCAGCCACTGGATGGCGTCGCGGAAGTCCTCTACCGGTTTTTCCTTACGGCGGTCACCCTCGCCGCGGGCCACCTTGGCACCCTCGCCCAACAGGCCGCTGAAGGTAGCTCCCGCCTTCGCGAGCACGGCGTAGTCGGCGCCACGCACAAACGCACGGTCGAAGACGCTGACGCGAATGTTGCCGTGGTGGAGGCGCTGCAGCACCAGGCGCCAGGAATCGCCGGCCTCGTTCGCTTCGACAATCACCTTGACCACTGCCGGATTCGCCGGATCGCGCAAAGCGTTTTCCAGCGCTTCGGCGGAAGCTTGTGCCGCTTCGGCGCTATCCAGGTTGATCGTTACACCCTCGGCCAGAGCGGAGAGCGCTTCTTCATCCAGGTAGCGCGACAGGCGGCGGATGATGCTGTCGGCCAATACGTACTGGCGGGCCAGGTCAGCCAGGGTTTCGCCTTCCAGTGGCGTGGCGCCTTCCGACGGAATCAGCGCGGCGTCCTTCAATGCCAGCTGCAACATGAATTGCGCTTCCTCGGCATCGTCCTTGAGGTAACGCTCTTCACGGCCGACCTTGACCTTGTACAGCGGCGGCTGCGCAATGTAGATGTAGCCGCGCTCGATCAGCTCAGGCATCTGACGATAGAACAGCGTCAGCAGCAGCGTGCGGATGTGCGCACCGTCCACGTCCGCGTCAGTCATGATGATGATGCGGTGATAGCGCAGCTTGTCGATATTGAAGTCGGGTCCGATGCTGGTGCCCAGGGCGGTGATCAGCGTAGTGATCTGCTCGCTGGCGATCAGGCGATCGAAGCGCGCTTTCTCCACGTTCAGCACCTTGCCGCGCAGCGGCAGAATGGCCTGGAACTTGCGGTCGCGGCCCTGCTTGGCGGAACCGCCCGCAGAGTCTCCTTCCACAATGTACAGCTCGGACAGCGCGGGGTCTTTTTCCTGGCAATCGGCAAGCTTGCCCGGCAGGCCGGCGCCTTCCAGAATGCTCTTGCGGCGCGTCATTTCGCGAGCGCGGCGAGCCGCGTCACGGGCACGCGCAGCTTCGATCACCTTTGCGCACAGCGCCTTGGCGTCGTTGGGGTTCTCGAGCAGCCAGGTTTCCAGCGTGCGAGCAACGGCTTCTTCCACTGCGGGACGCACTTCGCTGGAGACCAGCTTATCCTTGGTCTGACTGCTGAACTTGGGCTCAGGCACCTTGACGGACAGCACGCAGACCAGGCCTTCCCGCATGTCGTCGCCGGTGGTGTCAACCTTGGCCTTTTTGGCCAGCTCGTTATCGGCGATGTACTTGTTCAGCACCCGCGTCATGGCGGCGCGCAGGCCCGTAAGGTGGGTCCCGCCGTCACGCTGAGGAATATTGTTGGTGAAGCACAGTACGGTTTCTGAGTAACCGTCGTTCCATTGCATGGCCACGTCCACGCCAATGGTGGCGTCGCCCACGGTGGATTCGGTAGATACAGCGAAAACGTTGTTGTGCAGAACCGTTTTGCTACGGTTGATGTACTGCACGAAGCCCTGCACGCCGCCCAGGAAAGCGAAGTCCTCTTCCTTGTTCTGGCGCTCGTCGATCAGGCGCACCTTGACGCCGTTGTTCAGGAAGGACAGTTCACGCAGGCGCTTGGCCAGGATCTCGTAGTGATATTCGACGTTGTCGAAGATTTCGCTGTCGGCCAGGAAGTGCACTGTGGTGCCCGATTCGGTGGTCTCGCCGGTTACGCTCAGCGGTTCCACACGCTCGCCGCGGCGGAACTCCATTTCATGGACCTTGCCGGCGCGCTTGATGGTGAGACGCAGCCATTCCGACAGGGCGTTGACGCAGGACACGCCCACGCCGTGCAAGCCGCCGGACACCTTGTAGGAGTTGTGGTCGAACTTGCCGCCGGCATGCAGCTCGGTCATGACGATTTCCGCCGCGCTGCGATGGAATTCGTCGTCCTTGTGAATGTCGGTAGGAATGCCGCGACCGTTGTCGCTCACGGAAATGCTGTTGTCCGCGTGGATGGTCACCACGATGTCGTCGCAATAACCCGCCAACGCTTCGTCGATGGCGTTGTCCACGACTTCAAAGACCATGTGGTGCAGACCCGTGCCATCCGACGTGTCGCCGATATACATGCCCGGGCGCTTGCGCACGGCCTCCAGGCCTTTGAGCATCTTGATGGATTCGGCACCGTACTCGGGCACGGCGGGATTAAGAGTTTGTTCAGACATAGTATTCCGTGGTGAAGGACGCGGCTTGGGCCGTTTGCCTGTCGGCCATGATCATGTCGAGCCCTGATCAGATACGCATCGGCATGACGACATACTTGAACTCGTCGTCGTCGGGCGTGGTGAGGAGCGCGGAGGCGTTGACGTCCGGCTGCACCGACCAGCGGACCGACTCGGTCTTGACGTTGGCCAGCACGTCCAGCAGGTAGCTGACGTTGAAGCCGACATCCAGCGGCTCGTGGCCGTAGTCGATGTCGATTTCCTCAACGGCTTCTTCCTGTTCGGCGTTAGAGGACGAAATGCGCAGCAGGTTTTCCGACAGCTGGATCCGCACGCCCTTGAGCTTGTCGGTGGTGAGAATGGCAGCGCGTTGCAGGCTGCCCTGGAGCGCCTCGCGATTGATGAGGAAGTGGCGCGTGTATTGCGTGGGAATCACGCGGGTGAAGTCGGGGAACTTGCCCTCGACCAGCTTGGAGATCAGCTCGACGTCGCCGAAGCGGAAGCGGATCTGGGTGGTGGAAACGTCGATCTGTACGGGGTCTTCGGTATCCGCCAGCAAGCGCTGCATTTCCAGGACCGTCTTGCGGGGCACGATCACGTCGTAGCGCGATTCGATGCCTTCCACGGCGGTGCCGCTATGCGCGAGACGGTGGCCGTCGGTCGCCACTGCGCGGACGATGCCCGGCTCAAATACGAACAGCAGGCCGTTCAGGTAGTAGCGTATGTCCTGCTGGGCCATGGCAAAGTGCACTTGGTTGAACAGGTGCTTGAGGGCCTTCTGAGTCAGCGAGAAGGAGACGTCCCACTGTTCGGGCACCGCCAGCACCGGGTACTCCGCAGCGTCCAGCGTTTGCAGGGCGAAGCGGCTCTTGCCGGCCTGGACCGACATGCGCCCACCCTGGGCGCCCAGCTTCACTTCCCCGGTATCGGGCAGGGCCCGAAGGATATCCAGCAACTTGCGCGCGGCCACTGTGGTGGCGGTCACGTCGTCGCCCACGCCGAAGTCGGCATGCGTCGTGATCTGCACCTCGAGGTCGGTGGCGATGAAAGCCACTCCCTGGCCTTCCTTGCGCATCAGAATGTTCGCGAGGATGGGCAGCGTATTCCGGCGTTCGACGATACCGGCCACGGTCGTCAATGGCTTGAGCAAGGCGTCGCGAGTCGCTTGTACGAGTTGCATGGTTATCCTTTTAAGGTTTGTTCCAGTACGTGTAGGGCGTGGTTGAGTTCCGTCTGCTTGAGCCGCGCATCGGCGATTTTACGCACGGCATGCAACACAGTCGTGTGATCCCGGCCGCCGAACAGGTCGCCAATTTCCGGCAGGCTCTTCTGAGTGAGCTCCTTGGCCAGGTACATGGCGATCTGGCGCGGCAAGGCGATATTGGCCGGCCGGCGGCGCGAATACATGTCGGCCACCTTGATCTTGTAATAGTCGGCCACCGTCTTCTGGATATTCTCGACGGTGATTTGCCCATTTGAAACCGACAGCAAATCCTTAAGCGCTTCCTTGCAGACATCTACCGTCAGCACTTCCTTGCCGTGGAAGCGCGCATACGCGGACACCTTGCGCAGAGCGCCTTCCAGCTCACGCACATTGCTGCGCAAGTGCTTGGCGATGAAGAAGGCGACTTCTTCCGGCATGGTGATGCCTTCGTGCTCGGACTTGCGCAGCAGAATGGCCACTCGCATCTCCAGCTCGGGCGGTTCGATTGCTACGGTTAGCCCGGAATCGAAGCGCGAGATGAGCCGGCTGTCGATGTTGGCCAGTTCCTTGGGGTAAGTGTCCGAGGTGATGATGATCTGCTTGCGCTGCGCCACCATGGCCTCGAAAGCGTAGAAGAACTCTTCCTGGGTTCGGTTCTTGCCCGCGAAGAATTGAATATCGTCGATCAGCAGCAGATCGAGCGAATGGTAGTAGCGTTTGAATTCGTCGAAAGCCTTGCGCTGGTAGGCCTTGACCACGTCGGACACGTACTGGTCGGCGTGCACGTAGCGCACGCGGGCGCCTTTGCCCGTGGCGAGCAGGGAATTGCCGATGGCGTGGATGAGGTGCGTCTTGCCCAGGCCCACGCCGCCATAGAGGAACAGGGGGTTGTAAGACACCCCCGGGTTTTCCGCGACTTGCAGCGCAGCGGCGCGCGCCAGCTGGTTTGCCTTACCGGTGACGAAGTTGTCAAAGGTGAGTTCTACGTTGAGACGCGAACGGTCGTGCAGCGCTTCGGCCGCTGCCGACGCTGCGGCTGCACCGGGCGGGGTTGTCGCAGGGGCTGCTGCAGATTGCGGCGCAGCAGCAGCCGGCTCGGTGGCCGGGGTTTGTGTCGCGGCGGGGCCCACAGCAGGCATGACAGGCGCAGAGCGCCCGGCGCTGCTGGAAGGCAGCTCGAATGCCACTTGTACGGGGCGGGAAAACCAATCGCTGGCGAGTGCTTCGATCTGATGAGAGAAATTCTTGCGCACCCAGTCCAGCTTGAAACGATTGGGCGCGGACACGCGAAGTACGCCCTGGTCTTCATCGAAAGCCAGGGGCACCAAGGGGCGAATCCACGCACTGATCTGTTGAGGAGGTAGGTCCTGCTCCAGCTTCTGGACGCAGGTCTGCCAGAATTCGTTCATTGTGGGTCACTTCAGTAAACCTCGATTCTACCCCGTCGAGGGGGTAGTTATCCACAGGCTGGAAGTTCGGCCTTGCACCCACCGCCCCCAAGTGTTTGACTAACTTACTGAAATTTGATGAAATGGTGGGCTTTTCAAGAATTCCTGCTCTTTTCATTTTTTCGGATCCGCCATGAAACGCACTTTCCAACCCTCCGTCACCCGTCGCAAGCGCACTCACGGCTTTCTTGTTCGCATGAAAACCCGTGGTGGCCGCGCCGTCATCAACGCACGCCGCGCCAAGGGCCGCAAGCGCCTGGCTGTCTAATTAGCCTGGCTGCGCCGAACGGCGCGAATGCGCCCATGCGAGCCTCGTTCCCTCCTGCGGCCCGCCTGCATAGGCCTTCCGAGTTCGCAGCTGCCCTGAAGGGACGCCCACTGGCACGAGGAAGGCTGTTCGTCGTCTCCTCACCCAAGGGCCCCGGCAACGATCCCGCATCCGGCCCACGCCTGGGGATGGTGATTGCCAAACGCATGGCCCCGTTGGCCGTGACACGCAACACCATCAAGCGGGTCATCCGAGAAGCTTTCCGTCAACGACGCCACGAGCTTCCCCCCCGCGACCTGGTATTCCGGCTGCATACGCGCATCAGCCCTTGTTCACTGCGCGAACTCAAGGCACAGGTACGCAGCGATATTGAATCGCTGCTTGATCGGAGCCGTAAATGATCCGCCAGCTGCTGATCGCCCCGATTCGCTTCTACCGCTATGTCATCAGTCCTTGGCTAGGCTACAACTGCCGCTTTACGCCCAGCTGCTCCGTCTATGCAATAGAAGCCATCGAAACGCACGGCGCCCTGTGCGGCAGCTGGCTCGCCCTGCGGCGCATTTTGCGCTGCCACCCCTGGTGCAAGGGTGGGCTCGACCCGGTGCCGGCCGCAGCATGCCGTCACCATCATCACCCGCACGGCTGACGCGCATGAACACGTCGCGCTCCGCCCTCACACGTTGCGGCAAGCTCCGCTACACTCTCACAGATTTGCCCCGCTTCGACTTGTAAAAGGCGCTATGGATATCCGACGCACCATCCTCTGGATGATTCTGACCTTCTCGCTGTTGCTGTTGTGGAACAACTGGCAGACGTATAACGGCAAGCCCTCTATGTTCGGGCCCAGCCTGACCTCGCAGACCACCAACGCTGAAGTCCAGGCCCAGCAGCAGGCCCAGGTGGCCGACGCCAGTGTGCCCACCGCTACGGCGGCGGCCGCTCCCGCTGCGGTATCCACGGTGCCGGGCGACCAGGCCCCCGCCGCCGACGCCCAGTCCCGCGAGATCGAAGTCAACACCGACGTCCTGCGCCTGACCTTCGATACGCTGGGCGCGCAGCTGGTTCGTGCCGAGCTGCCGCAATACACCATCCCGCCAGACAGCGACGAGCCCTTCACGCTGCTCGATCGTCGTCCCGGCTACGTCTACGTGGCGCAAACGGGTGTCGTCGGCGCGCCCGCAGGCCAGAACTGGCCCACGCACCTGACTCCTTTCCGCTATGTGGGTCAGGAACAGCAAGGCGGCCGCACGGAAGTGCGCTTCGAAGCCGAGTCCGACGGCGTGCGCGTCGTCAAGATCTACGCGCTGACACCGAATACCTACGACATCCTGGTCCGCCACGAGATCCACAACTTGGGCAGCGCCCCCATCCAGCCGTCGCTGTATTGGCAGCTGGAACGTGATGGCAACGAACCGCCGGGTGGCTCCTCCTTCTACGCGACGTTCACCGGGCCGGCCGTCTATTCCGCCGAGGACAAGTACCAGAAGATCGATTTCTCCGATCTGGACAAGGGTCGCGGCAGCTACACCCGTAACGCCGATAACGGCTGGATCGGGATGGTGCAGCACTATTTCGCGACCGCCTGGGTACCCGCGCCCGGCATCCAGCGCCACAACGAGGCCCTGCGCATCGGCGACAACCTGTATGCGATTCGTACCCTGGCTTCCGCCGGCAGCATCGCTCCGGGGCAGTCGCAGTCCGTCGACGCTTATCTCTGGACCGGTCCGCAAGACCAACAAGCCATGGGCGACCTGGCCCCTGGCCTGGAACTCGTCGTGGACTACGGCTGGCTGACGATCATCGCCAAGCCCGTGTTCAAGCTCATGACCTGGCTGCACACTCTGCTGGGCAACTGGGGCTGGACCATCGTGGCGCTGACCGTGCTGATCAAGCTGGCGTTCTACCCGCTGTCGGCCGCCAGCTACCGCTCGATGGCCAAGATGAAGAAGTTCACGCCGCGTCTGCAGGCGCTGCGTGAGAAATACGGCGACGACAAGGCCAAGATGAACCAGGCCATGATGGAGCTGTACCGTACCGAGAAGATCAACCCGCTGGGCGGCTGCCTGCCCATGCTGGTTCAGATCCCGGTGTTCATCGCCCTGTACTGGGTGTTGCTGGGCAGCGTCGAGATGCGCGGCGCACCTTGGATTCTCTGGATCCAGGATCTCTCGGCCCGCGACCCGTGGTTCATTCTGCCGGCAGTGATGATGGCCACCATGTTCCTGCAGATCAAACTGAACCCGACGCCGCCCGATCCCATGCAGGCACGCATCATGATGATCATGCCGCTGGTCTTCGGGGGGATGATGTTCTTCTTCCCGGCCGGTCTGGTTCTGTACTGGGTCGTGAACAACATCCTGTCGATCGCGCAGCAACGCTTCGTGATGTACCAGATCGACAAGGCAGACGCGGCGGCTTCCCGCTAAGCCTGACTCGCTTCCGTTCTCCAAAGGGCGTCTTCTCTGAAGGCGCCCTTTGCGTTTTAATGCGGGGACCTGATGTCCGGCATACAGAGGCAGGAAGCGATCATGACCCGTTTCGAGTTTCGCACCGTCCCATCCATCGTCGTCGAGGCGGGTATCACCGACCGTCTGGGCACTGTGTTGCGCGACCGCTTTGCCCAAACACGGTTGTGCCTGGTGACCGACGCCTACCTGCACCGCAGCGGGCTGCTATCCAAGGCGTTGGAGAGTCTGCCTACCGCCGGCTGGGAGGTTCAGGTGATCGACCATGTGGTGGCGGACCCGCCCGAACACGTCGTGCTCGAGGCAACGGAACAAGCCCGGGAATGGGGCGCCGAGATCGTGGTGGGCCTGGGCGGCGGCTCTTCCATGGACGTCGCAAAGTTGCTTGCCGTGTTACTGGGCGGCGACCAGCCGCTGACCGACATGTACGGTATCGGCAATGTGCGCGGCGCACGTTTGCCGCTCGTGCAGATTCCCACCACCGCCGGCACAGGCTCTGAAGTTACGCCAGTCTCCATCGTCACGACGGGCGAAACCACGAAGTCCGGTGTCGTTTCTCCTACGCTGTACGCCGACATGGCGATCCTGGATGCACAGCTCACACTCGGCTTGCCACCCAAGGCCACGGCGGCCACGGGCATCGACGCCATGGTCCACGCCATTGAGGCCTACACCAGCAAGCACCTGAAGAATCCGGTGTCCGACATGCTGGCCGCGCAGGCGCTGACCCTGCTCGCCCGAAATCTCTTGCGAGCCTGCCAGCATGGAGATGACCTCGCAGCCCGCGAAGCCATGCTGCTGGGGGCCATGCTGGCCGGCCAGGCTTTTGCCAACGCCCCCGTGGCGGCCGTGCACGCACTGGCATACCCCCTGGGCGGCATCTTCCACGTGCCTCACGGGCTGTCCAATTCGCTGGTTCTTCCCCACGTATTGCGCTTCAACGCGCCGGATGCGGCGGGGCTTTATGCGGAGCTTGCCGAGCTCATCGTGCCCGACAGCTCGGGAAGTGCAGAAGCTCGCAGCCAAGCCTTAATCGCACACCTGGAAGCGTTGATCCACACCACCGGCATCGAGCGCCGCTTACGCGAAGTTGGGGTTCAGGAGACGGATCTGTCACGGCTGGCCAGCGATGCAATGAAGCAGACCCGTTTGCTGGGCAACAACCCGCGCGAGGTCCGCGAAGAGGACGCCTACGCAATCTACGCGGCCGCCTATTGATAGGACGGAGGCAGCACCCCTACCGATTGGCAACACGGCGGCGGTGCCTACGGCGACAGTATGACGGTGCGAACGCCGAAAGTTCGGCCTTTCGAGCGGCGACCGTGAGGCGTTTCGCACGGTGATCGTTCTTTGCCCGCGGGGCGGTAAAGCCACGCTCTCTGGTATTCACGGATGGCTTTGGTTACGACATTCAGGTAATGTCACGCGTTCGACGCAACGTCCAGACGAACCCCCGCGATACACAGGAAACCATTCCCCATGAGCCCTCGCACCCCCAATTCCGTGCGCGCCACGCTGCTGCAGGCCGCCGCGGCCGCTGCCTTGGCATGCGGCTTGTTCAACCCCGCCTTCGCGCAAGCCCCGCTCAAAATCGGCTTCATCGGCACCTTGTCCGGTCCCGGCGGCGCATTGGGCCAGGATCAATACGATGCCTTCATGCTGGCGGTTGAGCAGCGCGGCGGAAAACTGGGCGGCGTACCCGTCACTGTCATCAAGGAAGACGACCAGCTCAAGCCGGACGTCGGCGTGCAAGCAGCCACCAAGCTGCTGCAAAGCGACAAGGTGGACATCGTCACCGGCGTCACCTTCTCCAACGTGATGATGGCGATACACAAGCCAATCACCAGTGCCGAGGTGTTCTTCATCGGCTCCAACGCCGGGCCGGCACCGATCGCCGGCAAAGAATGCTCGGAATACTACTTCTCCACGTCGTGGGACAACGACATGCTGCACGAGGCGGGTGGTCAGCTCACCAACGACCTCGGCTACAAGAACGTGTATCTCATGGCCGCCAACTACCAGGCGGGCCGCGATGCGGTGTCTGGCTTCAAGCGCAACTTCAAGGGCAACGTGATCGACGAGGTCTATACCCAAGTCAACCAGCCCGACTACTCTGCCGAAATCGCTCAGCTGCAAGCCGCCTCGCCCGATGCGGTGTACGTGTTCTATCCCGGCGGCATGGGCATTAACTTCATCAAGCAATACCGCCAGGCGGGCCTGCTGGGTTCGATCCCAATCATCTCCGCGGCGACCATCGACGGCACGACACTGCCCGCGCTGAAGAACCTGGCTGTGGGCGCGATCACCAGCGCGCCGTACGCGCCGAACATCGACAATCCGCAGAACAAGGCGTTCGTGGAAGCCTTCGAAAAAGCCTACAAGCGGCCGCCCTCCATGTACGCGGCACAGTCCTACGACGCTGCCAACCTCATCGACTCCGCGCTGCAAAAGGTCAAGGGGGACCTCTCCGACAAGCAGGCCTTCATCGCCGCCCTGAAGGAAGCCGACTTCCAGTCGGTACGTGGGCCGTTCAAGTTCGACGCCAATCACTTCCCCGACGCTGCCTTCTATCGCGTCGACGTGGTCGCTGAAGGCGACGGCGCTGCGCTCCAGGCCTCGTCGCGGGTGAATATCGCCACGCGGGCCAATCTCGGGGCGCAATGCCACCTGAAGTAATTCGTGGACTTATAGGGCGGCGCCTGCCGCCCTGCGGGTCCCGCAGAGTTGTATCGTGAGCTTCAATCTGTTCGTCATCCAGGCGCTCAATGGCCTTCAGTTGGGCGTGCTGCTGTTCCTCATGGCCGCCGGCCTGACCCTGGTGTTCGGGATCATGAATTTCGTGAACCTGGCCCACGGTTCGCTTTACATGATGGGCGCCTTCATCGCGGCCGCCCTGTACAACTACACCGGCTCGTTCTGGCTCGCCGCGCTGCTGCTGGCGCCGGTCATGATGGTGCTCGGCATGGCGCTGGACAAACTCGCGCTCAGCCGCCTGTACGACCGCGACCACCTCGACCAGGTGCTGGCCACCTTCGGGCTGATCCTGTTCTTCAACGAAGCGGCCCGCATGATCTGGGGCGCGTCGCCGGTCTACATGGAAGTCCCCGATGCCTTGGGTGGGGCCGTGCAATTCTTCGGCATTCGCTACCCTGCCTACCGCCTGCTGATCATTGCCTCCGGCCTTGCCGTCGCGCTGGGCTGCTACCTGCTGGTGCACCACACGCGCCTGGGTATGTTGTTGCGTGCCGGTGCAACCCACCGGGAAATGGTCGGTGCGCTGGGGGTGAACATCCGCCTGCTCAATGCGCTGCTGTTCGGCCTGGGTGCCGTGCTCGCAGGTGTGGCGGGACTGCTTGCCGGCCCAATCATGTCGGTACAGGTGGGCATGGGTGAACCCATCCTCATCCTGACCATGGTGGTGATCGTCATTGGCGGTATCGGCTCGATCCGCGGCGCCTTCTACGCCTCGTTGATCGTTGGAGTTGTAGATACGCTGGGCCGCACACTGCTGCCGGCGGTGTTTCGCGGCATGATGGAGCGCAGTAGCGCGGACATCGCCGGGCCGGCAGTCGCTTCCATGATCATTTACATCCTTATGGCGGTGGTACTCGCGTTGCGCCCACAAGGTCTCTTCCCCGTGCAGCGAGGCTGAATCCATGTCCCCCGCTCACTCTCATTCCTCTCCCGCCATCGGTGCACGCACCGGGCTGGCTCGCTGGGTGCCCATTGTCCTGTTGGCCACCTTCGTACTGTTGCCCTTGTACGCAGCCTGGACAGACCAGGCTTTCGTTCTGGCGCTCATGTGCCGCATCGTGGTGCTGGCCATCGCGGCGGTCGCACTGAATCTCGTGCTGGGCTATGGCGGCATGGTCAGCTTTGGCCACGCTCTGTTTCTGGGCCTCGGTGTCTACAGCGCGGCCATCCCTGCCTTTCACGGGCTGGACAACGCCCTGCTCCACCTTCTGATCGCCCTTACGGCCTGCGGCATTACTGGGCTCGTGACGGGCGCCATCGCGCTGCGCACCCAGGGGATCGCCTTCATCATGATCACGCTGGCATTTGCGCAGATGTTCTACTTTGTATTCGTGAGCCTCAGCCTTTACGGCGGGGACGACGGCTTACGGCTCGCCTCCGGCAGCCAGCTGCTTGGGGCGAACTTGGCAGACACGGGCCGGCTATACACCGTGTCACTGGTGCTGCTGTTTGGCGCACTGTATGGCACCCGGCGTCTCACGGAATCGCGCTTTGGCATGGTTCTGCGTGGCAGCCGAATCAACGAACAGCGCATGCGCGCGCTCGGATTCCCCACGGCCCGCTATCGCCTGGCGGCCTACGTAATGTCGGCCATGCTATGCGGCGTGGCCGGTGTCCTCTACGCCAACCTGACGCAGTTTGCGGCGCCGTCTTACATGTCCTGGGCCATGTCCGGGGAACTCATCGTCATGGTGGTGTTGGGCGGCATGGGCTCCGTGCTCGGACCGCTATACGGTGCCGCTGCCATGTTGCTAACGGAAGAAGTGCTGAAGAGCATCACGGAACACTGGATGATCATCTTCGGACCCGCCATTGTGGCGGTGGCCGTGGCGAGTCGACGCGGGATCGCGGGCATCATTGCCAGCGCGGGCTCGCGCAAGGAGCGCTGACGCATGACTCGGCTCACAGTACGCGGCCTCGTTAAGCGTTATGGCGGCCTGCTGGCCACGGACAACGTCGATCTGGACCTGGAAACAGGGCGCATCCACGCTTTGATCGGTCCCAATGGCGCCGGCAAGTCCACACTCATCGGCCAGCTCTCCGGCGAGGTCACGCCCGATGCAGGCGTCATCAAACTCGACGGAAACGACATCTCTCGCCTGCCGATCCATGCGCGCAGCTTGCTGGGGCTGGTGCGCTCCTACCAGATCACATCGATCTTCCCCGAGTTCACGGCGCTGGAAAACGTCATGCTCGCAGTGCAGGCACGTCAGGGGCACAGCTTCCGTTGCTGGCAACCCGTACATCGGCAAGCATCACTGACCGAGCCGGCCATGCGCGCACTAGAACAGGCCGGCCTGGCCGCCCATGCGAACAGCGAAGCGGCGGCGCTCGCGCACGGTCAACAGCGTCAGTTGGAACTGGCCATGGTGCTAGCGGGCGAACCGAAAGTATTGCTGCTGGACGAGCCCATGGCAGGGATGAGCAAGGCGGAATCGCAGCAGATGACCGAAGTACTGGCGGGCTTGCGGGAGCGCTACGCCACGCTGCTTGTAGAGCACGACATGGAAGCCGTCTTCAGCCTGGCGGACGACGTCAGCGTGCTGGTGTACGGCCGCTGTATCGCCACCGGCTCGCCGGCCGATATCCGCAAGGACCCCGCCGTGCAGCAGGCCTATCTGGGAGAAGAGGCATGAACGGCGTCGCTTCGATCCCCGCCACGCCGCTGTTGCGGGTGGACGGCTTGCATGCGGGATATGGTCGCAGTCAGGTCTTGCACGGCATGAGCCTGCACGTGGATGCGGGCGAGTTCGTGACTCTGCTCGGTCGCAACGGCATGGGCAAGACCACCACGGTGAAGTGCATCGTGGGGCTTCTGCGCACGCAGGCGGGTACCCTTCAGTTCAACGGGCTCGACATTACGCGCAGTGCCTCCTACCAAATTGCCCGCGCCGGCATTGGCCTGGTTCCGGAGGGGCGCCAGATTTTTCCGAATCTAAGCGTAGAGGAAAATCTGCTCGCCACGGCACGCAGCGGCGCCACTGGGACGCGAAATCGGGTCCATGCTGAAAGCGGATCAAAGGATGCAACGACCGGCCCAGCCCAAGTGCAAAAGTGGACGCTGGAGCGCGTTTACGGGCTGTTTCCGCGACTGCAGGAACGACGGGACAATCCCGGCACCCGGCTGTCCGGCGGCGAGCAACAGATGCTGGCGATCGGGCGCGCGCTGATGACGAATCCGCGCTTGCTGATTCTGGACGAAGCCACGGAGGGCTTGGCGCCGCTCGTACGACGCGACATCTGGCACGCCCTGCAGCTGCTGAAGGAAACGGGCCTGTCCATTCTCTGCATCGATAAGAACCTGTCGTCCATGTTGCCGCTGGCGGACCGCCATTACATCGTGGAAAAGGGCCAGGTAGCTTGGCAGGGAAGTTCGCAGGATTACCTGGACGCTCAGGACACGCTCAAGAGTTACCTAGGAATTTAGTCGTTTTCTATCGCAACATTACAAACAATCAATTTCACATATCAAGTAGGCCTCCTTAGAATCCTTCTATCGCAATCGGTAATTCGATGCATACATCGTATCGGGTACAGCCGACGCAACATTGAAGGAGCCTACTATGAAGAAACTCACCACTGCCGCCGGCGCCCCGGTCGTCGATAACCAGAACTCCATGTCCGCCGGCCCGCGTGGCCCCCTGCTCCTGCAGGACGTGTGGCTGATCGAAAAGCTGGCCCACTTTGATCGCGAGGTCATCCCTGAGCGTCGTATGCACGCCAAGGGCTCTGGAGCGTATGGGACCTTCACGGTCACCAACGACATCACTCAATACACTCGCGCCAGGATCTTCTCGGAAGTAGGCAAGCAAACGCCCATGTTCGCTCGCTTCTCCACGGTGGCTGGCGAGCGCGGCGCGGCGGATGCCGAGCGCGACATCCGCGGCATCGCCATGAAGTTTTACACCGAAGAAGGCAACTGGGACCTGGTCGGTAACAACACGCCCGTGTTCTTCTTCCGTGACCCGCTCAAGTTCCCGGACCTGAACCACGCCGTGAAGCGCGACCCGCGCACCGGTATGCGCAGCGCCCAGAACAACTGGGAATTCTGGACCGGCCTGCCCGAAGCCCTGCACCAGGTCACCATCGTGATGAGCGATCGCGGCATTCCCGCCAGCTTCCGTAACATGCACCTGTTCGGCAGTCACACGTTCAGCTTCATCAACGCACAGAACGAGCGCTTTTGGGTGAAGTTCCATTTCCGCACCGAGCAGGGCATCAAAAACCTGACGGATGCTGAAGCACAAGAAGTAGTCGGCCGCGACCGCGAAAGCTCGCAGCGTGACCTGTTCGACGCGATTGAGCGCGGCGACTTCCCCCGCTGGAAGATGTACGTTCAGATCATGCCTGAGAAGGAAGCGGGTTCGTATCATCTGAATCCCTTCGACCTGACCAAGGTCTGGCCCAAGGGCGATTACCCGCTCATCGAGGTCGGGGTACTGGAACTGAACCGTAATCCGGACAACTTCTTCGCCGAAGTCGAACAAGCTGCCTTCACGCCCGCCAACGTTGTGCCTGGAATCAGCTTCTCGCCGGATCGCATGCTGCAGGCCCGCCTGTTCTCGTATGGGGATGCGCAGCGTTATCGCCTGGGCGTGAACCACCACCAGATTCCGGTCAACCAGCCGCGGTGCCCCTTCCACAGCTACCACCGTGACGGCGCGATGCGCGTGGATGGCAATCACGGTGCAACCATCGCTCACCAGCCCAACACGCGCGGCGAATGGGCCGAGCAGCCGGACTACCGTGAACCGCCTCTCTCGCTCGAAGGCGCGGCGGACCACTGGAACCACCGCGTGGATGAAGACTACTTCAGCCAGCCTGGCAACCTCTTCCGGTTGATGACGCCCGAAGAACAGCAGCGCCTGTTCGAGAACACCGCCCGCGCTATCGCCGGCGTGTCTCGAGACGTGCAGGAGCGCCACATCTACCACTGCACCCAGGCGGATCCCGCCTACGGCGCGGGCGTGGCGGCTGCCATCGAGGTCATCGAAAGCCAGCAGCAGACCGGCACCCAAGTCGACGCAGCGGTATAAGGTCTAAAAAATGAAATTGGGGTCAGACCACGATCTAACGCAGTGCGAGAGATCGGGGTCTGACCCCTTTTCAGGTAGATGGGGGTCTGACCCCCTTCTTACCGTACTAGTGGCGGACGCTTTGCGAAAAGACGTTGATTACGACGACTCCGGCGAGGATCAGGCCCATGCCGATGATGGCCGGCAGATCCAGGCTTTGCCGAAACACCAGCCAGCCCGCCACGGAGATCAGCACGATGCCGACACCGGACCATATCGCATAAGCCACCCCCGTCGGAATGACGCGCAAGGTCAGCGCGAGGCAATAGAAGGCCATCGCATAGCCCAGAACCGTGAGCACGCTCGGGCCCAGCCGCGTAAAGCCATCGGAAGCTTTGAGTGCCGTGGTGGCCACGACTTCAGCAACGATGGCGATGCCCAGGTACAGATAAGCCTGATACAAGGTCATGGCGCGCGGCCCTTCAAGAAATTAGTGGGTACAGCAGCGAACAGGGCCGGATGGGCCCACGATTCACAAATAGCTTTCGCCGTTCAGATAGGCCTTCCGCCAGCGAGTGATCACGATCCGCTCGAACAGGTCGCCCGCGGTGAAAGGATCGCCGTTGATAAAAGCCTGGGCTTCTTCCCGGGTTTCGACGTCGACGATGTAGAAACTTCCCGTACCGGTGACGCCGTCGTCCAGCAGCTTGGCGCCGCAGGCGAGCAGGAGTTTCTTGTTCTGTTCCAGATAATCGAGGTGGGCAGGCCGAAGTTGCTGACGCAGTTCGCCGGTACCCGGTTTGTCAAATGTCTCGATCATGTATGGCATGTTTTCTCCTTTGTTGGACGAAGGCGATACACTGTTCGCTCCCTGCGGCAGCCCCACCCTCATCACCCGCTTATACATCATGAATTCGCGTTCGAATGACCCGATCGCGGCCATCGCCACCGCACCAGGAAAAGGCGGCATCGGCGTGGTGCGTATCTCGGGCAGCAACCTCGACGGCCTTGCGGCCAAGCTCTTCAATGTACCGCTGAAGCCGCGTCACGCGCATTACCTTCCCTTCGACGACGCCGAGGGCAAGGCGATCGACGCCGGCATCGTACTGTACTTCAAGGCGCCCCACTCCTACACGGGTGAAGACGTCCTCGAACTGCAAGGCCACGGCGGCCCGGCGGTGCTGCGCCGCGTACTGCAACGCTGTCTGGAGGCTGGGCGCGAATGGGGCGTTCGCCATGCAGAGCCCGGCGAGTTCACGCAACGCGCCTTTCTGAACGAACGCCTGGATCTGGCCCAGGCCGAAGCAGTGGCCGACCTGATCGATGCATCGTCCGAAGCGGCCGCCCGCAGCGCGATGGCCTCGCTCTCGGGGGCATTCTCGCAGGAAGTCACTGCGCTTAATGAGCGCATCATCCACCTGCGCATGCTGGTGGAAGCCACGCTGGACTTTCCGGAAGAAGAGATCGACTTTCTTGAGAAGTACCAGGCCCGGCCCACGTTGGACGCCATCATTGCCGACCTGGAAGCGATTCAGCGCCAGGCGCGTCAGGGGATGATCCTGCGGGAGGGCCTGCATATCGTGTTGGCGGGGCGACCCAATGTGGGTAAGTCCAGCCTACTCAATGCGTTGGCAGGCGATGAGATCGCCATCGTGACTCCCATCGCCGGCACGACACGCGATCGCGTCATCCAGCAGATACACATCGAAGGTGTGCCTCTACACATTGTAGATACGGCTGGTTTGCGGGAAACCGAGGACGAGGTCGAAAGCATCGGCATCGCTCGCACCTGGGCGGAGATCGAACGCGCCGATGTCGTCATTCATTTGCAAGACGCCCGCGACACCGACGACGAGCTCGAAACCGAGATCACACGACGTCTGCCCGCACGCGCGCCGATCCTCAAGGTATTCAACAAACTCGACCTGTTGGACCCCTCCAAGAAAATGGGGTCAGACCACGATCTCCGCGAGCAAGGTCGTGATCTGCCGCCCATAGATCGTGGTCTGACCCCGATAGCGCCGACAGATCCGACAGCGCCAGGCACGCCGGCGCCACTGTACATTTCCGCGAGGACGGGCGAGGGGCTGGATGTGCTGCGGCAACGCCTGCTGGATATTGCGGGCTGGTCGCCCGGTGCCGAGTCGCCTTGGCTCGCGCGCGAGCGGCATGTGCGCGCGCTGGAAGCAGCCGGCCAACACTTGGCGATTGCGCGTACGCACGCCGAGCTGGACGATCAAGTGCTGGATCTGTTTGCCGAAGAATTGCGCCTGGCGCACGAGGAGCTGGGCGCCATCACCGGGCAGTTCAGCAGCGACGACCTGTTGGGCGAGATTTTCTCGAGTTTCTGTATCGGAAAGTGAGTCATGATCAACGTAGAACAAATCGGGCTGGTTCTCGACTCACTTCCCGATCCCACCTTCATCCTCACGCGCACAGGCAAGTACGTTGGCGTGTATGGCGGACGTGATCCGCGCTATTACCACGACGGCACCGGGCTTGTGGGTCTGCGTATCGGCGATGTGATTCACACCGAGAAGGCGAATTGGTTTCTCGAACAGATCACCGCAGCACTAGACACCCGGAGATTGCTCATCGTTGAGTATGAACTGAGCAACAAGGACGTCAAGGGACTGGACGACATTGGGCCCGCCGACCCGATCTGGTTCGAAGGGCGTATCCAGGCGCTCAGCTTCCAGGTCGACGATGAGGACGTCGTGCTATGGGTCGCCAGCAATATCTCTAAACGACACACATTGGAAAGTCGGCTGCGGGAATTGAGCGATACCGATCAGCTCACGGGCCTCTACAACCGCCGTCGTCTTGAACACGACCTCACCCAACACCACGAATTGTCGCTGCGCTTGTCCGTTCCGACTTCTGTCTTCATGTTCGATCTGGACAACTTGAAGAAGGTCAACGACACCAAAGGGCATCACGCGGGCGACCAGATCATCCAGGCGGTTGCGAATATCTGTCGGACCGCGTTACGTAAGACCGATACGGTTTGCCGCTTCGGCGGTGATGAGTTCGTGGTGGCCTTGCCGAATACGGCGCTGGATGAAGCCATGCTGTTGGCCGAGCGCCTTCAATTGCGCCTCAGAAACGAGCTGCTGCAGTTTTCGGTGGAAGGCGCCATGGTGACGGCCAGTGTAGGCGTGACAACGATGCGGCCGGAGGACGGGTCATACATGGACACGCTGCAGCGGGCGGATCGAGCCTTATACGAAGCCAAGAGCCAGGGCAAGGATCGTATCGTTTTCGCTTGACGGGCCCGCACAAGCCCCCCACGCCGATCGCCTTCCTGGGCGCCTTCAGCCTTCGAACACGTCTTCCTCCGCCGGATCTCCGGCGAGCGACTTTTCGTCCTCCGCCGACTCGCCGGCAAAGAAGGACACGCTGCGCTTTGCATCGTTTTCGAGAATGATGCGAGCCGTGAGCCGGATATGCTCGGTCAGCAAATCCACGGCACGTGCCGTGTCGCGGGCAATGGTCGCCTCTGCGATGTCGTGGTGTTCCGTATCCAGATGCGAACGGTCGATATGGATGGACAGCACGCGATAGCGTTCGGAATGGCTATACAACAGCTCGCGGATGCGCATAAGCCAAGGGCTGTCGCAAGCTTCCACCAGTGCGCTGTGAAAGCGCGTATGTGAACTGATCCATGCCGGATTAAAGCCTTCGTCGTTACGGGCAGGCGTGCGGCTCAATTCATGCAGGCTGGCCAGAATGCGGCCTTCCCATGCGACATCCCCATGCTGAATCGAGCGTTGCAGACATTGGCCCTCGATCGCGACGCGTTGCTCTGTCAAATCGAGCAGGTCCTCCCGCGAGACGGACGCCACGCGAAAGCCCCGACGCGGTTCGGGAATGACGAAGCCTTCAGAACTCAAGCGTGCCAATGCTTCGCGCACCGCGCTCAGACTGACGCCCCTGGCACTGGCCAATGATGCGATATTCAGCTTCGTCGCGGGCTTAATACGGTAGGTGAGCATGTCATCGCGCAGCGACAGATACACGCTCTCCGTGAGGCTTTTACCGGTTTTCGACACTTGCCCATCCCACCCTGTTATCTGCCGGTCTGTCCCGCCTGACCGGAACACCGTCAGCCTATACGCCGGCATCCAGCACCGACGATAGCGTACGCCGAGAGTCCCGATCAAGCAGAGCCGCCCCGGATCTGAAAGGGGGCATGCCCTATTGACAGCCGAACTTAAAAAATCGATTATTTGCTTGTAATCGATTTTAATACACGAGTGCAACGACACTCAACTTAGACATAAGGCCGGCGACACCGGTCACGGTTACCGGCTTCGGCCGATTCTGGAGGAGGTTGGATGCGAGCAGCAATCATAGGTGCTGGTTCGCTGGGCACGATCATTGGCGCCCTGATGAACCGCGGCGGCTACCCAGTCGATCTCATCGACAGCAATACAGAACACGTGCAAGCGCTGAATCGCGTGGGTGCCCGCATCACCGGCGAGATGGAGCTGCTCGTTCCCGTTAAGGCCTACGCGCCCGAGGAAATGTCGGGTCAGTATGACTTGGTGTTTCTTCTGAACAAGCAGACGGCCAACGACGTCGTGCTTCCCCGGCTGCTGCCCTTCCTGCACGATGACAGCATCGTGTGCACCCTGCAGAACGGCATTCCCGAACCACGCGTCGCCTCTTATGTCTCCGCAGGCCGCACGATCGGCGGTGCCGTTGGCTTCGGCGCAACATGGATCGGCCCCGGTGTCTCCCAACTGACCACCAAAGAAGAGACCACCCGGCAGTTCGCCTTCGAGATCGGCGAAATCGACGGCGTGCAGCGGCCGCGGCTCAAACAGGTGCAGGCCTTTCTTTCCTGCGTCGGCAATACCGTCATCCTGCCCGACCTCATGGGCATCCGCTGGTCCAAGGTGCTAATGAACGCGACCTTCAGCGGTATGTCCGCCGCCCTGGGATGCACGTTTGGCGAAGTGCTGGACGACCCGCGCGCCATGCGCTGCATCGCCTTTCTGGCGGATGAAACCGTGCGCGCGGCACATGCTGCGGGCCACCGCATGGCCTCGATGCAGGGCGAAGATTTCGAGTCCTTCCGCCTCGCCTCTCCCAACGATACGGAAGCGAAGTTCCCCCTCATCGAACGAATCTGGAATCAACATCGCCTCCTGCGCGCCAGCATGCTTCAGGACCTGGAGAAGGGCCGCGATACAGAAATCCATTTCATCAACGGCGTGGTGTGCGACACGGGCCGCCAGTACGGCATACCCACGCCCTTCAACGACCGCGTCGTCGAACTGGTCGTCGAAGCCCAGAACCGGCGCACGGTGCCGACCTTCTCGAATCTTTCCCGTTTCGACGATCTACTCGCCGCAGGCTCCAGCTCGGCTCAACACGTCTAGGAAACACGCAATGGTTTCAAACCGGTCTTCCAAAGTCATCATCACGTGCGCGGTCACGGGCGCCGTTCATACGCCGTCCATGTCGGAATACCTTCCGCTCACGCCGGACCAGATCGTGCAGAACGCAGTGGACGCCGCCAATGCCGGCGCGGCCATCGTGCATCTGCATGCGCGCGACCCGAGGGACGGGCGTCCAACGCCCGACCCGGCTGTGTTCGACCAGATCGTGCCGCGTATCCGCGAACAAACGGACGCCGTGCTCAACATCACGACCGGTGGCAGCACCCGCATGACGCTGGAAGAGCGCCTCGCCTATCCACTGAAGCTCCAGCCGGAAATGTGTTCCCTGAACATGGGTTCCATGAACTTCTCGATCCATCCAGCGGCGCAGAAGATCAAGGAATGGAAGCACGACTGGGAAAAGCCTTACATCGAAGGCATGGAAGACCTCATCTTCCGCAACACCTTCCGCGACATCAAGCACATCTTGAAGGTGCTGGGCGAAGACTGCGGCACCCGCTTCGAGTTCGAGTGCTACGACCTCGGGCACCTATACAACCTGGCGCACTTCGTGGACGCCGGGCTGGTAAAGGGACCCCTGTTCATTCAGATGATCTTCGGAATCCTGGGAGGCATGGGCCCGGACCCGGAAAACCTGGCTCTGATGCGCACCACCGCCGATCGCCTCTTCGGCCGGGACGAATACCGGTTCTCCGTGCTGGGAGCCGGTCGCCATCAGATTCCACTCGTCACCATGAGCGCGATCATGGGCGGTCACGTCCGGGTCGGCCTGGAAGACAGCCTTTACCTTGAACCGGGCAAGCTCGCCAAGTCTTGCGGAGACCAGGTGCAGAAGATCAGGCGCATTCTCGAAGAGTTGTCGTTGCAGCCGGCAACGCCCGATGAAGCGCGCTCGATGCTCAACCTGAAGGGCAGCGCATGTATCGCACTCTGACTGACCGACACACGTTGGAGACTTGAATGGAGTTCTTCCTGATCTCGCTCTTGAACAGCTTGAGCTACGGGCTGCTGCTGTTCATGCTTTCTTCAGGGCTGACCCTCATCTTCAGCATGATGGGGGTGCTCAACTTCGCCCATGCCAGCTTCTACATGCTGGGGGCCTACTTCGCCTACACGATCAGCGGCATTGCGGGGTACTGGACGGCGTTCTTCCTGGCCCCCCTGCTGGTGGGCATTGCTGGCATCCTGGTGGAACGCTATGGGCTGCGCGCCGTGCATAAATACGGGCACGTGGCGGAGCTCTTGTACACCTTCGGGCTGTCCTACTTGATTCTGGAAGGGGTGCAATTGGTGTGGGGCCGCTCGGCCGTGCCTTATGGCATTCCCGATGTGCTTCAAGGGCCGCTCTTCACCCTTTACACCACCACCTTCCCCAAGTACCAGGCGTTCATGATGCTGATCGCCGTGCTCACTTTGCTGGCGCTGTATCTGGTGCTGACGCGGACACGCATCGGTTTGATCATCCAGGCCTCGCTCACACATCCCCAGATGGTGGAATCGCTCGGGCATAACGTGCCGCGCGTGTTCATGCTGGTGTTCGGCGGGGGGTGCGCGCTGGCTGGGCTGGCGGGCGTGATTGGCGGCAATGCGCTGGTGACCGAACCGGGCATGGCCGAGACGCTGGGCACCATCATCTTCGTCGTGGTCGTGGCCGGCGGCATGGGCTCGCTAATGGGCGCGCTGCTGGCCTCGCTGCTCATCGGCGTGATCCAGACCTTTTCGATTGCGATCGACTTCTCGCCTGCGGATGCGCTCGCGGCGGCCGGGGTCAATGTGGGACCCGACATGTTCGGCCACGCCGTGCTGTCCGTGAGTCTGGCCGAAGTCGCTCCCATGCTGCCTTACGCGCTGCTGGTCCTGATCCTGATATTCCGTCCGCGTGGTCTGCTGGGCAAGCGGGAGAACTGATTCATGACGACACATTCCCTGACTGCCAACCCATCCGGCCGACTGACGGCCAATCGCATGTTGCTGACGTGGCTCGTATTCGCCGCTGTCCTGCTGGCGGCGCCCCATGTGTTCACATCCTCGCTCGCGCATTCCCATCTCACTCAGATGGGCACGGGCATTGTCCTGGCCTTGTCCTACAACATTCTGCTTGGGCAAAGCGGCATGCTCTCCTTCGGCCACGCCGCTTTCTCGGGGCTGGGCGCCTTCATGTCGGTGCACGCCATGAACCTTGCCGGCGGCGGATCGTTCTGGCTGCCGCTGCCGCTGATACCTGTTGTCGGCGCGCTAACAGGCCTGGCCTTCGCCGCCCTCATCGGCTATATCATCACGCGCATCTCCGGTGTGGCGTTCGCCATGATCACATTGGGGATCGGACAGATGGCCTACGCGAGCGCCCTCATGTTCCCCGGCTTCTTCGGAGGCGAAGGCGGCGTGTCCACCGACCGCGTCTACGGAGATGCGCTGTTTGGCTGGACCTTCGGCCCTCAGATCCAGGTTTATTACCTGGTGGCGTTCTGGCTGTTTATCTGCGTGGCGGCGACCTACTACCTGACCCGCACACCGCTCGGCCGCCTGCTCAACGGCGTACGCGACAACGAGGAACGCATTCCCTTCATCGGGTTCAACCCGCATCTATTGCGCTACATGGCGCTCATGGCCTCCGGCCTCTTCGCAGGAATCGGCGGCTCGCTGATGGCGATCAACTTCGAGATCGCCACGGACGAAGTCCTCAGCCTGCACGAATCCGGCGCCGTACTGCTATTCACCTTCATCGGCGGCACGACGACCTTCGTCGGGCCCATGCTGGGTGCAGTCATTGGTGTGCTGCTGACAAAGCTGCTGCCCGATTACACCGCCGGCTGGCAAATGTATTTGGGCATCGTCTTCATACTGGTGGTGGTCTACGCCCCCGGCGGTATCAGCAGTCTCATCAAGCCCGGCCTGGAAGTGCTCAGGAAAACCGTCACCTACAAACGCTACGCCTTGTTTGCCCGGCTGGTTCTCAGCGCGTTGTGCTTGCTGGCGGGAACCATACTGGTGATCGAGCTGCTGTATCACCAGGCTGCAGGCGCGTCCGGCACCTTGTCAATGTGGGGTCTGACCCTGGACCACCTCTCGGTCATTACATGGATCGTCGTGCTTGCAATATTGCTGGCGGGCATGCTCACCATTAAGCCCTCCGGTCGTGCCTTGTTCAACCGGCTTGCACAAGATTCCGGCGAACTGGAAGGAGAAGACGCATGACGGAGAACGTCCTCGAACTGAAGAACGTGCACAAGCAATTCGGCAAGACCCAGATCATTCGGGGCCTGGACCTGGCTGTGCGCAAAGGGGAACGGCTGGCGGTGATCGGGCCCAATGGTGCGGGCAAGTCCACCGTATTCCACTTGATTTCCGGGCGGCTCTCGGTCACCTCCGGCGAGATCTGGTTCGACGGCCAACGCATCGATGACTGCAATGCGCAGGAAATCTATCGGCACGGCTTGAGCCGAAGCTTCCAGATCACCAATCTGTTCCTGCGCCAGACCGTCTACGAGAACTTGCTGTCTGCTGCGATGTGGGCGCAAGGCTATCGATACACCTTCTGGAAACGCATCAGCCAGCTCAAGCCGCTACACGAGCGGGCAGAAGAAATCCTGGAAAGAATCGGACTGGCCGCGAGGCGAGACGTCCCGGTGAACCTGCTTACTTACGCCGAACAGCGCGCGCTGGAAATCGGCATGGCCGTGGCGGGCGACGCACACACCATCCTGCTGGACGAACCGACCGCCGGCATGAGCCGCGGGGAAAGCGATGCGGCCATCGAGCTGATCAAGACCATCAGCGAGAACAAGACCCTGCTCATCGTCGAACACGATATGGGCGTCGTGTTCGGCCTTGCCGATCGGGTGGCCGTGGTGGTCTACGGCCAGGTCATCGCGTGCGACACGCCGGAGAACATTCGCGGGAATGCGAAGGTCCAGGAAGCCTACCTGGGCGCCCGACAAGACAAGAAGAAAGAGGTGGTGGATGGCATTGCTTGAAATCTCAGGGCTGCATGCCTACTACGGAAAGAGCCACGTGCTGCAGGGCGTAGACCTGAAGGTACGCGCCGGCGAAATCGTAAGCCTGCTGGGACGCAATGGCGTGGGCCGCTCAACCACTGTGAAGGCCATCATGGGCCATGTTCACTCGACCGGCTCCGTGATGTTCGACGGCAAGCAGATCCACGGCCTGAAGACGCACGAGATTGCACGCGAGGGGCTGGGCTACGTCCCCGAGAGCCGCGAGGTGTTTCCCTCTCTGACCGTTGAGCAGAACCTGCTGTTGGGGCAAAAGCGCGGCAAGCGCTCGCAGTGGACCATCGACGATATGTACGAAATGTTCCCGCGCCTGAAGGAACGCCGCCACACACAGGCCGGCGTCATGTCGGGCGGTGAACAGCAGATGTTGACGCTGTGCCGTTCCCTCATCGGAGACCCGCGGCTCATCATGATCGATGAGCCCACGGAAGGCCTGGCGCCCCAGATCGTTGAACAAGTGGCGAGCTATCTGGAAACACTGCGTCAACGCGGCGTCGCCGTCCTGCTGGTGGAGCAGAAGCTGGCGATCGCCCTCGATATTTCCCAGCGGGTCTATGTAATGGGCCGCGGGACGATTGTGTTTGAAGGAGCACCAGGCGATCTGCGCGATGCCCGGCAAGTGCGCAAGGATTGGCTGGAAGTTTAGGGTGGACGACGAGCCATCGTGGCTGAATAACCAATATAGGAGACGCAATGAGGTACGCGACACAATTCAAACTGGGTGCCTTGGCATTGGCAACAAGCCTGGCGACGGGCGTGGCCCATGCCGACACCATCAAGGTCGCGCTGATCGACCCCCTATCGGGATCGTTTGCGGCGCTGGGCGAGAACCAACTGCGCACGTGGCAGTATTTCAGCGAGCTGGCGAACAAGGAAAAATGGGCGGGCGAACATACGCTGGAGATCGTCGGCTTCGATAACAAAGCGGGTGTCCAGGACAGCCTCAGCCAGCTCAAGCGCGCCATCGACCAGGGCTACCGTTACGTGGCGCAGGGCAATGGCTCCGGTGTCGCCTTCGCGCTGGTGGATGCCATCGACAAGCACAATGCCCGCAATCCCGGCAAGGAAGTGCTTTACATCAACCACGGTGCCATCGACCCCGAACTCACCAACGGCAAATGCAGCTTCTGGCACTTCAGTGTGGACTCCAACGTCGACATGAAGATGCAGGCACTGGTCAATCACCTGGCGAAGAACAAGGACGTCAAGAAGGTGTACATCATCGGCCAGAACTACGCGTTCGGCCGCTCGGTCAGCAAGGCCGCCAAGGAGATGCTCGCCGAGAAGCGCCCGGACGTCGAAATCGTGGGCGATGATCTCCACCCCATCGGTGAAGTGAAGGATTTCTCGCCGTACGTTGCGAAGATCATCGCCTCCGGGGCTGACACCATCATCACCGGTAACTGGGGCTCCGACCTTGCCCTGCTGATCCGCGCCGCCCGTGCGTCCGGACTCAACGCCAACTTCTACACCTATTACGCCGTGCTGAAGGGCTCGCCCACCGCCATGGGCGAAAGCGGGCTGGATCGCGTGAAATATGTCGGTGTCGGCAACGTCAACAATGAAGGCTACAAGGGCCGTGAACTGGTCGAGGGCTTCAAGCAGAAGCACAACGACGACCTCACCTGGCTGCAGGCATACTCCGCCGTTGGTCTGCTTTCGCGCGCCATCAAGGAGGCCGGGACCGAGCCCAAGGACGTGGCCTTCGCCATGGAGGGCATGGAACTGGACAGCCTGAACGGCAAGGTGAAGATGCGTGCTGCGGATCACCAGCTGCAGCAGCCGCTGTATGTCGCCACCTGGTCCAAGACTAACGACACCACGGTGCAATTCGAGCAGGAAGGCACCGGCTTCGGCTGGCGTACGGACGAGGTGATCCCGGCATCAGAGGCCGAGCTGCCGACCACCTGCGAAATGAAGCGACCCGCCCGTTAAACGCAAGGCGCCACGACATGCCTGCGCAGCAAACCGCAGGCATGTCGTTCTAAACCGCTCATCAAGACATGCCGGCAGTAGCGGATCGCAGGCGTGTCGCGCTGAGCGGCGACTCGACCCTTCGCTCCGGGAAATTCTCCATATCGAACTAGGGTAAACAATAGCGATTCCCTTCTTGCACCCACCGCCAATCTGTCCATAATTATGAATTATGAGCGACGGATCGTGGTCGTCCACGGAGGATCGTCATGGGAACCCGTATCGTGCAGCAGGTGCTTTACCTCGAAGTAGCCGATAGGCTGCGCGCGATGATCGAATCGCACGCATTGGCGCCGGGGGAGTGGATCGACGAAGTTCGCCTCACCCGCGAACTCGGGATCTCGCGAACGCCGTTGCGCGAAGCCCTTAAGGTTCTGGTGGCGGAAGGCCTGCTTAGGCTGGAACCGCGGCGCGGCTGCTTCGTGAATGAGCTTTCCACGCGCGATCTCGACGACATCTTTCCCCTGATGGCCATGTTGGAAGGGCGTTGCGCCCACGAAGCCGCCCGCAAGGTATCGGCAGAGGACCTGCGTCGCCTGGAGCCCTTGCACCGCAAGCTGGAACAGCACGCTCAGGCCGGCGACATCGATCAGTATTACGCGACCAACGCCGTCATACACGAAGCCATACAGGCGCTGGCCGACAATCGCTGGCTGTCCGACATCGTGGACAACCTGCGCAAACTGCTGAGCCTCTCACGGCATAAGAGCCTGGTGTACCCGGGCCGCATGCAGGAATCCTGTGCCGAGCACCTGGCGATCTTTGCAGCGCTCAAAGCGCGCGATCCGGAAGGCGCGGAAGCGTTGACGCGTAAGCATCTTTTGCGCCAGCTCGATGCCCTGCACGCCCTGGCCGCTCAGGACGGCGAACCCCTCTCAACGGATTCCGAGCCGGACTCGGTCCTACACAACCCAGGAGGTTGATCATGGCGACCACAGAAACACAGACTCCCGGACGAGACATCGTCGTGGTCGAACCCCATGGCGGTAAAACGAAGGACATCAAGCCCGACACCGGAAGCGACAAGGCCACCGACAAAATGGTGCCGGCGCTGATGGCCAGGCTGAGCCGTTGGCTGGACCGTGACCCGCCTCCCGAGCAGGACGAGCTGCTCACTCTGTTCAACGCGCGGCTGACCGACGTCGCCGCCAACAAGCTTGCCAAGCAATGGAGCGCTCGCTATCTGGCGTCGGAAGACAAAGAGCGCCGCAGCCTTTTATCAGCTCTTGCACAGGCCAGCGCGAGTCTGGAGCCCCGCGAGGACCTGGGTTTGCGCCTCTTCCGCCGCCTGTATGCTCAGGCGGAGAACCTCACCCTGTTGGTAGAGCTGCGCGCCGACATGCTGCGCTGGCGCAAACAAGTAGCCGGGCTCAGTGTGCTGGAGCGCGAACTGGAAGGCCTGCTCACCACGTGGTTCGATGTGGGCATGCTGGAACTGCGCCCCATCACTTGGGATTCGCCCGCGTCGCTGCTCGAAAAACTCATCCAGTACGAAGCGGTGCACGAAATCCGCTCATGGGACGAACTAAAGCATCGGGTGGCCGGCCATCGCCGTTGCTATGCCTTCTTCCACCCGCGCATGCCCGACATTCCGCTGATCTTCGTGGAAGTCGCCTTCGCAGTGCAGATGGCGGGCAACGTCCAGGTCTTGCTCGACCCGCAAGTTCCCGCCGACGATACCGGCAAGGCGCGCTGGGCGATCTTTTACTCCATCTCCAACACGCAGCCTGGTCTGCGCGGCATCAGTTTCGGCAACTTCCTGCTCAAGCGCGTCATCGACGAATTGCTACGCGAGCTGCCCCGTCTGAAGTCCTTCGCCACCTTGTCGCCCATTCCGGGGTTCACGGATTGGCTGAGCAAACAGGACGGCAAGGCCATGCAAGCCATGCTGGTCGAGAAGGCCGACAAGGAAGAGGCACAGGACGACCCGGAAGCCGGCCAGAAATGGGTGGAGAAGCTCAAGGCAGCGGCGGCCGGCCAGGCCTCCAACGCCGTGCAGCGTACGGGCCTGCGTCTGGCGGTCCATTACCTGAAGACAATGAAGAACGGACAGCCGCTGGATCCGGTCGCACGCTTCCACCTGGGCAACGGCGCACGCATCGAACGGCTGAACTGGGCCGCCGACTGCTCGGCCAAGGGCATGGCGCAATCCTGCGGCATGATGGTCAACTACCTGTACGACCTTGAGCAGCTGGACGACAACCTTGCCCTGCTCGCCCAAGGCAAACCGAAACTGGGCATGAACTTGAGATGGCGATGAGCGACGTAATCCAGCCCGGGACGAGTGGTTCCGTACAAGTGGCCTACGAAGACAAGATCGCCGTGGTCACGCTGAGCCATCCGGGCCGCCTGAACGCCATCACCGCCTTCATGTGGCAGGAACTGGCCCGCATCTTTACCGAGCTTTCCGCCGATGAGTCACTGCGTTGCGTGGTGCTGCGCGGTGAAGGCGGCAACTTTGCGGCTGGTGCCGACATCAGCGAGTTCCCCCGCCTGCGGGCAGACCTAGCCGGGGTGCGTCACTACCACACGCAAATCCTGGCACCCGCACTGGAAGCCATTGCATCGTGCATTCACCCCGTCGTGGCCCAGATCCATGGCGTCTGCGTGGGCGGCGGCCTCGAAATCGCAAGCCAATGCGATCTGCGCATCGCCTCGGCGGATGCCCGTTTCGGCGTACCCATCAATCGCCTGGGCTTTCCCATGGCACCCGACGAAATGCGCGGTCTGCTCAACCTGGTGGGCCGTGCGACCACGCTCGAAATTCTGCTCGAAGGACGGGTCTTCTCCGCGGAAGAAGCCTTGTCCAAGGGGCTGTTGACCCGCGTGCTGCCCGATAGCGAAGTACAAGCCGACGTCATGCGATGTGCACGCCGTCTGGCCAAGGGCGCTCCGCTGGCGGCTCGCATCAATAAAGAGACGGCCACGCGCCTGACGGCTTCAGCGCAGCCGCTCACCGACAACGAACTGCTTACTTTGTTTCGATACGCCGAAACCCGGGACCACCGCGAAGGCGTGCGAGCGTTTTTGGCCGGCGAAGAACCGGCATTTTCAGGAGAATGACTTGGGAGGCAATGCCAATTTGTACGCCCTGCTGGAAACCGGGTTTCCGCAGGATCGTCACCAGGTAGCCATAGAGACGCCTGGCCAGACCTACAGTTGGAACGACATTGATTCGATGAGCGGGCGGCTGGCTTCGCTTCTGCAATCCTTGCAGTTGCCGCGTGGGGCGCGGGTGGCGGTACAGGTCGAGAAATCGCCCATGGCGCTCATGCTTTATCTGGCGACACTGAGGGCCGGGCTCGTGTACCTGCCGCTGAACACGGCATACAAAGCGGCTGAGGTCGAATACTTCCTGACCGATGCAGAGCCGGCCATGATCGTGTGCGACAGCAGCAACTTGAGCTGGGTGACCGAACTCGCCGAGAAAACCGGTACGCAGCACGTCCACACGCTGGATGCAGACGGCAGCGGCAGTCTTGCACTGGCGGCCGCAGGTGCCGACGAAGCCTTCGAAACCGTGCAAAACCAGCCGGACGATCTGGCGGCCATCCTGTATACCTCCGGCACAACAGGCCGAAGCAAGGGCGCCATGCTGTCCCACCGGAATCTGTCGTCCAATGCCGAAGTGCTGAAGGACTTCTGGGGCTGGCGGTCCGACGACGTACTCCTGCACATGCTGCCCATCTTCCACGTGCATGGCCTGTTCGTTGCATCCCACGGCGCCCTGCTTGCCGGCGCCAAAATGATCTGGCTACCCAAGCTCGATGTGGATCAGGCACTGCAGTACCTACCTCGCAGCACCGTGATGATGGGCGTGCCTACGTATTACGTGCGTCTGCTGGCGGATTCGCGCTTCAACCGCGAGGTCTGCGCCAACATGCGCCTGTTCATTTCAGGTTCGGCGCCGCTATTGCGCGAAACGTTCGAGGCATTCCAGGAGCGTACCGGCCACACCATACTGGAACGCTACGGCATGAGCGAAACCATCATGCTGACTTCCAATCCTTATGACTCCGCGCTGGGCGAGCGCCTGGGCGGCACCGTAGGCATGCCATTGCCTGGTGTTTCGGTGCGGGTCGTGGATGAAGACAACAATGACGTCCAGGTCGGCACCATAGGCAACGTCCAGGTGAAGGGCCCTAACGTGTTCTCCGCCTACTGGCGCATGCCGGAAAAGACACGGGAGGAGTTCACGAGTGACGGCTGGTTCCGCACCGGCGACGTCGGCCAGTTTGGTGGTGACGGCGTTCCGGACAACTATCTGACCATCGTCGGTCGCAGTAAGGACCTCATCATTTCTGGTGGATACAACGTATATCCGAAGGAAATCGAGCTCGTCATCGACGCCCTGCCTGGTGTGGATGAGTCGGCTGTCATTGGCGTGCCGCATCCAGACTTCGGCGAAGCCGTAGTCGCGGTCGTGGTCCCCAAGAAGGGCCAGACGCTTGATGAAGCCGCCATGTTGGCCAGCCTTAAGGGGAGCCTCGCGAATTTCAAGGTTCCCAAGCGCATCCATTTCGTTCAGGAGCTGGTGCGCAACACCATGGGCAAGGTGCAGAAGAACGCCTTGCGTGAGCAATACAAGAATCTTTGAATTAAAGGAGGAGACAGTCGTTGCAGTATCCCCGCCGAAGAATGCGGGGAATGATGTGCAGTAAGCATCTCGCATAACAAAATCCAAAGGAGGATCTTCCTGTGAGTAAGCGCTATTTAGCATGCGCGGCAGCCGCCGTGCTGTCGGCTCTCGCCGTCACCAGTCCAGCACACGCCGCATGGCCGGAACGGCCCATCACCATCGTCGTCCCCTTCCCGGCGGGCGGCGGGACCGACACCTATGCTCGGCCTCTGGCCCAGCAGCTGGGTCAACAACTGGGCCAGAGCGTGGTCGTGGACAACCGAGGCGGAGCCGGCGGCACCCTCGGCGCCGGTGTTGCTGCCCGGGCGGCACCGGACGGCTACACCTTCTTCATGGGCGGTGCGCACCACGCTGTGGCGCCATCGATCTACACGAAGCTGAGCTACGACATCCAGAAGGACTTCACGCCGGTCGCCCTGTTGGCTCAACCGCCCCAGGTCATCGTGGTGAATCCCACCAACTTGCCCGTCAAGTCACTCAAGGAGTTCATCGAGAAGGCAAAAGCGAGCCCCGGCACGATCAACTTCGGCTCGGCCGGCATGGGCAGTACCCACCATCTGGCCGGCGAGCTGTTCGCCCTCAAGACGGGAATTGAGCTGACGCACGTACCCTACCAAGGTGCTGGCCCCATGCTCTCGGGCCTCATCACGGGCCAGGTCGATGTCGGCTTCGACGGGCTGGGCTCCTCCGCGTCCCACATACGTGCCAACTCGATTCGTCCGCTGGCGGTTGCCTCCGCTCAACGCTCACCGGCCTTCCCGGACGTCCCGACGGCGGCTGAAGCCGGTGTGCCCGACTATGAGGTCTCCACCTGGTACGCCATGTGGGCGCCGGTCGGCACGCCGCCGGACATCGTCGAGAAGATGTCGCAGGAGATCCTGAAGGCTCTGGAATCGCCGAAGCTGAAGGAACTCTGGGCCAGCAACGGCAGCGCGACGCCCAACATGACGGGCGCCAAGTTCGGCCAGTTCGTTGATGCCGAGATCGAGCGCTGGGCCGGCGTGGTCAAGGACGCAGGCGTGCAGCCTCAGTAAACCGGGCCACACGGCACAGGCCTTGCCTTGGACGCGGCAGGGCCGCTCTGTAAAGTGAAACCAGTACGGCGGGGGGCGACCCTCGCCGTACTGCTTTATGATGCAGATCGAGCTTCCGCTTTGAATACAACGTGTCGTCCATGAGAGTCCGCCCCCTTCCTGTCATCGTGGTCTGCCTGATTGTGGCCGTCGTGGCGTGGCTCTCCATACAGAAGGCGCTGGGGCCCACCCTGCCCGCCTATCAAGTGTCCGCAAAGCCGCTAGTCCAGACGGTGGTCGCCACGGGCCGCGTCGCCGCGCTGTCCCGTGCGCAGGTGGGCAGTCAGGTTACCGGCGTAGTGCTCGAACGCCGAGTCAAAGAAGGCGATCGGGTTGAACCAGGCGATGTTCTAGCCGTGCTGCGGGCGGACGACCTGGAAGCTGCAGTGCGCGAGGCGCGGGCTGAATTGGCCCAGTTGGAAGAGTCCACGCGCCCCCAGGCCGAAGCCGCGCTACGGGAAGCGGAGATCGCGCTCACCCAGGCAGCCAGGGAATCACAACGCCGTCGCGCCCTATTCCAGGAACGGGCGATTCCCAAAGAGGAACTGGAGCGAGCGGTGCAGGCCGAAGCCGCGGCAAGAGCCGCCGCCGAAAAGGCCCGACTGGTCGCACGTTCGCTGGTATCCGGCAATCCGAATGAAACACTGGCGCGAGCCCGCCTCGCCAACGCTGAAGCCCAGCTTGCCAAAACAATCATCCGCGCCGAACTGTCGGGCACGGTGCTGACACGCAATGCCGAACCGGGAGATCTGGTGCAGCCCAACCGAGTCCTGTTCGAAATCGCCCGCGATGGGGATACGGAAATACTTGTCCCCATCGACGAGAAGAATCTCCAGGCGCTGGCAATGGGCCAGTCCGCCTTGTGCGTGACCGATGCCTATCCGACGCAAGCCTTTACGGCACGCATTCGCTACATTGCACCCAGCGTGGATCCCCAGCGAGGTACCGTGGACGTGCGCTTGGTGGTCGATAATCCGCCGGAATTCTTGCGCGAGGATATGACGGTCTCGGTGAACGTGGAGACAGGCAGGCGCGACAGCGCGCTGGTGGTGCCGAACGACGCCCTGCTTGCCGTGCGCGGGAACGACGCGACGGTGTGGCGGGTGGTCGATGGGCGCGCCACGCGGCGAAAGGTTCAGCTGGGACTGCGCGGACTCGTCCAGACTGAGGTCACGCAAGGCCTGGAATCGGATGACCTGGTCTTGGCGGACGCCGCTAGCTCCGTCTCCGAAGGGCAACGCGTGCGCGTCCATGAGATCGGCTTCGAAGTGAACGCCCCGGAAGCGCAGCGCGCCACGCGCAGGGAACTGCCGATGCCGCTGGATTGACGCCATGTGGACGGAATGGACCATCGCCACCCGCTTCCTCCGTGAAGGCAAGGCGCAAAGCGCTCTCATTCTCGTGGGCATCGGTGCAGGCGTGGCGGTGATCGTGTTTCTGACAGCGCTGATCACCGGACTACAAGGCAACACCATCGCTCGCACGCTTGGAACGCAATCCCATATCCGGATCGAGCCGGCGGACGAACGCAACATCATCCTGCCGGCTCCACCCGGTACAACCCAGTTGATTCTCGAAGACAAACGGGCGCAACGTCTGCGCTCCATCAACAACTGGCAGGACGTGCGCGACGTGCTGGACACGTTGCCGGAAGTCACCGCGGTATCCCCTATCGTCTCCGGGCCGGCTTTTGCGCGGCGAGGCGAGGCACTGGAATCGGTCGCCCTGGTGGGCATCGACCCGGCGCGCTATCTGCGCATCGTCCGAGTCCAGGACGACATCATCGAAGGAGAGTTCCGCATCGCGGCGGGACAGGCCGTCGTCGGCAGACAGTTGGCGATCGAACTCGGCTTGCGCGTCGGCGACAAGGTGAGATTGGACGGCGGCCAAGAGCGCGACGCCGTGGTCAACGTTGCCGGCATCTTCGAGCTGGGCGTCCGCGAGCTGGATTCCCGCTACGTCTACGTCGACATGAGACAAGCCCAGTCACTGCTCGATCTGCCCGGCGCAGCCACCGTGATCGATCTCACGGTTGAGCATATCTTCGAGGCGCAGAGCATTGCGGAACGAATTGCACGGCTGACCGGCCTCAAGGCCGAGAGCTGGATGGAAACAAACGCACAACTCATGAATGCGCTACGGGCGCAGAGCTTCTCTACACGCCTCATTAGCGTGTTCGTGGCCATCAGCGTGGCGTTGGGTATTGCGAGCGTACTCTCAGTCAGCGTGGTGCAACGCACGCGCGAGATCGGGATACTGCGCGCCATGGGAACTTCGCGTCGGCAGGTGCTGAAGGTATTTCTGATCCAGGGTGCGCTCTACGGTTTGGGAGGTTCGCTGCCCGGCGGACTGGTCGGTTACGGCATGGTCACGGCCTTCAATACCTTCGGCCCTAAACTCTTCTACGTTCCAGTCGAACCCGGCCTGCTCGCCATGGCCGTTGCGCTCGCAACGCTCACCGGCATTCTGGCCGCCGCGGTGCCCGCCAGACGCGCCGCCACGCTGGATCCTGTGGAGGCCATCCGCCATGTCTGAGCACAATGGCAACATGGAGGTGCTGCGCCTGGAGGGCATCCGTAAAAGCTATAACGTGGGCAAACCCACCGAGGTGGAAGTGTTGCACGGCCTCGATCTCATGCTTCAACGCAAGGATTTCGCCGCACTCATTGGTAGTTCTGGCTCCGGCAAGAGCACTTTGCTCAACTTGATCGGTCTGTTGGACACACCCACCGGCGGTGAACTTTTCCTGTTGGGCGAACCCACCCGTGGAATGGATGACGCCCGCCGCACCGCGCTACGCGGTAGCGCAGTGGGTTTCGTGTTCCAGTTTCACCATCTCATCTCCGCCTTCACCGCCATCGAGAACGTGCTCATGCCCGTCATGGTTGCGGGTGGCAGACCTAGTGCAGACCACACAGAACGGGCGCGTGACCTATTGGCGCAGGTGGGCCTGCAGGGGCTAGAGGACCGCAAGCCAGACGAATTATCGGGCGGACAGCAACAACGTGTGGCCGTGGCTCGAGCACTGGTAAACCGGCCGGCCTTGCTGCTCGCGGATGAACCAACGGGCAACCTGGACAGTAAATCGGCCGCCGACGTGTTCAAACTGTTCCGCCACTTCAACGAAACATTTGGCTGCGCGGTTTTGCTGGTTACCCACGATCCCCGGATATCCGATCAGTGCGACCGCGTGATTACGCTGCAGGACGGCCATATCGTTTAGGGGTTCAGGCTGCCGTAGCGTGATCGGGGCTGCATAGGATAGGCAAGAAGGCGTCGGCGTCCGCTGAATAGGACAACAGGCTTCCTGCCACCAAATCGAAATACCAGCCATGGACCTGCAAGGTACCTGCCGCCAGCCGTGCGCTCACGCTCTCCATGCGTCGTAAGTTCTGCAAAGAAATGAGTATCGATGCTTGCTCGCAAGCTCGATGGCGGTCGTCATCGCTCGCACTCGGAAGCCGGCCCACGACACGCTCGCGAGCAGGCTCGGCAATTCCGATCCACCGGCTGACGAAATCGGCCGGTCTTCCTTGAGCTGCGCGGCCGCTCATTAGCGCTCGAATGCCCCCACAATGTGAGTGCCCCAAAACAATAATGCTCTCGACCTCCAGGTCTTCCACAGCGAACTGGATCGCAGCCAGCACGCCCTGGGGGCCGATATCCAGATTGGGCGGTGGGACAAGATTGGCAATATTGCGGACGGTAAAGATGTCGCCCGGGTCACAACCCAGCAACATCGCGGGCTCCACGCGCGAGTCGCAACAACCGATCACGAGTGTGCTGGGATGCTGGCCTTCGCACAGGCTGCGATACAGCTCCGGCGCTTCTTCGAAATAATGCTGCTGAAAACGAAGAAAGCCATCGATGAGATTTTCGATCTTCTTCATGTTCGCTCCCCGGTCTGCGACGTCAGGCAAAGGATTGCCTGTAAGCCGTAGTGAACTTTGGACGTTCCAGATTGGCGATGCTGCCGGCCAGAGTGCTACCCGCAAAGTTTCGCCGCAACTTTTTCACTGCGCAATAAAAATCGACGAAGGCTGCGAATTGAAGGGAGCACTGGCGATGAAATCGCTGGCCACGACTCGCATCCAGTACAAGAACAGTCACAAACAATTCATTCGAGCACGAACGATTCGTGATAGACTTATTTGCGTCGAATCAAATATAGAGGCCGGCAACACCAGTCGCAGTCTCCAGAATTACATGACGCAAGGCATCAACGAATCCGACATCCTGCTGCGCCGGCCCACGGCGGACGACGCTGCGGGATTGCACCGGCTAGTCGCAGAGTGCCCTCCGCTCGATCCCAATTCGCTCTATTGCAATCTTTTGCATTGCACGCATTTCAGCGCCAGCTCGGTGGCCGCCACCGTCCGGAAGCCAGATGGCTCTGAGCGTCTCGTAGGCTTCATCTCCGCCTATGTTCCCCCAGGTCAACCCGACACGCTTTTCGTCTGGCAGGTTGCCGTGGCCGCAGAGGCCCGCGGCATCGGCTTGGCACGCCGGATGCTCGACAGCATCCTGGAGCGTCCAAACCTGACGGAGATCCGGTTCGTAGACACCACGATTACTCCGGGCAACCAGGCATCGTGGGCGCTCTTCGAATCTTGGGCGCGTCGCCACGGTGCACCAACGAACAGCCGGGTCCACTTCGAACGCGAACGTCATTTCGGTGGCCTGCACGAGGAAGAACACCTCATGCGGATCGGGCCGTTCGAAATCGCAGCGGAAACCGCGACCTAGCCGATCCGTATTTCAGGGTGCCATCGCGCTTACAGCGCAACTTCACCGACGCCGTCATACCGGGCATTGCCGGCCTCACAGCATCCTGTTCCCTTCTCAAGGCGTAGTCACCTTAGGCTGCGCTTCACTCAGCCCGCCTCGAACCCAAAACGCTAAGAGGAATTACCCCATGAACACCATCTTCGAGAAACTGGAATCCAACGTTCAGTCCTATGCCCGCTCTTTCCCGGTCGTTTTCGACCGAGCTGAAGGCGCAGGGCTCTACGACGCACAAGGAAAGCGCTACATCGACTTTCTGGCCGGCGCCGGCACGCTGAACTACGGCCATAACAATCCCGTCTGCAAGAAGGCGCTTCTGGACTATATCGGAGCTGACGGCATCGCTCACGGACTGGACATGCATACCCGCGCGAAGGCTGAATTCCTGGAAGCCTTCCAGCAGCACATCCTTACGCCGCGCAAAATGGATTACCGCGTGCAATTCACTGGCCCGACCGGCACCAACGCTGTCGAAGCGGCCATGAAGCTGGCTCGCAAGATAACTGGCCGCCAGAACATCATTGCCTTCACTAACGGCTTTCACGGTGTGTCGCTTGGTGCCGCCGCCGCCACAGGCAATCAGCACCATCGCGGAGGTTGCGGCGTTGCCCTGGGCGGCGTGACTCGTATCCCGTTCGACGGCTACATGGGTAGCGGCCTGGACTCCACACGCCTGCTCGATAAGATGCTGGGCGATGCATCCAGTGGCGTGGATGCCCCCGCCGCCGTCATCGTTGAAACGGTGCAAGGCGAAGGCGGCCTCAATGTGGCAAGCCAACGCTGGCTGAAATCCCTGGAAGCCGTCTGCCGCCGCCATGGCATCCTGCTGATCATCGACGATATTCAGGCCGGTTGCGGTCGCACGGGCACGTTCTTCAGCTTTGAACCGGCAGGTATCTCGCCAGACATTGTCACGCTGTCCAAGTCGCTCTCCGGCTTCGGCGTCCCCTTCGCGGTGGTACTCCTGAAGCCCGAACATGACCAATGGGCGCCGGGGGAGCACAACGGCACCTTCCGCGGCAACAACCACGCCTTCGTCACCGCCAAGGCTGCGATCGACGCCTACTGGCAGAACGACGACTTCGCCAAGGAGGTCCAACGCAAGGCCGCCATCCTGGGCGATCGATTGAATCGAATTGCTGCACTGGGTGGCGCCGGCGTGTTCCGTCCCAAGGGGCGCGGAATGATGCAGGGACTGGCATGCCGCAACGGCGAGCTGGCCGGACAGATCGTCCGTCGCTGCTTCGAGAACGGTCTGGTCATCGAGACCAGCGGCCCGGACTCCGAAGTGGTGAAGATCCTGTGCCCGCTCATTATCAGCGATGAAGACCTCAATGCCGGTCTGGACATCCTGCAAGACAGCGTTCGCCACGTCCTGACACAAAACCTGAGCCTGGCCGCCTGATATACCGGCGGCCCCTCACCCCGAATTAAACGATTGGAGAATAAAGAATGATTGTTCGCACATTGGAAGAATGCCGCCAGACCGACCGGCTGGTGAAGTCCACCACCTGGGACAGCTGCCGGCTGCTGTTGAAGAACGATGACGTGGGTTTCTCGTTCCACATCACCACGCTGTATGCCGGTACGAAGACATCCATGCACTACCAGAATCACTTCGAAGCGGTCTTCATCATGAGCGGAGAAGGCGAGCTCGAGAATCTGGACGACGGTCAGGTGCACAAACTCGCACCGGGCACGCTGTACGTACTGGACAAGCACGACCGCCATATTCTTCACGCGCATAGCGAGATCGTCTGCGCCTGCGTCTTTAACCCGCCGCTCAATGGCAAGGAAGTCCACGACGCCTCCGGCGCCTATCCCTTGGAAGCTGAAATCATCGAGAACTGATATGACTACCGCAACCCTGACTAGAGATGAGAGCCGCACGGACCTCTATCCCTCGCGCGGCGGCCTGCAAAGCAATATCGTTCCCCGTAAGCACCCAGTCGTCTGGGCCGATGACACGCGTCAGCCGCCTGTCGAGCGCGCGCTCATCGATCAATACGAACGCGACGGTTTCCTGGTGCTGCGTGACGTGTTCACCCCGCAGGAGGTCGCCAACCTTCAGGCGGAGCTGGACCGGCTACGCGCCGAAGCGGAAAGCCTGCATCGCCCGGAAGTCATCACCGAGAAAGGATCGCGCCAGGTGCGCTCCATTTTCAAGGTGCATGAACTGAGCGCCGTATTCGCCAAACTGGCTGCCGACCAACGTCTGGCCGGTTTGGCCTCCTATTTGTTGGGCGATGACGTCTACCTGCATCAGACCCGCCTGAATTACAAACCGGGCTTCCACGGCAAGGAGTTCTATTGGCATTCCGACTTCGAGACCTGGCATATCGAAGACGGTATGCCGTTACCGCGCGCCCTCAGCATCTCGGTGTCGCTAACGGACAATACCCCGCACAACGGGCCGCTGCTCGTAATGCCCGGTTCACACAAACATTACGTGGTGTGTGAAGGCGAGACGCCGCCCGAGAATTACCAGATGTCGCTACAGGCGCAGGAAACCGGCGTACCCAGCGACGAAAACCTGACGAAGCTCGCCGAACAAGGGGGGCTGGTGGACACTGCGGGCCCTGCAGGATCGGTGCTGATCTTCGACTGCAACTTGATGCACGGGTCGAACAGCAATATTACGCACCTGCCGCGATCCAACGCCTTCTTCGTCTACAACGCCGTGAGCAATGCCGTGGAGGCGCCCTACTGCGATCAGCCTCCGCGACCTGAATTCATTGCCACGCGGGAATCCTTTACACCCCTGCAGGTGCGCGCCAACACGGCCGAGGATTTCCGCTCTTCATGAGAGGACCCAACATGCAGCACACAGTCGAGAAAATCGGCGGAACGTCGATGAGCGACTACGCCGCCGTTCGGGACAACATCGTCAAGCACGGTGGCAAGGGCGGCAACCTGTTCGGACGCATCTTCGTCGTTTCCGCTTACGGCGGCATCACGGACATGCTTCTGGAACACAAGCGCAGCGGCGAGCCGGGCGTTTATGCCCTGTTCGCCGGCGCCGGCGATGACGAGGGAAACGCCGACCACTGGGAAGCCCAACTGGACCGCGTATTAAGTGCCATGCTGGCGCATAATGCCAAGCTGTTTGGCGATACACCGGATCGACGCGACGCCGACCTTTTCATCACAGATCGTATTGAAGGAATACGCAGCTGCCTGCAGGACCTGCGTCGCGTCTGTACATACGGCCATTTCCAGCTCGCAGAACACTTGACCACCTTGCGCGAGATGCTCGCATCCGTTGGTGAAGTGCATTCCGCCTACAACATGGCGGCGCTTTTGCGACGCGACGGCGTACCGGCGCGCTTTATCGATCTGACAGGATGGCGCAACCCCACCCTGCTGCCGCTCGACGATCGCCTGCGTCGCGCTTTGAGCGAGATGAATCTGAGCAAGGAAGTGGCCATCGTCACGGGTTACTGCCAGTGCGAAGAAGGCATGGTACGCACCTTCGATCGCGGCTATAGCGAGATGACCTTCGCTCGCCTGGCGGTTGTCAGCGGCGCACGCGAAGCCATCATCCACAAGGAGTTCCACCTGAGTAGCGCCGACCCGCGCCTGGTTGGACCCGAGAAGGTAATTGCTATCGGACGCACCAACTACGACGTGGCCGACCAGCTTGCCAACCTGGGCATGGAAGCAATTCATCCCCGTGCGGCAAAAGGACTGCGCCAGATGGGCATTCCGCTGCGCGTGAAGAACACGTTCGAGCCTGAGCACGCCGGCACGCTGATCACCCAGGATTACGTAAGTGCCCGGCCTCGTGTGGAGATCATTGCCGGACGCAAGGGTGTCATTGCCATCGAGGTGTTCGACCAGGACATGATGGGGGCGAACCGGTATGACGCCGTAATCGTCGGCGCCGTGCATCGACATCGCGCCCGCATCATCACCAAGGACCTGAACGCCAACACCATTACTCACTTCCTCGACACCGGGCTGGCGACTGCTAAACGTATCATCGCCGACCTTGAGGCGGAATTTCCAAATGCGGAAATACGCGCTCGCAAAGTCGCGATCGTGTCGGCTATCGGCTCCGATATGAAGATCAGCGGCATGCTGTCGCGTACGGTACGAGCATTGGCGGACGTGGGGATCGACATACTCGCGATCCACCAATCCATGCGCCAGGTGGATATTCAGTTCATCGTGGAAGAGGCCGATTACGAGACAGCCGTGCGCAGCATGCACGCAAACGTCATCGAGACCGAGCAAAGTGCCCCGGTCGAAATCGCAGCCTGAGTTCTGACTCATAGCCGGAGTGCTGACTTAAGGCCTGAGTCGTGGCTTACTGCCTGAGTCCTGATTCAGTTACTGCTTGCCCTCTTCCCCGCCGCCGACACTCGATCCGGCGGCGGGCGCCGTTAGAGAGCCCCCACAGCGCCGTCAGCGACTGATATCCTACGGCATCGTTTCCGCCACAAGACTGAAACATGCCATCACTTGCTGAACACCTTCCCGTATGGACTCATGATTGGCTGGACAGCCTGGCGCTGCTCGGCCAGCTGCTGCTCATCGTCGTCCTGGCCATGCTGCTCCAACGCACGTTGCGTCGAATCATTCGCAAGGCGGGCGAACATTACGGACTGCCCAGGCATCTGGTGCGACCTGCGGTGCTGTTCACGCGCTGGACCATCGTTACCGCCACCCTGCTGCTGATATTGGGCCGGCTGGGCGTATCGGCTACGGTGTTATGGACGGCATTTACCGGTTTTGCGGCCGTCGCCGCGGTGGCATTCTTTGCCGCCTGGAGCGTATTGTCCAACCTGTTCTGCGCAATTCTGATCTTCACCGCCCGTCCCTTGCGCGTTGGCGATCA
>DATGNX010000015.1:0-24799 GCA_035306485.1 Burkholderiaceae bacterium
GTGTATTGAATGCAGGCGTGATGGTGCGTTCAGTGAATGTGCAACATTGCAAAACAGGCGTTGGCCTGCAGGATTTGTGAGGACAATGACCGCCCGAAAGAAATAGAGCTGCGGTGATCCAGAAGTCCGGTTGCCAGCCTCTAAGCCGGCGCACGTTCCCGTTTCGCGCGGCGGTGAGGTTATGCCGTGAGGGAATTTCAATATCCCCGAAGCGGCGGAAAATGGTTCGTATCCGCCCCTCACTATCTGTTCAGATATTCCAAAAAGTGTTAGTGCGCGGACGAAATGTCTCCGCTGAGCGCCTATGCCCACTCCTATACTTTTTTTTCGGAGCAGTAGATCGGTTGTTCAACGTAGTGGCCGGCGTTCGGTATCGCCTTAGCCGCTGACAGCAGGGCGGTAGGAGACTATGTCTAACTCAACACTCCCGGCCGACACGGGCTCACCTTTACATGGTGCGGGCTTTCCTGCGCGCTATGTACAAGGTCGTAATGTGCTGAGCGACCTGAAGGGTATTCTATGGAATAGCCTGCAGGCGAAGTCGGCTTTGTTGATCTATGACGGAGCCTTGGAGCGCTATAAGAGGCGCTTCGAACATTCGGGCCTAAAAGTCCATCCCGTCGTTTTTCCAGGCAACTGCTCCGACGCCGTCATCGAAAGCTTGACTACTGCTGCCAGAGATACGCCGGTGGACTGCGTCATCGGTTTCGGCGGTGGAAAAACGCTAGACACAGCCAAGGCAGTGGCGGCCGACCTGAACCTGCCGATGGTCATCATGCCTTCCGCTGCATCAAGTGATGCACCGACGAGTCGGCTGGTCGCCATCTACGAAGACCACGTTTTTAAGTATTCCAGGGTACTGACACGTAATCCGGATCTCGTGGTCGTGGACACGTCGATTTTGGTCGAGGCACCCAAGCGGTTGCTCGTTGCGGGCATTGGTGATGCGCTGTCCAAGAAGTTCGAGGTGGCACATTCAGTGGAGTGTGCCGTTCCGAATACCTTTGGCATGCAGAGCCTTTGGCTCTCTAAAACGCTCGCGGACCAATGCTACGAAATCATTCGGTCGCATGCCCCGAAAGCGATTGCAGAATGTGAAGCCCGGCGCCCGGGAGAGAGCTTTGAGCGCTTAGTGGAAGCTTGCGTCCTGTACTCGGGATTGTCGTTCGAGGGAGGCGGGCTCTCATTAGCTCATGGGCTGCTGCGGGGACTCACGCGTCTGCCGGAAACAGAACGATTCCTACATGGCGAATTGGTGGCCTACGGCGCGCTGGTACAGGTGCTCGCTTGTAGCCATCAGCGCGAGGCGTTTCCAGAGTTGCTCCAAATCGTCAATGCGGTTGGCTTGCCGTCTAGCTTGCGCGACTTCGGAATCACGGAAGTGCCGCAAGAAAAGTTGGCGGAAGTCGCCGAAGCTACCTTGACCGCCCCGTATCTAGCGGGAGGAGTGCAGAAGATAACGCGCGATGACATTGTCCAGGCCATGGGCGAGCTCGAGCGTCATGCTTCTTGAAAAGTTATCTGTTCGGAAATCTTAAGGAGGAGTTATGAGCCAGGTTTTGCCGTTTCCACGAGAACTACAACCCCAGGGGATACGTGAGGAGATCGTGACTCCTGTGTTGGAAGGCGATGACCGCCTATGGGTGCCTATTCACGACAACGTCTGGTTCAAGCCTCTCTTACTGAATATCACTCATGGCTATTGGACCAGCGTACTGCGCGTGCGACGCAAGGGCGTCGTTAGCTGTCATCGTCACCCCGCCACCGTGCACGGCTATGTAATCAAGGGCTCGTGGCGGTACCTGGAGCATGACTGGACGGCGAGAGAGGGTAGTTATGTATTCGAGCCGCCCGGTGAGACACACACCTTGGTGTCTGAAGAAGAAGACGAAATGTTGACGTGGTTTCTTGTCAATGGCGCATTGATCTACGTCGACGAAAACGGCAAGCAAACCGGCTACACGGACGTGTTCGATCGCGTGGAGAAATGTCGCGAGCATTATCGAGGCGTGGCGGCAGCGGAAAAATATTTGGACAGCATCATCCGCTGAAGTGAATTAAAGCTGAGGAGACATACATGAAAAAATTGAAAGTTCTGTCGTTCATTGCTGCCGCAATGGTGACGCTGTGGTCAGGTACAGCGATGGCGGAGGCGTACCCGACTCGACCCGTTTCCCTTGTCATAGGCTTTGGTGCCGGTGGTCCAACGGATGTGATTGGCAGGCTTGTCGCTCAGCAACTTGGCGATAAGTTGGGTCAGTCCGTCGTAGTTGAAAACCGTCCGGGCGCGAACGGCTTGATCGCTCTTCGCTACGTCAAGAAAGCGAAACCGGACGGCTATACCCTGCTCTTGGCCAGCAGTGGGTCATTGGCCATTGAGCCCATGTATCGCAAATCGGTTGATTACGATGTATTCAACGATTTCACCATGATCTCCCCCGTGGCTAAGTATCCCTACGTCATGGCGGTGAATGCCCAGTCCGACGTTAAATCGATCGACGAACTCATTGCCGTCGGCAAGGCATCTGCGCATCCCCTGACATTCGGTTCCGCCGGCATGGGCGCCGACAATCATCTCGCCGGGGAATGGTTCGCGAAGAAGATGAACGTTCCTATGCTGCATGTGCCATACAGCGGAGGGGACGCCGCTTTGGTTAACGGCATGTTGACCGGCGATATCGATATGGCGTTGATCAGCGGTGCGGTGGCGCTCCCGCAAGTTCAAGCGGGGAAACTGCGCGCCATTGGCGTAGGGACCGCAGAACGCGTTTCCTTTTTACCTGATGCCCCCACAGTCATTGAGGCCACAGGAGAATCCGATTTTCTCATCGGTCCATGGAATGGAATCATCGGCCCGGCTGGTATGAGTCCCGATGTCGTGAAGAAGCTGGAAACTGCCATCCAGGAAGTTCTTAATTCCGAAAAAACCAAAGAAACGATGTTGGGTCATGGGCAGTACCCATTCTTGGGGACAGGAGAGGATTTCAGCCGATACATTGACGCGCAGCAGAAGCACTGGGCCGCCGTGATCGAAAACGCACAGCTGAAAAAATTGGACTAATAGAAATTAGTCGCAAATCAATAAACAGGAGACAAACTAAATGAAAGCTGCACTCGTATCTTTTCTTCTTGCTTCGTCCGTGTTGGGCGTCGCCGCCAATGCACAGGCACAAGAATTCCCCAGCAAGCCATTAACGCTCGTGGTCCCATATTCCGCAGGGGGCAGTACGGACGCTACGGCCAGGCTCGTGGCTGAGGGCTTGAGCAAGAAGATCGGCCAACCCGTCATCGTGGAAAACAAACCCGGAGCAGGGGGAGGCGTCGGTGCTTTGTATGTGAAGCGGGCACCGAATGATGGCTACACGATGCTTGTGACTTCTGCTGCGCATATCGTGAATAAGATCATGGACGATTCGGTGGAGTACGACGTTCATCGTGATTTCCGTCCGGTGTCGCAGCTGACCAACCTGCCGAACGTGCTGGTCGTTAATTCCAAATCCGACCTGAAGTCCGTTGACGACCTTATTGGATTGGCCAAGTCGAATCCTGGAAAGCTCAATTACGGTTCGGCGGGTAACGGTACGGTGCAACACATGTCTGCGAGTCTGCTGGCTACGATGGCGTCCGTCGACATGACGCATATCCCGTACAAGGGCGGCGCAGCGGCTTTGACAGATCTGCTCGGTGAACGCCTGGACTTTGTCTTCTCCCCGATCAACGAGGTCGTGGGTCATATCAAAGCGGGTACGTTGCGTCCTCTGGCCGTGACCACAAGCAAGCGTTCGGACGTGTTGCCCGATGTTCCCACCATGGATGAAACGCTGAAAGGATATTTCCTCCCCCTGTGGTTCGGTGTGGCAGTACGAGCCGACGTGGATGATGATCGTGCCGCGCTCTTGTCCAAGGCGCTACAAGACACCATGCGCGATCCGGAAGTTCAGCAACGCTTGGCTGCGGCAGGCAGTGAGCCGGTCGGCTCGACTCAGGAAGAAATGGCTGCGCTGCTCGTGAGCGAAAAGGAACGCATCGGTAAGTTGCTTACCGGCATGACGGTGACGAAGTAAAAGGATTCAAGAACATGCATAAGTTCACTGAAGAAGAGTGGGCGCTACGCGTTGACTTAGCGGCCTGCTATCGCTTGATGGACATGTTCGGCATGCTGGACATGATCTACAACCATATCTCGGCCCGAGTGCCTGGCGAGGATGCGTTTCTCATCAACCCCTTCGGGTATCACTACTCGGAGATCACCGCGTCGTCGCTGATCAAGGTGGATATCGAGGGCAATGTTCTCTACAACCCGCACGAATCTTATAGTGTGAATAAGGCGGGATTCGTCATTCATAGCGCTATCCACAAGGCGCGCCATGATGCCGAGTGCATCATCCATACTCACACCCTGGACGGCATGGCGGTATCTGCCTTGAAGTGTGGACTGCTACCTTTGACGCAAACGTCCATGCGCTTCGTCAACGTGGCGTACCACGACTACCAAGGTGTTGTCGTCGACGAAGAAGAGCAGGAAAGCCTGGTCAGAGACCTGGGTGATTCAGACGTCATGATCCTCAGGAATCACGGCCTGCTCGTTACGGGTCGGACCATCCCCGAAGCCTTCAATAACATCTACCGTCTGGAAAGATCATGTGCCGTGCAACTGCGCGTCATGTCTACCGGCGCAGAGATCAATTTCCCGGATCAAAGCGTGATTCAGAAAACTGGGCAGCAACTGAAGTTGCAACCCAGTGCGGATAGTCCGGGCAAGCAGAAGCCGTATGGCATATTGGAATGGCCGGCGCTAAAGCGGCTCCTTGATCGAAAGTGTCCGGACTATAAGGACTGAGGCGGGGCGCTGAATGAAACCATTGATTGTTGTGTCCCGCGAGGTATACACCCGCGGGACGGATGAGTTCGCCCGTGTCAGGTCCGAGTGCGGCGACGCCTTCGGCTGGTTGCTGTACGACGACCTGAACAGCGTTGCCTCTGACGATATTCCCCGGATCATCGGGGCCTATATGTCTGCTGATATTTTGGAGCTTTCTTCCAAAACTGAGCTGACAAAACGGATGGCCGACTTCTGCGATTTGATGCTGCGGTGTGGGAACCTGCAATTTATGCAGGTTCCCTCTGCAGGGTTGGATCGACCCATCTACGCGGAGCTAAACGCCCGGGGCGTACAAATATGGGATGCCCGTGGCATAGCCGGCAGCGTTGTTGCGCTCAGCGCCTTCACGGGCATGTTGGTGCTGGCGCGGAACATGCACATTCATTTTCGCAAGCAGTATGAAAAAGAATGGTTCCCTGTGCGTTTCGGCCCTCTCGAGCCGCGCGGCATCGAGGACAATACGGCGGTCATCGTTGGTACCGGCAGCATAGGATTGGAAATCGCCCGCCTATGCAAAACGCTGGGGATGACAACGATCGGTGTGAGGCGTAACGCGGGCGCCGCAGCGCCCAACTTCGATCGCATCGTTACGCTCGACCAGAAGGATGAAGTGCTGGCGCAGGCGGACTGGGTATTTCTCGCATGTCCGCTCACCGATGAGACGTTTCATCTGATGGATGCGGACGCCTTTAGCAAGATGAATCCGCATGCCGGCTTGATCAACGTGGCTCGCGGCCCGGTGGTCGACGAAAATGCACTGGTCGATGCGTTGAAGTCCGAACAGATACGTTGCGCGTACTTGGACGTGTTCGAGATCGAGCCCTTGCCTCGTACGTCGCCCTTATGGGACATGCATAACGTGATTCTCACGCCGCATGCTGCCGGAGATGCCCAAACCCGATATGGGAAGTTGGATGCCAGGTTCCGGGAGAACTTACTGGCGTGGCATTCAAAAGGTGTGGCTGGCTCTGCGCGTAGTTGAGAGCACCGCTACGCGGTCTTTCAGCATCCTGATCGTATAGATGACAAAAAGCCCACTGGGAAACCAGTGGGCTTTGAGTTCTGTGGTGGCCTGGGGCGGAATCGAACCACCGACACGCGGATTTTCAATCCGCTGCTCTACCAACTGAGCTACCAGGCCAACGAAAGAAGCAGAATCATACACGATATTTTTCAGCTGTGCAGGAGACGGCCGAAATTTTTCGATTCGCCCCCATCTGCACCACAACCGCAACGAACTGCACCGTAACTTGCGCTGGCGCAAGCATGCAGCCGTGCGGGTCGCGGCATACCGATTATAATTCATGACGTTACAAGCTCTTTTTAGGCGCGCTCTCCTCACATGTCTGTCGATGTCCTTACGTTTGGCCTGAATCACGTCTCGGCACCGGTCTCGGTCCGGGAACGCGTGTCGTTCCCAATCGACGTGGTCAAGCCGGCGCTCGATGGGCTGCGCAACGTATTCGGGCAATCCGTACGTGAGGCGGCGATCCTGTCCACCTGTAATCGCACCGAGATTTACTGTGCGGCCGACCCATCCGTGTCGCCGCATATTCCCGAGTGGCTGGCGGACTTCAATCGGCTGGAGCGCGGTTCGCTGCAGCCGCACCTGTATCAGTACCAGAGCAACGAAGCGGTGCGCCATACGTTCCGCGTCGCCAGCGGGCTCGATTCGATGGTGCTGGGCGAGCCGCAGATTCTCGGGCAGATGAAAGAAGCCGTGCGCGCAGCGGAGGCGGCGGGCGCCCTGGGCACCCTGTTACACCAGCTATTCCAGCGCACGTTCTCCGTTGCCAAGGAAGTTCGCAGCACCACGGCTATCGGCGCTCACTCCGTCTCTATGGCGGCTGCCGCGGTCAAGCTGGCTGAACGCGTCTTCGGTGACCTGTCCGAGTGCAATACGCTGTTCATCGGCGCGGGTGAAATGATCGAGCTCTGTGCCACCCACTTTGCTGCGGTGCGACCCCGCCGCATGGTCGTGGCCAACCGCACGGCGGAGCGCGCCGAGCTGCTTGCCGGTCGCTTCAACGCCGGCACCATGAAGCTCTCTGATCTGCCCGACAACATTGCCGACTTCGACGTCATCGTGTCCTGTACGGCCAGTTCGCTGCCCATACTGGGCCTGGGTATGGTCGAACGCGCCACGCGCTCGCGCCGTCACCGCCCCATGGTGATGGTTGATCTCGCCGTGCCTCGTGACATCGAGCACGAAGTGGGTCGCCTGCCCGACGTTTATCTGTACACGGTGGACGACCTCGGCCGGCTGGTGCAAAGTGGGGCTGATGCCCGCAAGGCGGCGGTCGTTCAAGCCGAAGCCATCATCGAGACGCGCGTCCAGAATTTCATGCACTGGCTTCAAAGCCGTGAAGCGGTGCCCACGATCATCGAGCTGCAGCGTACCGCCGACAAAGTCCGTCAACAGGAACTGGAGAAGGCGCGGCGTATGCTCGCCCGGGGCGAAGACCCCGAACAGGTCCTGGAGTTGCTGGCTCACGGCCTGACGCAGAAATACCTGCACGGGCCCATGGCTACGTTGAACCAGAGCGCACCGGACGAGCGTGCGCAGTTGGTGTCGCTGCTGCCCCGCCTGATGCCGACGGCCGAAAAGCGCCGTTAGCTTCACCATCTTCTTCTATGAAAAATTCCATGCGCAGCCGGCTGGAGCAGCTGGCGCACCGCCTGATAGAAATCGACGCCTTGCTGGCCGAGCCCGAAATCGCGAGCGATATGGATCGCTTTCGCAAGCTCTCGCGCGAGCGCTCGGAGATCGAGCCCGTTGTGCAGGCCTTCAATGCCTACTGCGCGGTCGAGGCTGATATCGAAGCCGCGAAGGAAATGCTTGCCGATCCGGACATGCGCGACATGGCGGAAGAGGAGCTGGAGACCGGCAAGGAACGTATCGAACAGCTTGAGACCGAACTGCAGATTCTGCTGCTGCCGCGCGACCCGGACGATGACCGCAGTGTGTTCCTGGAAATACGTGCCGGCACGGGCGGGGACGAGAGCGCTTTGTTTGCCGGCGACCTGCTGCGCATGTACACCCGCTATGCTGAAGACCGCGGCTGGAAGGTTGAACTGATGTCGGCCAACGAATCGGAAGTCGGCGGCTATAAGGAAGTCATTGCGCGCCTGGATGGCGCGGGCGTATATGGCCAGCTCAAGTTCGAGTCCGGGGCGCACCGCGTGCAGCGTGTGCCCGAGACCGAGGCACAAGGCCGCATCCACACTTCGGCTTGCACTGTGGCCGTGCTTCCAGAAGCGGACGCTCAGTCCGACATCACGATCAATCCGTCCGAACTGCGTATCGATACGTTTCGCGCGAGCGGCGCGGGTGGGCAGCACGTGAACAAGACTGATTCGGCTGTGCGCATCACACACCTGCCGACCGGCCTCGTGGTGGAGTGTCAGGACGACCGCTCGCAGCACCGCAACCGGGAAAAAGCCATGCAGGTGCTGGCGGCCCGCCTGAAGGACAAGCAGCAGCAAGAAGCTCAGGCCAAGGAAGCGGCGCAACGCAAGAGCCTGGTGGGTTCCGGCGACCGCTCCGAGCGCATCCGCACGTATAACTACCCGCAGGGGCGGGTCACGGACCACCGCATCAACCTCACTTTGTACAAGCTGGGCCAGATTATGGAAGGCGACCTGGACGAGCTGATCGGCGCCCTACGCGCGGAGCACCAAGCCGAGCAGCTGGCGGCACTGGGTCACGACTAAGACATGCAGACGCTGAGAGGCCTGCTGCGAGAGGGCAGATTGCCCGTCCTGGAGGCCCGCATGCTGTGGCAGCATGTTCTGGGCGTGACACGGACCTGGCTAATCGCGCACGACGACCAGCCTATACCCGAAGAGCGTGTTGCGGCCTATCGCGAACTGGAAGCTCGCCGTCTGGCGGGGGAACCCATGGCCTACCTCGTGGGTGAGCGCGAGTTCATGGGACACACGTTTCGCGTCACGCCGGCCGTACTCATCCCCCGGCCGGAGACCGAACTTCTGGTCGAGACCGCGGTCAAATTGCTTGCCGGACGACCCGGCGCCAAGGTGCTTGATTTGGGTACGGGTTCGGGCGCCATTGCCATCTCTATCGCTTTGGCGTGTCCGCAGGCGGAGGTTGAAGCAACGGACCTGAGCGCCGACGCATTGCAACTGGCGCGCGATAATGCCCAAGCGCTGGGTGCCTCGGTGGCGTTTCACCAGGGCAGTTGGTATCAAGCCCTGCCGTCGGGCAAGGTCTTTGACCTCATTGTGTCGAATCCGCCTTATATTCCCGTGGGCGACCCCCACCTGGAAGAAGGCGACCTGCGCTTCGAGCCACCCATGGCATTGTCCGATGGTGGCGACGGCTTGGGGGCTTATCGCGAGATCGTCGCCGGTGCCGCCAGGCACCTGCAAGCCGGCGGAAGCCTCTATGTAGAGCACGGCTGGGACCAGGCCGATGCCGTATGCGAGCTGCTTCGGCAGGCCGGCGCCCACGCGGTACACAGCTTGCCTGATTTGGCTGGCATACTACGCATAAGCGGCGGTCATTTCTAACCCTTTTTCATTCGGAAGTTTCATCCACCATGAGCGAAGTCCAAGATTTCATCCGCGAAACCGTTACCACGCACCCTGTCGTGCTGTTCATGAAGGGTACGGCACAGTTTCCCCAGTGCGGTTTCTCCGGCCGCGCCATCCAGGCCCTGCGTGAAGCCGGTGCCACCAAGCTGGTTACGGTGAACGTGCTCGACGACGAAGAAGTGCGTCAGGGCATCAAGGAATATTCCAACTGGCCCACTATCCCCCAGCTCTATGTCAAGGGCGAATTCATCGGCGGTTCCGACATCATCGGTGAAATGCTTGCCAGCGGCGAGCTGCAAACGGTACTGAAAGAGGCCGAGGCCGCGGAGTGAGCGGTAAACGGCGCCTCGTTGTCGGGGTGACCGGCGCAACAGGCGCTGTGTACGCACAGCGTCTGCTGCAGCTTTTGCGCGACCTCGAAGACATCGAGACACACCTAGTCATTTCGCCGCCCGGCGTGTTGACCATCAAGCACGAACTGGGTTTGTCGCGGCAAGCGTTTCACGAGCTGGCCGACGAGGTGCATAGCTTCCGGGATGTCGGCGCCTCTCTGGCCAGCGGCAGCTTTGCGACCGCCGGTATGGTAGTGGCCCCGTGTTCCGTGCATACGCTAGCGGCCGTCGCCAACGGGCTTTCCGACAACCTCATCACGCGCGCTGCCGATGTCACGCTCAAAGAGCGCCGGCGTCTGGTGCTGATGCTGCGCGAAACGCCCTTCAACCTGGCTCACCTGCGCAACATGACGGCGGTGACAGAGATGGGCGGAGTGATTTTTCCGCCGTTGCCGGCGTTTTATCTGCACCCCCAGAATATTCTCGACATGGTCGACCACACGGTTGCCCGCGTGCTCGACCTTTTCGACATCACGATCCCAGCGCCGCGCTGGGAAGGAATGTAATCAGCCTACTTCCACTTTGAGCGGAATAATGCGCCGGGCTTCCTGTACGGACACCGGCGCCTCGGCTTTGGGCGCTTCGTCTTCGTCGGGGCGTTCGAGGCCGGCGGGTTCAAAGTCTTCGGTGTCGAAGGCAATGTCGCCGCCCGCGTCCGGCGTCCCAGTTGTCTGCAGGCCCATGAAGTCGAACAACTCATGGTCCATCAGGTGGCTGGGAACAACGCGTGACAGGGCGCCGAAGACGTTCCAAGAACGGCCCGGGTAGCGCTTGTCCCAGTCGGCGATCATGCGCGAGACTTCCTTGCGTTTCAGGTTCTCCTGAGAGCCGCAAAGGTTGCACGGAATGATGGGGAACTGCTTGTACTCCGCGTACGCAATCAAATCCTTTTCCGGGACATACGCCAAGGGCCGGATTACGATGTTCTTGCCGTCGTCGGACTGCAGCTTGGGCGGCATGGCCTTCATGCGGCCGCCGTAGAACAGGTTCAGGAAGAAAGTGCCCAATATGTCGTCGCGGTGGTGGCCCAGGGCGATCTTCGTCGCCCCCAGTTCTCCCGCTACCCGATACAGGATGCCACGGCGCAGGCGCGAGCACAGCGAACACATGGTCTTTCCTTCGGGAAGCACGCGCGTCACGATGGAATACGTGTCCTGAGTCTCGATGTGATAAGGCACGCCGAGCGATTCCAGGTATTGCGGCAGCACGTGATCCGGAAAGCCAGGCTGCTTTTGATCCAAGTTCACCGCCACGATGTCAAAGCGGATGGGCGCCCGCTTTTGCAGCGTCATCAATATGTCCAGCAGCGCGTAGGAATCCTTGCCGCCTGACAGGCACACCATCACCTTGTCGCCGTCCTCGATCATGTTGTAGTCGGAGATGGCCTTGGCAGTTTCGCGAATCAGACGCTTGCTCAGCTTGTTTGCATTCACGCGCTCGCGCTCGGCCCGACGGGCGGCCTCTGCGCTGGGGGGAACTGGGTCGGGAGGGGCGGGGGGAGTATTAGCGTCCATGGTTCTGTGTGGATAGGTGGTCGGCGCGGTCGCGTTGTACTTCGATGCCGACGGCAGCACAATCGGAAAATGCCAGCGGCTTGCTGACGCGGATTCGGACCTGACGAACATCGGGGAAGTCGCCGAAGATCCGGCTCACGATCTGCTCGGAAAGGGTTTCCAGCAGGTGTACGTGCTGGCGGGTGCATTCGTCGACGATGGCATTGCGCAACTGGCGGTAATCAAGCACCGTGTGGATGTCATTGTCCCGCACCTCCTGCGAGACATCGACGTCGAACTCCGCGTCGATGTGCAGTGGCTGGGTGGCCCGCAATTCGTGTTCCAGGATCCCAATGCGGGCGTCCAGTGCGAGTTGTTGAAAGATGATGCGTCGGGTGGGCATGTTCAAAGCTCCATCATGCTGAAGTCGCGGTCCATGCCCACGAGGTGCTGGCCGCCGTCGACCGGCAGGTCGACCCCAGTGATGCTGGGGCTTTGCAGCAGAAACAGGACGGTACGGGCGATATCGCTAGGGTTGCTGGCCTGGCCCAAAGGGGCCAGGCGATGTGTTTTTTCAAAGGCTTCGTCGGTCTGCAGGTGGCTGGGCAGGGTCAGCCCCGGAGATACCGCCACGACGCGGATCTGTGGTGCCAACGCCTTCGCCAACAGTACGGTGGCGGTTTGGAGCGCTGCCTTGCTGAGCGTGTAGGACAGGAAATCGGGATTCGGGTTCCGCAGTTTCTGGTCCAGCAGGTTTACGACCACGCCGCGTTCCGAAGTCCCGCGCGCACAAACGTGCTGGTACAGGTCCTGCGCCAGCAGCAGCGGTGCCGCCACGTTGGGGAGCATGTGTTCCTGAAGGCGGCCTGTGTGGAACGTCAGCGCGTCGTCGTGCTCGAACACCGAAGCATTGTTGATGACAGCATCGACGCGTCCCAGCTTTACCAATACGTCGGCAAATAGGCGGCGCGTGTCCGCCTCGTCGGCCAAGTCGGCTTGGAACAGTTCGTGACGCCCGCCTATTGTCTTGAGCTGCGTCAGCGTTTTCGCCGCCTGCTCCACGGAGTTCCGGTAGTGAACGGCCACGTCCCAGCCGTTTTCGGCCAAGGTGCAGGCGATGTGTCGGCCGATACGCTGGGCCGCGCCGGTCACCAGGGCGACGGGCCGCGGCGCCGTCTGTGCGCTCATGACTTTTGATCTCCGTTCTGCGGTGTGTCCCGTCGCAACTCGCATTCGCTTGCTGGGGCGGCCGACAGCGTCAGCGGGTAGCAGCGCAGTTCATCACGCCGGAATACATGTACCGGCACCGTGTCGCCCGGCTGGTGGCGTGATAGCAGGGTGGCCAAGGACTTCTCGTCGGTTACGCGCAGGCCGTCCACGGCCACGATGACGTCGCCGGCGGACAAGCCGGCACGATGCGCTGCACCGCCTTCATAAGCTGTAGCGATCGAACACTGCCCATTGCTGCTGCGCAGACGGGCATCAAGTCCCAGATCGTTCGCCGGCGTCTTCCAGATAAGCGAGATGCCTTGCGTAGCCAGAAGTTCGGCTAGCGGAACGTCTTCGCGTCCATCGGCATAGCGCTCCAGGAAATCACGCGCGTCGAAACCGGTGGCTTCCTGTATGAGTTGCGGCATGGCGGATTCGTCCACACCGGCGCAACCGTTGCGATAGAAGTCGCGGCCATGGCGCGCCCACATCAGCCGTAATACGTCGTCCAGGCAGCGAGTGTCGTCGCTCGCCTGGCGGATGGCGAGGTCGAGGCCCAGTGCGACGAGTGAGCCTTTGCTGTAGTAGCTAACGAGCGCGTTGGGGGAGTTCTCGTCCTGCTTGTAGAAGCGTGTCCAGGCATCGAAGGAGCTCTCAGCTACGCTTTGTTTGAGACGTCCCGGGGCGCGGTGCACCATGGTGATAGTCTTGGCCAGCCGCTTCAAATAAGCGGCTTCGTCGATGACGCCGGCGCGAAGCAGGAACAGGTCGTCGTAGTAGGAAGTGAAGCCTTCGAACACCCAGAGCAAGCGGGTGTGGTTCTCGCGGCTCAGGTCATAGGGCGCGAAGACGCTAGGCTTGATCCGCTTGACGTTCCACGTATGGAAGTACTCGTGGCTCACCAGCCCCAGGAAGTTTTCGTAGCCTTCTCCCGCCTCGGTACGCCCCTTCGCGGGAAGATCGCTGCGACTGCACATCAAGGCGGTGGAGGCACGATGTTCCAAGCCTCCGTAGCCGTCACCGGTGATCATGGTCATGAAGACATAGCGCGAGCTGCTGTCCAGAAACGGGGCCTCAAGGGTTTCGGGTTCGAAGAAGGCAATTTGCGCTTCGCAGATGCGGCGCGTGTCCTCCACGATGCGATCAAGGTCCAGGTTAGGCGCAACGCCGGTAAAGACCATTTCGTGCTGTGCGCCGCAAGCTTCGAACGTCGCCACCTGCGGGGTGCCCATCTCGACGGGATGATCGATCAGTGCATCGTAGTCGGGTGCGCGGTACATGCCGAAACCATGACGGGCGGCGGCTTGCGGGTGGCCGTCCGCTTCGGGTAGAGAAGTGTGTACTGTCCAGTGCGCCGCTTCAGCAGGTGCTTGCAGTAGTACATGGCAAGGAAGGTGTTCCTGGCCCCGGACGGCTAGAAAGACGCTGGTGCCATTGAAGAAAGCATGGGTTTCGTCGACATGCGCACCGCGCACAGAGAGATCCCAGGCATACACCACGTACTCGATGGTGAGGGGAGCGGCGCACGGTTCGCAGCGCCAGGAATGGTTGTCGGTCTTGGTGACCCGCACCGGATTACCGCCGCTGCGGGCCTCGAGCGTTTCGACTTGGCGGGCGAAATCTCGAATAAGATAGCTGCCGGGAATCCACGCCGGAAGGGCCAGTGCCTGGCCCTCAGGATCCGGCTGTTCGATGGTCAAGGTGATGCGAAGCCGGTGGCCGGCGAGGTCATGCGGTTCGACTACGTAAAGTATCTGTTCGGTTTTCATTCCTCAATATTAACGTCCAAAAAGGAGACGGCATGAATGCACCCATGGTGAAAACAGAGGTCCGCGGACGCGTGGCGCTGGTCACGCTGGATCGGCCCAAGGCCTTGAACGCACTGAACAATGAGCTGATCGATGAACTGGCTGAACTGCTGCGGAAATTCGACGCCGACGAAGGCATCGGTGCGATTGTTCTGACCGGCTCCGAGAAGGCGTTTGCAGCCGGCGCCGACATTGCGGCCATGCAGGGCTGGAACTACATGGACGTCTACAAGCAGGATTACCTCGGGGGCAACTGGGAATCGCTCAAGCGGATCCGCAAGCCGATCATCGCGGCAGTATCGGGTTATGCACTGGGTGGCGGCTGCGAACTGGCCATGCTTTGCGATTTCATCATTGCCGCGGACAACGCAAAATTCGGCCAGCCTGAAATCAAGTTGGGCGTGATCCCTGGCTTCGGCGGCACGCAGCGGCTGCCGCGGGCGATCGGTAAGGCCAAGGCCATGGACCTCGTCCTAACAGGCCGCATGATGGACGCCGAAGAGGCGGAACGTGCAGGTCTGGTGGCGCGCATCGTGCCCGCCGACCGTCTGTTGGAAGAAGCCATGCAGGCGGCGGAAACCATTGCATCGTATTCGCTGCCGTCGGTCATCATGGCCAAGGAATGCGTTAATGCGGCGGATGAAGGTACGCTCACCGAAACCTTGATGTATGAACGGCGCAACTTCCATGCGCTTTTTGCCACAGAAGACCAAAAGGAGGGCATGAAGGCCTTCGTCGAGAAACGCAAGCCTGTCTTTAAGCACAGGTAGTCGATACCGCCCCGGGCGCACTACGCCCCTGTGCGCCCCCGGGGAACCGGTGATTGACTGCGATTTCCTTGAGCTTGTGTTTCTGTCGGCTTGCGAGCATTTCTCGAAAAACGCTATACTCCTTGGGTTTGTCGCAAACCACGCGACACAAGCTTTACACGGTACTTGGAAGGCTCATGGAAGAACACACGCCCATAGTGCTGACCGACGCGGAACGCGCAAGAATCGGTCAGCGCGCGAGCCGGGGCCTTATCAGGGCGCTGGTTGCTCAGGCGGGCATGTCGGTATTCGCGATCGTGCTTTCCGGCCTGGTGGCGGGTGCCGATGCAGCCTTGTCGGCACTGGTGGGCGCGGCGGCGTATTTCGTTCCAAATGCGCTCTTCGCCATGCGGTTGCTGCTGGGCATGTTCGGTCCCATGAAATCCGGCCCCATGGCCTTTTTCTGGGGCGAGGCCTTCAAGCTGGGTACCGCTGTTCTGATTCTGGGCTTCGCGGCCCTGAAGGGAACAGATTGGCTGGTGTGGCCTGCCCTGTTGTTTGGGCTGCTGTGTGTATTGAAAGGGTACGTGTTGCTGCTGGCATCTGGCAAGTTGCCGTAGTGCACTGATTGGTTCCGGGGAATTCTCCGCTACGCGTTTACAGGATAAGGTTTCAGATGGCATCCGCTGCTGATATTTCGCCCCAGTCTTATTACATCCAGCATCACCTGGTTCACCTGAATAGCATCGGTGAAAAGCAAACGGCCGTTGCCAATTTCAACGTCATCAACTACGACTCCCTGATCTGGTCGGTGCTCATGGGCGTCATCGTCCTGTTCTTCCTGTGGCGCGCCGCTTCGCGCGTAACCACGGGAGTCCCGGGCCGTTTCCAGATGTCCGTTGAAATGCTGGTCGATATGGTCGAAGACCAGGCCAAGGGCATTGTTCCCAACGAAGAAAGCCGCCGCTTCGTGTCGCCCCTGGCGCTCACGATCTTCCTCTGGATCATCCTCATGAACACGCTCGACCTGGTGCCGGTCGATCTCATGCCCTGGATCCTGAAGGTGACCGGCCTGGGTGCCGAACATGGCGACCCCGTCTACTATCACCGCATTCTTCCCACTGCCGACTTGAACATCACGCTCGGCATGTCCCTGGGTGTGCTGCTGCTCATGCTGTACTACGGCGTGAAGATCAAGCGGCCGTCCGGTTTCGTCAAAGAGCTTTTCTCTGCGCCGTTCCACGGTCACGGCATTGGTGCCCTGTTCTTGGCGCCGGCCAACCTGCTCATGAACCTCATCGAGTATGCCGCGAAGACGGTTTCGCTCGGCATGCGGTTGTTCGGCAACATGTTTGCCGGCGAACTCGTATTCATGTTGATCGCCCTGCTTGGGGGCGCATGGACCGGTTTTAATGGTGCAAGCCTGGGTCTTGGCATCGGCCATATCCTGGCCGGTACGGTATGGGCAATCTTCCATATCCTCATCGTGCTCTTGCAAGGCTTCATCTTCATGATGCTCACCCTCGTATATGTGGGGCAGGCTCACGAAGGCCATTAAGGCATCCGGCCCTGGAGACTTTCCCCCCTCCAGGTCTGGTAGAGCAGGGCTTGCCACCTGCAACGCAGTTTCTTTGACTATTTGAATCACACACGGTTATCTAAACCAAGGAGTTATCATGACTGACGTCGCTTTCGTTGCTCTGGCTGCCGGTCTCATCATCGGTCTGGGCGCTTTCGGTTGCTGCATCGGTATCGCACTGATGGGCGGCAAGTACCTGGAAGCCTCCGCTCGCCAGCCCGAGCTGATGAACGCCCTGCAAACCAAGATGTTCCTGCTCGCAGGCCTGATCGACGCGGCCTTCCTGATCGGCGTTGGTATTGCCATGCTGTTCGCCTTCGCCAACCCATTCGTGGGATAAGAAAGGCTGCCCGCCTTCAAGGTGGGTGTAGCGGCCGCGAGGCGCACTTCGGTGCGTCTCTGCGGCATGAACATTAGCTGTCCGCGGGCAACCGCTCGGCGCTAAGGTATTAAAGGGAAACGACCGTGAATTTAAACGCGACTCTCTTTTTCCAGATGATCGTGTTTTTCGTGCTGGCGTGGTTTACGATGAAATTCATCTGGCCACCTCTCACGAAGGCGATGGACGACCGCCGCCAGAAGATCGCAGATGGTCTGGCTGCAGCAGAAAAGGGTAAGGCCGATCTGGCTCAGGCCCAGGCACGCATCAATCTCATCGAAGCCAATGCTAAGTCCGACAACCATGCACGCATGGTCGAGGCCGAGAAGCAGGCTGCCGCCATTATTGAGCAGGCACGTCGCGAAGCAGAAGCCGAGAAGGCACGTATCGTGGCTCAGGCTCAGCAGGACGCTGCTCAGGAAGTTCAGCGTGCACGCGAAGCCTTGCGTGCGGACGTCGCAGTGCTGGCTGTCCAGGGTGCGGAACAGATTCTGAAGCGTGAAGTCGACGCCAATGCTCACGCCGGGCTGCTTGATCAGCTCAAGGCGCAACTGTAGATCCAGGATAAGCCATGGCTGAACTATCGACTATCGCCCGACCGTACGCTGAGGCACTCTTCGCTTCGGCCCGCGACGACCAGGCAGCCCTGGCGTCCTGGTCGTCCGTGTTGGCCGAACTCGCCCAGCTGGTGAGCATCGACGACGTGCGCGAGGCATTGACCGACCCGCGACTGAACGCCGCCAAACGTGTGGAGCTGTTCACGGGGCTCGTCAAGTCTCCGCTGTCGGCCGCCGCGCGAAATTTCATCGAATTGCTCGTCGACAATCACCGCATTCTGGTGTTGCCGCAGATTGCCGAGCAGTTCGAGCTGTTGAAGAACAAGCTCGAGGGGACTGCTCTGGCCGAGATTTCCAGTGCCTTCCCCCTGGGCGACGAACAGGTCCAGCAACTCGTTGCCGGGCTAGAGAAAAAGTTCGGCCTCAAGCTCAAGCCGGCCGTCACCGTGGATCCTGATTTGATCGGCGGTGTGCGAGTGGTCGTGGGCGACCAGGTACTTGACACTTCGGTGCGGGCCCAATTGGCTCGCATGCGCGACACGCTGGCCGCCTGACGAACGCCAGATAACAGGATTCAGGAGTCTGAACATGCAACTTAACCCGTCCGAGATCAGCGAACTGCTCAAGGCCCGTATCGAAGGCCTGGGCGCGTCGACCGATGTTCGCACACAAGGTACGGTCGTTTCCGTGACCGACGGCATTTGCCGCATCCACGGCCTGTCCGACGTGATGCAGGGCGAAATGCTCGAATTTCCCAACAACGTTTTCGGCCTGGCCCTGAACCTTGAGCGCGACTCCGTCGGCGCGGTGGTTCTGGGTGACTACACCAGCGTGTCGGAAGGCGATCCGGTCAAGACCACCGGCCGCATTCTCGAAGTGCCCGTGGGTCCCGAACTGCGCGGTCGCGTGGTGGACGCCTTGGGCGCACCCATCGACGGCAAGGGCCCGATCAACGCCAAGCTGACCGACGTGATCGAGAAGGTCGCGCCCGGCGTGATTGCCCGTAAGTCGGTTTCGCAGCCGCTGCAGACCGGTACCAAGGCTATCGACGCCATGGTGCCTATCGGTCGCGGCCAGCGCGAGCTGATCATTGGCGACCGCCAGACCGGTAAGACGGCTGTCGCGGTGGACACCATCATCGCGCAGAAGGGCCAGAACGTCACCTGCGTGTACGTGGCTATCGGTCAGAAGGCTTCCACTATCGCCAACGTGGTGCGTAAGCTCGAAGAGCATGGCGCGCTGGAATACACCATCGTCGTGGCTGCCGCGGCATCCGAATCGGCTGCTATGCAGTACATTGCCGCCTACTCCGGCTGCACGATGGGTGAATACTTCCGCGATCGCGGCGAAGACGCCCTGATCATTTACGATGACCTCACCAAGCAGGCATGGGCTTATCGCCAAGTGTCGCTGCTGCTGCGCCGCCCGCCCGGCCGCGAAGCCTACCCCGGCGACGTCTTCTACCTGCACTCCCGCCTGCTCGAGCGTGCAGCGCGCGTGAACGAGGAATACGTCGAGAAGTTCACCAACGGTGAAGTCAAGGGCAAGACCGGTTCGCTGACCGCACTGCCCATCATCGAAACGCAGGCCGGTGACGTCTCCGCCTTCGTTCCGACGAACGTGATTTCCATTACCGACGGTCAGATCTTCCTGGAAACCGACTTGTTCAACGCCGGTATCCGTCCCGCTATTAACGCCGGTATCTCGGTGTCCCGCGTGGGTGGTGCCGCTCAGACCAAGGTCATCAAGAAGCTCTCCGGCGGTATTCGTACCGACTTGGCTCAGTACCGCGAACTGGCCGCCTTCGCGCAGTTTGCCTCCGACCTCGACGACGCAACCCGCCGTCAGCTGGAGCGTGGTAAGCGCGTGGTGGAACTGCTCAAGCAGCCGCAATATCAGCCGGCGCTGGTGTGGGAACAGGCCGTGTCGCTGTATGCCGTCAACAACGGCTACCTCGACGACCTTGAAGTCGAACAGGTTCTGCCGTTCGAGAAGGCACTGAAGGACTACCTCAAGTCCAAGCACGAGGGCCTGGTTGGCCGCATCCAGGACAAGAAGGAATTGTCCAAGGAAGACGAAGCCGAGTTGGTTTCGGCTATCCAGGAATTCAAGAAGCACGGAGCTTTTTGATCCAGGCGGGCACAAGGTAGGGAAGCCGCAAGGCTTCCCCTCTACATGCCTGGCAGTGTCACTCACGTGAGCCTGCCGTAACGCCTACTCAGGAAACAGCAATGGCCGGAATCAAGGAAATTCGAAACAAGATCAAGAGCGTGCAAAACACGCGAAAGATCACCAAAGCCATGGAGATGGTCGCGGCGTCCAAGATGCGCAAGGCACAAGACCGCATGCGCGCCGGGCGTCCCTACGCGACCAAGGTCCGGGATATCGCTGCGAATCTCATGCACGCCCATCCGGACTACAGGCATCCCTACATGGTCGAGCGTCCTGTACGCTCGGTCGGCGTGGTTGTCGTGTCTACCGACAAGGGTCTGTGCGGGGGTCTCAACACGAACATTCTGCGGTTGGTCCTGGCGCGCTACAAGGAATTCCAGGATAAAGGCCTGGACGTCCAGTTCACGGCGCTGGGAAGCAAAGGCGCCAGCACGCTGAGCCGCATCGACGCCAAGATCGTCTCTCAGGAAGTTCAGCTGGGCGACAAGCCCAATATGGAACGCCTGATCGGCGCCCTGAAGGTGCAGCTCGATGACTTCGTCGACGGCAAGATCGACGCCGTATATCTGGCATCGAACCGCTTCGTGAACACCATGCGCCAAGAGCCGGTGTTCGTGCGTCTGCTCCCGCTGCCGGGCAACCTGGCGGATCCCTTCCAGACCGAAGGCGAAGATGCTTCCCAGAGCGGTGCCGTGCAATCGAAGTACGGCTGGGACTACATCTACGAGCCCGACGCAAAATCTGTCATCGACGATCTGCTTCTGCGTTATGTGGAAGGGCTGGTGTACCAGGCCGTCGCCGAGAACATGGCTTCGGAGCAATCGGCACGGATGGTCGCCATGAAGGCAGCATCCGACAACGCCAAGAAGGTTATCGAAGACCTGCAGCTGGTCTATAACAAGACCCGCCAGGCGGCCATCACCAAAGAAATTTCGGAAATCGTGGGGGGCGCTGCCGCGGTCTAGGCCTCGGCATCCCGTCAAAGATATTTAGCAAGGACTAAACATGAGCAACGGTACCATCGTTCAGTGCATCGGCGCCGTGGTGGATATTCAGTTCCCCCGCGACAGCATTCCCAACATCTATGACGCTCTCAAGCTCTCGGATGACAGTTCCGCATTCGCCGAATCCGGCCTGACCTTCGAAGTCCAGCAACAGCTGGGCGATGGCGTGGTTCGTACGATCGCCATGGGTTCTTCCGACGGCCTGCGCCGTGGCATGGCTGTGACCAACACGGGCGCACCCATTTCTGTGCCGGTCGGTGTGCCGACCCTGGGCCGCATCATGGACGTTCTGGGTCGCCCCATCGACGAGCGCGGCCCCATCGAGTCCAGCGAAACCCGCTCGATTCACCAAGAAGCGCCCAAGTTCGACGAACTTTCTCCGTCGGTCGAGCTTCTGGAAACCGGCATTAAGGTTATTGACCTGATCTGCCCGTTCGCCAAGGGCGGTAAGGTCGGCCTGTTCGGCGGCGCCGGTGTGGGCAAGACCGTGAACATGCTGGAACTGATCAACAACATCGCCAAGGCGCACAGCGGTCTGTCCGTGTTCGCTGGTGTGGGTGAGCGTACTCGCGAAGGGAACGACTTCTATCACGAAATGGCAGAAGCCGGCGTCATTCAATTGGACAAGCTGGAAGAGTCCAAGGTGGCCATGGTCTTCGGTCAGATGAACGAGCCCCCCGGTAACCGTCTGCGTGTGGCGCTGTCCGGCCTGACCATGGCCGAGAAGTTCCGCGACGAAGGCCGCGACATTCTGTTCTTCGTCGACAACATCTACCGCTACACGCTGGCCGGTACGGAAGTGTCCGCTCTGCTGGGCCGTATGCCTTCCGCCGTGGGTTACCAGCCCACTCTGGCCGAGGAAATGGGTAAGCTGCAGGAGCGCATTACGTCCACCAAGACGGGCTCCATTACGTCGATCCAGGCCGTTTACGTCCCTGCCGACGACTTGACCGACCCGTCGCCTGCCACCACCTTCCTTCACTTGGACTCCACGGTCGTGTTGTCTCGCGACATTGCGGCGCTGGGTATCTACCCTGCGGTTGACCCGCTGGATTCCACCAGCCGTCAGCTGGATCCGCAGATTGTGGGTGAAGAGCACTACCGCGTGGCTCGCGGCGTTCAGCAGACGCTGCAGCGCTACAAGGAACTGCGTGACATTATCGCCATTCTGGGTATGGACGAACTGTCGCCGGAAGACAAGCAGGCCGTGGCGCGTGCTCGTAAGATCCAGCGCTTCCTGTCGCAGCCCTTCCACGTGGCGGAAGTGTTTACGGGCTCTCCCGGCAAGTACGTCCCGCTGGCAGAAACCCTGCGCGGCTTCAAGATGATCGTCGAAGGCGAATGCGACGCCCTGCCCGAGCAGGCCTTCTACATGGTCGGCTCGATCGACGAGGCATTCGAGAAAGCCAAGACCATCCAATAAGGACCGAACATGGCCTACTTGCAAGTTCATGTCGTCAGTGCGGAAGAGCAACTGTTTGGCGGTGAAGCCAAATTCGTGGCTCTGCCTGGCGAAGCCGGCGAGCTGGGCATCCTGCCCGGGCACACCCCGCTTATTTCGCGGATCCGCCCGGGTACGATGAAAATCGAAACGCCCGATGGCACCGAAATCTCCTTTTTCGTGGCCGGCGGGATCCTCGAGGTCCAACCCGGTGGTGTGACGGTCTTGTCCGACACGGCTATCCGTGCCGAAGATCTTGACGAAGCCAAGGCAATCGAAGCGCGCAAGCGTGCGGAAGAGAGCCTCGCGCAAGCCAAGGACAAAGCCGATATCGCTGTGGTGGAAGCCGAACTCGCCATGCTGGCCGCTCAGGCGGCCGCTGCCCGTAAGTTGGGCAGCCGTCGCGGCAGGCACTAAGGGCATTGCCGGCCCGCCGGCACTGCAGCAAACAAAAGAAACCCCGTCTACGCAAGTAGGCGGGGTTTTTTCTTTTCCCGTTTACCCTCATGGACTTTTGTCCAGACTTTTATAATAATGTCCGTCCAAAGTAATAATAAGTCCGGTCATTAAAGGAGGAGATTCCTGAATGGGCCGGTCTCGGTAAGACCAGACAACGACAGCATCATGCCCAACATTTATCAGGTAGCCATGTTCAATGCCGAACGCCATCCAGGCAAGACGGCAGTTTCAGACGAACACCAGGCGCTTTCCTTCGGTCAGCTTTGTGCGCGAGCGCGTGCTCTTGCTGGGTATCTCGCGACACTCGGGGTGAAACCGGGCGACCGGGTCGCCATCATGGCGGCCAACTCCATCGATTACCTGGCGCTGCTGCATGCCACGGCGGTCGGCGGCTTCATCCTGGTGCCCGTCAACACGCGCTACGGTGCAGCCGAATTGCGTTACCTGCTCGAAGATTCGGAGCCCGTCGTGTGTATCGCGGATCCCATCTTCAGGCCTTTGCGCGAGCAGATTGAAGGCGAAGGCGCGCTGAAAGTGCCTGTGCAATGGCTGGAACACTTCCCCGAGTCACTGCCGGATATTCGCGCGGGTGACCCGGTGCGCCATCGCTACGGCTCAGTCGAGGACGACGATGTTGCCATCATCATGTATACGTCCGGCACTACCTCCGCACCGAAGGGCGCGATGCTGACGCATGGCAACCTGTCGGCGAACTCGGTCAACTACATCATGGAGCTGGGGATCGACTCGAATTGTCGCTCGCTCCTGGCCACGCCACTGTTTCACATCGGTGGCTTTGGTGTGGTCAACGGCCCCATCCTGTATGCGGGCGGAAGTCTGCATGTTGTACCGCGATTCGAAGCCGGTGCCGTCATGCAGGCGCTGCTTGAACATCGGCCGACACACGTGTTTCTGTTGTCGGCGATGTGGGTGAGCCTGACTGACCTTCCCGAGTTCCGCGATCTCGAGCTCCCTTGTGCGACCTTTGTGCAGACGGCCGCAGCGCCGCTGGGCGAGTGGCGCCAGCAGTTGATACGCAAGGTATTCCCCAACGCGGAGTTCAGTTGGGGCTTCGGCATGACCGAATCCTGCGTCACGACCATCAAGAACCGCTATACACATGAGATTACGGAGCACCCTGGATCCATCGGTTATCTGTGGCGGCACATTCAGTACCGCCTGGTCGATGCGGAGGGTAATGTGCTCGACGATCAGCGCGGTCCCGGAGAACTGCAGGTGCGTGGTCCCACGGTATTCAAGGGGTATTGGCGCCAGCCGGAACTGACTGCCCAGACTCTGAGTCCCGATGGTTGGTTGTCCACCGGCGATCTCATACGCATTGATGACGACGGCTTCGCCTACTTCATGGGCCGAAGTAAGGACATGATCAAGACAGGCGGCGAGAATGTTGCGGCACTCGAAGTAGAGAATTGCCTGGCCAGCCACACTGATGTCCGGGAAGCCGCGGCGTTTGGCATTCCTCATGAATATTGGGGAGAAGAGCTGGTGGCGGCGATCGTGCCTGCCAGTGGCACGCAACCGGACATCGAAGCCTTAAGAGAGTTCTGTCGTCAGCGACTTTCCGGCTTCAAGGTTCCGAAGCGGATCTTTATTGTCGATTCACTGCCCCAGTCGTCATCCGGCAAGGTGCAGAAATTCAAACTGCGAGAAAGGTATTTGTAATGCAGGCTTCCTTATCCCTTTTCAGTCCGCAGGTTCTCGAAGCATGGGTGGGATTGGCGCGCGCGGATGACCTCGTGCGCCGCAATACCGTGCTGGCCGATTTGACCCTGGGGTTACGCAACACACAGACGGGCGAGCAGATCCGGTGGACGATACGTGAACAGGAGGTCCAAGCCGGCGTGGGCGAGGGTGCTGTGGCATTCTGGCTCGAAGGCGACAACGATGCGTTTGCGGCCCTGGCAGCCGGCTTTCCCTTCAACCGCCTGGTCCGGCAGCACCGGCTGGTGGTGGGCGGCGACCTTCGCGCGTGCGTCCAGAACTGGATGCTGATTTATGCCCTGACACGATTGACGAGCCGGCTGGAGTACTGAGATGCCTTACGTAACGACCGCAGATGGAATTCGCGCCTATTACGATCTTGCCGGCTCCGGTCCCGCC
>DATGNX010000016.1:0-20545 GCA_035306485.1 Burkholderiaceae bacterium
TGCTGCTCTATGCGATTCCGGAAATGGCAACCTGGCTGCCGGCCAACATGAGAGCGTCGTACTAGGATTCCAGCGCCACGCCGTCAATCGCCGGCGCAAGCAACTTCCCCCCCCGCCAGCCGCAGCTCGCGGCTGCAGCGGGCGGCCAACTGGGGATCGTGCGTCACGAGCACGAGCGACGTCCCCTGTTCTCGATGCAGATCGAACATCAGCTCGGTGACCAGTCGTCCATTCTGGGCGTCCAAGCTTCCTGTGGGCTCATCGGCAAAAAGCATGGATGGTTTCTGGACGAAGGCGCGGGCCAGGGAGACCCGTTGCTGCTCGCCGCCAGACAGGGTCCGTGGATAATGGTTCAGACGCTCTCCCAAGCCGACCCGTTCCAGCATCGCTTTGGCCGGCGCCCGTGCGGGTTCGCCGCGCAACTCCAGCGGCAGCATGACGTTCTCCAGAGCGGTGAGATTGGGAAGCAGGTGAAACGCCTGGAACACGAAGCCGACGTGCTGTGCGCGAAGGCGGGCACGGGCCTCTTCATCCAGTGAAAAAAGATCATGGCCCAACAGCCGCACGCTGCCGGAAGTGGGAACGTCCAGCCCCGCCATTAACCCCAACAACGTACTCTTGCCCGAGCCCGAGCTGCCGGTGATTGCCACCGCCTCGCCATTGCCGACGGTGAAGCTGACCATGCTTAAAATGTCCAGGACACCTGAGCTGTCCGTGACACGCTGACAGAGGTCCACCACTTCGATACTGGGAGCTGATTGCATGCGTTGGAGAAAGTCGATTGCCTTGTTGCTGGGGTTCGCACTACTGCTTTGTGGGCGAGCCGTCATCGCAGGCCCGCAGCATATTCTGGTGTTCGGCGATAGCCTTTCCGCCGAGTATGGCCTGCCGCGAGGCAGCGGCTGGGTGACCCACATTGAAAAGCGCCTGGCCGAGCGTGATCAAGCATACCAGATACGAAATGCCAGCATCAGCGGCGACACAACCACTGGGGGGCTGCAACGTCTACCGCAGGTTCTGAAGGAATTCCCGGCCGACGTCGTGATCTTGCAGCTGGGTGCCAATGACGGGCTGCGGGGGCTGCCCGTGCCTGCCATGCAAGAAAATCTTCGGGAGATGATACGCCTGAGCCAGGCCCAGGGTGCGGAGGTTTTGCTGGTGGGCCAGCACATCCCGCCCAACTACGGACAGCGTTATGCCCGTGAATTCCATGCTTCGTTCGAACTGGTGGCGAAGGAGACCAACACGGCGCTCGTGCCCTTCATGCTTGAAGGCTTCGCCCAAGACAGCGGCATGTTCCAGCCCGATGGACTGCATCCCACCGCGGAGGCCCAGGCCCTGATCGCCGAAACGATCTGGAAGGGCCTAGAACCGCTACTTAAGTAGTGTGCCGCTGATGCCCACGAGGCTTAGTCGGCGGATTCGCCGGCAAGTACCTCTTCGGCGTCCGGCGTGCGCTCCACGCCCGCGCGTTTGCGCATAGCCTGCAGCACGGCCTGCTGTTCCGCCATGCCCCACGACCGCGACAATTCGGCACCTAGGCCGGCCATGAGCGGCGTTTCGGGATCGCCCGGCTCGACGGATTCGACCCGCCCAACCACGTAGCCCTGCGGGCCACTCACGCCCACATAGGCGGGCAGAGTCTTGGCATCCGCCTCGAAAACGGCATCCATGATCGCGCGGGAGACCCCTTGTGTATCCAGGCGGCTCAGCGTGAGCGGCGTACCGAAACCTTCCGGCAGTTCGGCATCGGGTGCCGCAGCCCGCAGTTCAGTCAGCAGCTTCTCGCCAGCGGCGGCAGCGGCTTTACTCGCCCGTTCCGCCCGCAACAGCGATTCCACGCGCCCCTGCACCTGCTCAAGCGCCGGAACATGTGCAGGCTCGAAGGCTTCCACGCGTACCACCACCATGGTGCCCGGCGAAATTTCAATGACGCCCGAGTTGGCCTTCTCCTGAAGCAGCGAGGGCGAGAACAGCGCGCTGCGTACACGGGGGTCTTCGAAGATAGCGGCGTCGGGACTGGCGGCTGCGGCTTGCTCGCCAACGTCGTCCACGCCCAGCAGCGTGTCGCGCGTGACGCCAGTCACCGTGCGCAGATCGATGCCCAACTGCTGAGCAGCCGGGTCCAGGCTAGACGGATTGTCGTAAACCAGATCGGTGAGGCGTGTAGCGAGATCGGCAAAGCGCTCCGACGCCAGCTGTCGGCGCACTTCGGCTTCGACTTTTTCACGCGCTTCCTGGAAGGTTTCACCCTTCTCCGGCTCCACCTTGTTGGCGATGAAGACGTGGTAGCCGGCCGGACCTTCGACCGGGTCGGAAACACCGCCTTCTGGCAATGCGAATACGGCCTCTTCCAGCGCCTGCGGCCAGCTGCCACGGGTCACCCAGCCAAGCCTGCCGCCGTCACGCGCGGAGCCCGCGTCTTGCGACTCGGCCTGCGCCACTTCCGCGAAGCGGGCCGGCTCGGCCTTCAGCTGCTCAGCGATCGCACGGGCCTTCTCGCGGGCGGCGTCGCGATCCGCTTGCGAGGCGTTGGCGCCCACGCTGATCTGTACGTGACTCACGTCCACACGGGGCGCCGTCACATAGCGCGATTTGTTCTGCTCGTAATAGGCCTGGAGATCGGCCTCTGCAATGTCGCCGACCGACTTCATGGCGACGTCTTCGTCCAACAGCAAGTACTGCACAGCCACCTGGTCGGGAACCGTAAGGCTTTCCTTATTGGCGTCGTACCAGGCTTGAAGATCGGCCGGAGCAATCTCGATGTCTGCTTCGTAGTCGGAGGCCGGGTATGCCAGCAAACGTACGCTGCGGGTTTCGGTCAGTGCCGCGCCGATTTGCTCGAGCACGGCCTTGGGCAGTGCTGCAGTACTGCCCACCGGCCCCAGAACACGCTCAAGTGCGAGCTCGCCACGCTGGCCCTGCTCGAAATCACGCGTACTCAAACCGGCGGAGGCCAGCAGCTGGTTGTAGCGTTCTGCGGAAAACTTGCCGTCCTCCTGGAACTCCGGCATGGACGCAATGGCATTGCGCAGCACCGCGTCGGACACACTGAAGCGCTCACGCATGGCCGTATCAACCAGAATGCGGCGGTCGACCAACGACTCCAGCAGCATCTCGCGGGCGGGACGATTGTTCAGTACTTCCGGGTCGAAGCGTCCCATGCCGCTGCGCTGCATCTGTTCGAGCTGGTTGCGTCGAGCAAGTTCGAATTCTTGCAGAGTGACTGCGGAATCCCCCACCTTCACAAGATCCTTGTCGCCAGAAACATAATTGGTATAGCCGCTGACGCCGATCAATACGAACGAAGGCAGAATGAGCACGAGCAGCACGAGCTGCATAAGGCGCTGGTGCGTGCGAATGAAATCGAACATGGATCACCTGGTCCAAATTTTACTTCGCGGAAGTTTACCACCTGGGTCCACATCGGCAGGCATTGGCAATCTGCTCTATCGCGCGCGCACTCAGATTAAAATGAGGCCCGGTCGCCGCCGGCGGCCATCGCCCGGAGCCTTTTTCCATGTCCAGCCCATTCCCGGAATGGCCATATCCGCAGCTGGTTGCCCACCGGGGTGCCGGTCGCCTGGCACCCGAAAACACGCTCGCCGCCTTCCGAGAAGGCGCCCGTCATGGCTTCCGTATGATCGAGTACGACGTCAAGCTCAGCGCGGACGACGTTCCGATCCTGCTGCATGACGACACCTTGGAGCGCACCTCGAATGGCACGGGCCGGGCGGCGGACTACCGCTATGCCGATCTCTCTCGGTTCGACTACGGGGCGTGGCACTCCATTCCCTATGCGGGTGAACCCCTGGCCACGCTGTATGGGATCGCGGCGTACACGCGAGCGGCCGGCATCTACAGCAATATTGAAATCAAACCGTCGATCGGCATGGAGCAGCACACCGGCGAGCGCATTGCACAATTGGCCGCTCGTCTCTGGGAAGGGTCCGACCTTCCGCCCTTGTTGTCGTCGTTCTCCGAAGTAGCACTCGCCGCAGCCGGCGACGCCGTACCGGAGCTGCCGCGCGCACTGCTCATTGAAGAAGAGCTCCCGCAGGACTGGCGGGCGCGTGTGGCGCGGCTTGGCTGCCGGGGCCTCAATCTGAATCATCGATACGTCACGCGCGAGATCGTGCGCGACATACGTGGTGAAGGTCTGAGCCTGGCGATCTGGACCGTAAACGACTCCGCACGCGCACACGAGTTGCTCGACTGGGGTTGCAACGCGATCATTACCGACGAAGTCGAAACCATGGCCCCCGGCCGATTCTGAAGAGATACGCATTGTTCAGCTACCGACACGCCTTTCATGCCGGCAACCACGCCGACGTGCTCAAGCATGCCGTCCTGGTCCACATACTGGATCACTTCAACCAGAAGCCCACGCCTTATTGGGTCATCGATACTCACGCGGGCGCCGGCATCTACGATCTGGACGACGAGTGGGCCCGCAAGAAGGACGAATCGGCCGAAGGCATCGCCCGGCTGGAGAAAGAAGTCTCCGCGCCCGCCCTGGTGCAACGTTATCGGGAAGCTGTTGCGGCCTTCAATCCAGAAGGTGGCATGCGCCGCTACCCGGGGTCCCCTTGGCTGGCGCTGGAAGCCATGCGCGACGACGACAGGCTACGCCTGTTTGAAATGCATCCAAGCGAGATTGACGTGCTCCGACGCAACCTTGCTCGGCATGAACGTGGGCGCACGCGCCAAGTCACGGTCGCACAGGCCGATGGCTTCGAAGGGATCAAGGCCCTGCTTCCCCCGCCGACGCGCCGCGGCATGGTGATCATCGACCCTTCTTATGAAGATAAGCTGGATTACCGCCGCAGCCTAACGGCCATCGAAGAAGGACTCAAACGCTTCGCCACAGGTTGCTTCGCCCTGTGGTACCCCCTGGTGCAGCGCAAGGAAGTACAACACCTCACGCGCGCGCTGGAGCGCTTGGACGTGGTGTGGGTGAACGCGGCTCTAAAGGTATGCCGCCCGGCTTCTGACGGCTTCGGCCTGCACGGCAGCGGCATGTTCGTGATCAACCCACCGTGGACCCTGCACGCCGCCTTGCAGGAAGCCCTGCCGTGGCTATCGGAGCGATTAGCCCAGGACGACCGCGCCGGCTACACCCTCACCCGCAGCGCCAAAAGCTGACGGTAGGAGCGCGCGATAGCCGCCGCGCCTGGGGTCGCGCTTAATTGGGGGTCAGACCACGATCTCGGTAGAGATCGTGGTCTGACCCCCAATTCAATTACAGAAAGGTTTCGCCTTCGCGCAGGTAGCGCCATTTGCCTTGCGGCAGATCGCCCAGCACGACGCGGCCCATGCGCACACGCTTCAGGCCGACCACCTTCAGGCCCACCTGTTCGCACATGCGCCGGATCTGGCGCTTCTTGCCCTCGTGCAGAACAAAATGCAGCTGATCCTCGTTCAGCCACTCGACCTCGGCCGGTTTGAGTGCGGCGCCGTCCAGCGACAGACCATGCCGCAGACGGGACAAGCCGTTATGCGAGATCGTGCCTTCCACCCGGACGAGATACTCCTTCTCGATACCGCTGTCCTCGGCGATCAGCTGACGGGCGATGCGGCCGTCCTGAGTCAGTACAAGTAGGCCCTGAGAATCGATGTCCAGGCGGCCCGCAGGCGCCAGGCCCCGCAAATGCTTGGGATCGAATGCCATGGGCTGCTTCTGGGGCTTGTACAGATTGGCGGGCGTGATGAGCGACGCCGCCAGGCGATATCCGTGATCGGCCTGGTGTGACACGTAGCCCACCGGCTTGTTGAGAATGATGGTGACCCGCGAGGTCTGACGCTGGCGAGCCTGCCGGTCGAGCGTGATCGTCTGATTCGGCCACGCCTTGCTGCCAAGTTCAGACACGACCACGCCATCGACGCGCACCCAACCACGCTCGATATAGGCGTCGGCTTCACGCCGGGAGCACATGCCCCGTTCGGCCATTAGCTTGGAGATTCGAATTTTTTCCATGGGCAGCATTGTATGTCTTTAGCGATAATACGCGTCATGGAACTTGTACCCTGCAGATACAGCGGCTGGCAGCCTGCGCCGCCTCCTTCACTCACATCACACCAAAAATTCTGGCTCACGCGTCCCGGCGCCCTCACTGCAGGGTTGCGCCAACTGGGACATGTCGACCTGCGCGTAGTGCGCGAGCGCGTGGATGGCTTGCGCCCCGACGAAGCATGGATGATCGAACGCGCCCCGCGCAGTGAAATCTGGTTGCGCGAGATCTGCATGGCCATCGACGGAACGGATAGCGTATTCGCACGCAGCTTTACGCCCCTGGCCGCCTCGCATGCGCTGTGGCAAGGGATGCGCCGCCTGCGCACCCGCCCGCTGGCCGACATGCTCTATCACGACCCGCAGATCCTGCGTTCGCCCTTCTTCGTGTGCCGCCTGCATCGTCAGCACCCGCTATACCGCAGCATGCGGCTACATCTCGGCGAGCAGTGCCCCCCGGCCACAGACGTCCTGGCTCGGTGCTCCACCTTCCACCGTCTGGGTCAGCCGCTATTGGTGGCCGAGGCCTTCCTGCCGGCATTTTGGGATATCGCCGGCGCCACCCGCCCATAGCGCAGGGCAATCGTTCGTCCGACACAAGGGCCGGCGTACCGGCCCACCCCACACTCTACAGCGCAGAGACCCCACGATCCCTTATAGGGCGTCGATCCCGCTTTCTCCCGTGCGGATACGCACCACCTGTTCGACGGGCGTCACGAAGATCTTGCCGTCGCCAATCTTCCCCGTGTAGGCGGCCTTGATGATGGCGTCGATCGCCGCTTCAATCATGCTGGCCGGCAGGACCACATCGACTCGCAGCTTGGGCAGGAAATCCACCACGTATTCGGCGCCTCGATAGAGCTCGGTATGACCCTTCTGGCGCCCGAAACCCTTCACTTCGGTCACAGTCACGCCGGTGGCGCCGATGTCGGCCAGGGCCTCGCGCACCTCGTCGAGCTTGAACGGCTTGATGATTGCCGAGATCATTTTCATAAGGCTTCCTTGCTATGGTTTATTGCAATCTTTGAGAGATCGCTGCCGGCCGGCGCCTGGTAGAGCCGCAGCCAGAACTCGGGCAGGATGGACAGCAGATGATCGAAGATATCGCCCTGGATGCGCTCGTATTCCACCCAGGCTGTATTGTTAGTGAAGCAGTAGACCTCGATGGGAATACCCTGGGACTCGGGTTCCATCATGCGCACGATCTTCAGCATGTCGTCGCGAATTTCGGGATGCCGTTCGATATAGGCCTTGGCGTAGGCGCGAAACGTGCCGATATTGGTGAGGCGTCGGCGGTTCGCCGGTACCTTGACCAGCTCGCCCAACTTGCGGTTCGTTTCGTCCAGTTCAACCTGTTTGCCGTCCAGATAATCTCGGATCAGCGCATAACGGCGCAACTGATCGATTTCCTCTTCGGTCAGGAAACGCACGGTGCTGGCATCGATACGCAGTGTTCGCTTGATGCGCCGACCGCCGGATTCGAACATGTGCCGCCAATTACGGAAGCTCTCGGAGAACAGCTTGTAGGTAGGAATGGTGGTGACAGTCTTGTCCCAGTTCTGCACCTTGACGGTATGCAGCGCCATATCCACCACGAAGCCGTCCGCACCCGCCTGCGGCATCTCGATCCAGTCGCCCAGACGCAACATGTCGTAGTTGCTCATCTGCGTGCTGGCCACCAGTGAAAGCAGCGTGTCCTTGAACACCAACAGCAGCACGGCGGATAACGCGCCCAAGCCCGAGAGCATGAGCAGGGGTGAACGGTCCATCATGATGGACACGACCAGTATGGTGCACACCGCCCAGAGCAGGATCCGCCCTAGCTCGACATATCCTTTGATGGAACGGACCTGGCCTCGGCTGCTTGAAGAATAGACGTCCTCCCAGGTGCGCAGCACGCCGATCAGCGCCAAGAACACGAAGACCACGCCGGCGGAAGTGAAGATGCGCGCGAGCATCGTTGCCAGCTTCGGATCGATGTCCAGCAGCGGCAGGTTGCTGAGCACCATCAGCAAGGGCAACGCAAAGCCGATATTCCGAAAGACTCTTCTACGTGTCAGTCCGTCAGCCCACTGCGTCTGCCCCACCAGCTTGAGTGTTTGGTGCGCCACCGAAGACAGCGTCCGCGCAATCACCAGCGCTATAGCTATCAGCACCAGCACACCCGCAAGAACCACCAGAATCAGTCCGGCCCACTCTGCATCGCGCACGAGGTCGTTGAACAGGGTGGATCCGGAAAGGGTGAAAGACTTAGCCTCTTGCTGCATGACATGCTACGGACGGTGAGAAACCGTGTAAATATAACGTAGCTCAGCCGCCGCACCGTTGCCGTGCGTGGACGGAGCGTCCCTTATAATTCGATTCACTATGTCGAACAACACACCCAACCCGTCCCAAGACCAGTTCGCCAATAAGGCGCAGGCCTGGTCCGCGCGCTTTTCTGAACCGGTCTCCGACCTCGTCAAGCGCTATACCGCTTCCGTCAACTTCGATCAGCGCATGGCCCGCTTCGATATCCAGGGCTCGCTCGCGCATGCCGAGATGCTGGCATCGGTCGGCGTCATCAGCGCAGAAGATCTCGCCGCCATTGAAGGCGGCATGGCGCAGATCCTGCAAGAGATCGAGGCCGGGGATTTCAACTGGTCGCTCGACCTCGAGGACGTGCACCTGAATATCGAGAAGCGCCTGGTCGAACTGGTGGGCGACGCCGGCAAGCGGCTGCACACGGGCCGGTCGCGCAACGACCAGGTTGCCACCGATATCCGCCTCTGGCTGCGGAACGAAATCGACATCGCGCTGGACTTGCTGGCTCAGCTTCGTACCGGGCTGGCCACGCTGGCGCTGGAACACGCCGACACCATCATGCCGGGCTTCACTCACCTGCAGGTGGCGCAGCCCGTTACGTTCGGCCATCATCTGCTGGCCTATGCCGAAATGTTCGGCCGCGACGCGGAGCGCCTGGCCGACTGCCGCAAACGGGTCAACCGTCTGCCCCTGGGGGCCGCCGCGCTGGCCGGTACCTCTTTCCCGATTGATCGCGTACGTGTGGCGCGCAGCCTGGGCTTTGACGAAGTCTGCCGCAACTCGCTCGACGCCGTCTCGGACCGCGACTTCGCCATCGAATTCTGCGCCGCAGCCGCGCTCATCATGACGCACATCTCGCGACTGTCGGAAGAATTGGTATTGTGGATGAGCCCCCGCGTCGGGTTCATCGACCTAGCGGATCGCTTCTGCACGGGCAGCTCCATCATGCCCCAGAAGAAGAACCCAGACGTCCCGGAACTGGCTCGCGGCAAGACCGGCCGCGTGAACGGACATCTGATCGCCCTGCTTACCCTCATGAAGGGCCAGCCTCTGGCCTACAACAAGGACAACCAGGAAGACAAGGAAGGCTTGTTCGACTCGGCGGACACCATACGCGACACACTCACGATCTTCGTGGACATGGTGCCGGGCATTCGCGTCAAGCCGGACGCCATGCGCGCAGCGGCGATGCAAGGTTATGCCACTGCGACGGATCTGGCGGATTATTTGGTGAAAAAGGGCCTGCCGTTTCGCGATGCCCACGAGACGGTTGCGCACGCCGTGCGCGAATGCGAGACCCGCGGTTGCGACCTGGCGGACCTCAGCCTGGAAGAGCTCAAGGCGTTCCACCCATCAATCGAGGCCGACATCCATGACGTGCTGACGCTCGAAGGCAGCGTGGCGGCTCGCAAGCATATTGGCGGCACAGCGCCCGAGCGTGTGCGCGAAGAGGCGCAACGCATTCTGGCGGATTCCACCGGCGCTTGAGTGCGACACGCCGACACCGGCCTTTAAGGTGAATGTCGGCGGCCCCACTTCTCGCCCGACAGTTCTCACCTTACGGCCGTATTTCTTTACGGCCGTTTTGCCTTTGCCGACATATTTCTCCTAGGGCCGCCCTCGCCTCGCTCCTCTGGAGCGCCTGCCTCTTCCGCCACCGGTTGAACAGGCAATGCCTTGCCCGGCCCGAACACGGCAATGGACTCCACATGACCCGTGTGCGGGAACATGTTCACTACCCCCGCCGCCTGCAAGACATACCCGCCGCGATGCGCGAGTATGGCTGCATCACGCGCCAGCGTCGCGGGGTTGCACGACACGTACACAATACGCTGAGGGCGCTCTTCATCGCTCAGCGCGGACAGGGCAACAGCCACGGCCTCGGCGCCTTCCCGGGGCGGATCAATAAGCATGCGGTCGAAGTGGCCCAGTTGCCGCAACCACGCCACATCGACTTCAAAGAGATTCAGCGTCGCAAACTGGGTGCGCTCTTGCAGGCCGTGCGCCTGAGCACCGTCCATGGCGCGCGCGGTCAGTGTGGCGCTGCCTTCGATGCCCACGACTTCGCGCACGCGCGTGGCCAACGGCAGCGTGAAATTGCCAAGGCCGCAGAACAGATCGGCCACGCGCTCATTGGGCTGGGGATCCAGTAGCGCCAAGGCGCGACTTACCAGACTGCGATTAATGTACGGATTCACCTGTGTGAAGTCCGTCGGCCGGTACTGCATACGCAAGCCGAACTCCGGCAAGGTATAGGCGAGCAGGCCTTCATCCGCCGGATTCAGCAGATGCACGCTGTCCGGGCCCTTCGGCTGCAGCCACCACGATACCTTCCATCGTGCGGCGAACTCGCGCAGAATCTCGCGGTCGCGCTCGGTGAGCGGCTCCATATGGCGCAGCACCAGTGCCGTGCAACGGTCGCCCACAGCTACTTCTATCTGGGGAATTCTGTCGGGTGTCGACAGTGACTCTACCATCCGCCGCAGCGGCACCAGCATGTCCGACACGTGGCGGGGCATGACATGGCATTCGGTCATGTCTGCAACATAGCTGCTGTGGCGTTCACGGAAACCCACCAGCACGCCGCCTTTACGCGGCACCAGCCTGACGGAAAGTCGGGCGCGATAGCGGTAGCCGTAAGTAGGACCGTGCATGGGCGGCAACACCGTGGCGGGCTTAAGCTTGCCGATATGACCGAAGGCGTCTTCGAGGGCACGCTGCTTGATGGCAACCTGCGCCTGGGGATCAAGGTGCTGCATGGCGCAGCCGCCGCACACGCCGAAATGCGGACAGACGGGCGTCACTCGTTGCGATGAAGCACGAATCACACGTTCGGTACGTGCTTTCTCATAGGAAGGCTTGCGCCGTACCGTCGTGGCTTCAACGCGTTCGCCGGGCAACGCCCCTTCGACGAAAATTACTTTACCGTCGCGATGGGCGATGCCGCGAGCCTCGAGATCCAGCGACTCGATTTCCAATACATCCAGGGTCATGATGGGGGAGAGATTTCAGGAATGCAGCCGGAATTTTACCCAGAATCCCATCTCCCCACCGGACGTCGCGAGCTTCAGGCGCCTGCGGTTTCCACAGCAGCTTGGCGCTCGGAGCGTTGTGCCCGGGCCTGCTCGCGTTGCTCACGTCGTTCCTTGCGTGCCTCGATGCGCTTCTGCGCCTTCTCGGCCCGTTGCTTCAGATGTTCGCCGATGCGTGCTTGTTGGGTCGAGTCGAGAGACTGCCATACGGCCACCCACTTCTGGTCAATCTTGTCACGCTCTTGCTGGAAGGCCGCACGCTTTTCGGCCCGCTGTTTCAGCGCCTGTTCCGGGTCCAACGCCGAACTGAAGCGATCAAGCTTACCTTCGCGGCCTTCCTTCATGCGGGCACGCTGGCCTTCGCGGAAGTCCTTGGCCGCCTTACGAGCGTCTTCAACCAGCGCCAGCTGCTTGTCGTTCAGGCCCATGCCGTCCACAAAATCGCGGCTAACCACGCCATAGCCCGGCACGATCAGACCTGCGCGTTCCATGTGGGCGTGACGACCGTGCTTGCTCATTCCGTGGTGGAAGCCGCCGTGATGCCCCGACTTGTGAAAGCCATGTGACCCGGCGTGCCCCTGCAGGCAGCCCGCGTGGTGAGCATGACCCGCGCGATCAGCGGTACGTTTTGAACTGATACCGTCAGCGGCTACGACAGCGCCCGACACCGCGAGGGCGGCTCCGATAACAGCAAGCTTGAAACCATGCGAGGAGATTTTCTTCATTGCAGTTCCTTTGTTACGCGAATGAACTTGGTGACTGCATTGTGCGTCGGCGCCCGTTACGTGCCTGTTTCGGCCACGCAGGCGTATCTTTCAGACGGTTTCTATAAGGCGCCGAGGTATTCCCGCCAATGAGCGCCTTCAGTTTGCTCCAGCACGGATCGTACGAGGGCAACTTCAGCCTCGTACGCCTCTTGGTCAAGTTCACCACGCATCAAGCGGAAGCGGCAGTAGACGAGCCAGGTATTGACCACGTCGGTTTCACAGTAGGCGCGTACTTCTTCGCGGCGCCCTTCCGACCATGCCTTCCAGACTTGGCTGCCATCCATGCCCATCTTGCCCGGGAAGCCGCAAAGCTTGGCCAGGTCGTCCAGCGGGGCGTTGGCTCGCGGGTTGTACTTCGCGAGCAGGTCCATAAGATCAATGTGACGAAGGTGATAGCGACCGATGTAATTGTTGAACTTGAAGTCGCGATCGTCGTCGCCAAGATCCCAGTAACGGGCAGCTTGTACGCCGTGGATCAGGCAGCGGTAATGAAGCACGGGCAGATCGAAACCAGACCCGTTCCAGCTGATGAGCCGCGGCGTATAGCGCTCGATGGTCTTGAAGAAGCTGGCAAGCAGCGCCGGTTCGGGATCGTCCGCCTTGCCGAGTGATCGCACGCGAAAACCGTTGTCGTCTCGGAAGACGCACGCTATGGCAGCCACCTTGTGCAGGTGCAGCGGCATGAAATCGTTGCCGTGCGATTCCCGCCGGGCGGCCAGTGCCAGCTCAATGACCTCGGTGTCGCCGAGGTCCTTCCACTCCGGATTCAGGGTGCGCAGCCCCACCGCATCCGGAATGGTTTCCAGATCGAAGACCAGGCAGGGGGTCATCGTGCCGGCAGATACGACAAGGGGTTGACCGGCGTCCCGCTCTTACGGATCTCGAAGTGCAGCCGAGGCGAGGAGGTGTCCGTCTGGCCAAGCAGCGCAATGCGGTTGCCCTTCTTCACGGCATCGCCCGTTTTAACGAGCAACTGCTGATTGTGCGCGTACGCCGTGATGAAGCCATTGGAATGGCCCAACAGTACCAGGTTGCCCAGGCCGCGCACGCCGTTGCCGGCGTACATCACCTTGCCGTCGGCCGCTGCTACGACCGGGTCGCCCGGCGCACCTTCGATGTCGATACCCTTTGTATTGGCATTGAAGCCCTGGATGACCTTGCCGCTGGCCGGCCAGCCCCAACTGATCAGATTGGCGTCGGACGCGCGCGCCGCTGTCGTGGGGGGCGGCGGTGTCACGGGCGTGGCGGGTGCCACAGGTGCTGTGGCGACGGCCGCTGGCTGCGAAGGCATTGGCGTAGAGCCGTCCAGGCGCAGCACCTGACCCACGCGCAGCTGAGTGGGGTCGGTAATGTTATTGAGTCGTGTCAGATTCGCGACGCTCGTACCATGCATCTGTGCAATTTTGTAGAGCGTGTCGCCCGCGCGCACCACATAGGTACCGCTGGCAGGTGCCTGACTGGGAGCAGACATGTCGGTGACCGGCGCGCGGCTGCCCTTCGTACCGCAGCCGGCCAACACGGCCAGCACCCCCAACGCCAGAACGGCTTGCCGCGAATAGCGTGTCAACGAACGCAAGGCGTTTGGACGGGCGCTGCTGTACCCTCCATGCATAAGATTCTCCTATTCAATACTGTGTGCCCGGCCGTAGCGGCACGAAGCGCACTGCGTCGAGTTCCTGGCGGCGCCAACTGGCGGGGCCAGTGCGCTCGATCAATACGAGCCGTTGGTCGGCGCCGCCCTCAGGGGCGATCAGCCGGCCGCCCTGGGCCAGTTGTTCGAGCAAGGTCTTGGGGATTTTAAGTCCTGCTGCCGCAACAATGATCGCATCGAAGGGCGCGCTGCCTGGCAATCCGGCCATGCCGTCGCCGAACACAACGCGCAGCCGCCCCGGAACACGAAGCTTCTGGAGGTTGCGACGGGCCATCTCGTATAGCCCATGTATCCGCTCAATGGTGTGAACTTCTCGGGCGACATGCGCCAGCACTGCTGCTTGATAGCCACAGCCGGCGCCGACTTCAAGCACCTTATTGAGTTCGCCGCCTTCGAGCAGGACGGAAATCATGCGCGCCACCACCCAAGGCTGGGAGATGGTCTGCTCATGGCCGATAGGCAGCGCTGCGTCTTCGTAGGCATGACTAGCCAGCCCTTCGTCTACAAAGAAATGCCGCGGGACGGCACGCATGGCGGCCAACACGGTGTCGTTCACGATGCCCTGCTCGCGCAGGCGGCTCACCATGCGGTCACGTGAGCGGTCAGAATTCAGTCCGAGATTGTCGGTAGCGTTCCAGCCCGCGACGGACGGAACCGCCGGTCCTGACGGACGTCCTGGCAGCCCGTTACCCGCTTTACGGGACGCGGGCAGCGGGGAGGCGCGACCGGCCGGGCCGGCCACGATAATACGTGTGTTGCTATTGGCCGCGGACGGACCGCTGCCCAAGCTGGATCGCCCGAAACGATTGACGGTTCCGGAAGCGAACGGCGAGGGGGTCAGCGGCTTACGCATATGGGATCGGCCCATTCCCCGATATGGGGCAGTTGATCGTAGTGGGTCAGGTCCAGCCTGAGGGGCGTGATCGACACCATGGAGCGCTCGACCGCACCGAAGTCGGTGTCATCGGCGAAGTCGGACGCGCCGCCTGCAGGGCCGATCCAGTATACCGGTTCACCATAGGGCGTGCTGCTGCGTACCACGGGCTCGGAAGGATGGCGCTTGCCCAAACGCGTCACTTTCATGCCGGCGAGCGCATCCGCCGGAACAGGCGGAATATTGACGTTCAGCAGCACCGATTTTTGCAGGGGCTGCGCAATGTGCCGCTCCACCACGCTGCGGGCCACCTGGGCCGCGGTATCGAGGTGCTTCCAACCTTTCTCGGTCAGAGAAAAGGCAATGGAAGGAATGCCGAAGAGATATCCTTCTGTAGCTGCTGCCACCGTTCCGGAATACAGTGTGTCGTCACCCATATTGGCACCGTTATTGATGCCGGATACGACGAGGTCTGGGCGGAAGTCCAGCAAACCGGTGAGCGCAATATGCACGCAGTCGGACGGCGTGCCATTGACATAGTAGAAGCCGTTGGCGGCCTGATGGACCGACATTGGGCGGTTCAGGGTGAGAGAATTGGACGCACCGCTGCAGTTGGTTTCGGGTGCCACCACCGTCAGTTCACCCAGACCCTCCAGTGCGTGGAACAGAGCCTCAATCCCCGGAGCAGTGTAGCCATCATCGTTGCTCACCAAAATGCGCATTTCTTCCCCAGCAGTACGACGAAAAATCTCAACGGAACGTAGCCGATTGTACCCGTTGATTTTGGTGAACGCCGCTCCAGCCGGTAGAATCGCCGCTCAGTGAACTGGAGATCTTGAACATGGACATCGCCTTGTCCGCCGCCATTTCGGCCGGCCTCATTCTGTTGTCGTACCTGCTGGGGTCCATACCCTTCGCGGTGGTCGTCAGCCGGCTTATGGGGCTGCAAGATCCCCGCAGCTTCGGATCCGGCAACCCCGGGGCGACCAATGTCCTGCGGACCGGCAACAAGAAGGCGGCCATGCTCACGCTATTGGGCGATGCCGCCAAGGGCTGGCTGGCGGTCGTTCTTGCCGCCTGGGCCAGCCGCGAGTTCGCACTGCCGATTGAAACGCTTGCCCTATGCGCGGTTGCCGCATTTCTCGGCCATGTCTATTCCTTCTTCCTGAAGTTCAAGGGCGGTAAAGGGGTTGCCACCGCGCTGGGTGTCCTGATCGCGCTGGAACCGTGGCTTGCGCTGGCCGTTGCCGGCACCTGGCTGTTGGTCGCCTACGTCAGTCGTTATTCGTCCCTGGCATCGGTCATCTCCGCCATCGTGGCGCCGCTGTTCTATCTGATGGGCGGCAAGGTGGCCTGGCCGCTGCATCCCTCGGTGGCGCTGGCCATCGTCGTTATCTCCGTCGTGCTGCTATTGCGTCACCAGCAGAACATCACCCGACTGATCCAGGGCAAGGAAAGCCGCATCGGCGATAAGAAATCCGCTCCTAACCCGCACACCCCCGCTCGCAAGAAGGGCCGCCGCTAAGGGAGAAAGGATCGTTCGCAATTACTGGCAGACGTCCTGAAGGTCCCAGCGGGGGCGGATCGTGAAGGCGTGATGTCGATCCGTAAGATCGACAAGTCCGGCGTTCACCCGCTGGGCAGCAGCAAAGGCGATCATGGCGCCGTTATCGGTACAGAACTCAAGAGGGGGAAAGAACACCTCACCCCCGCGCTTGCGCATGGCCGCTTGCAGCTGTTCGCGCAGGTGGCGGTTCGCGCCGACCCCACCCGCGACCACCAGTCGCTTTACGCCCGACTGCTTTACCGCCTTCAGCGCCTTGGCGGCCAGTACGTCGACGATGGCGGATTCCGTTGCGGCCGCTAAGTCGGCCAGTTGGGTTTCGGACAAGGCGCCATGCTCCTTCTCCAGCGCACGGACGCGGGTCAGCACGGCTGTCTTAAGGCCGCTAAAGCTGAAATCGAGATCCCCGCTATGCAGCATGGGCCGTGGCAGTTCGTGCAACGACGCGTCGCCTTGCTCGGCCAGGCGCGACAGCGCCGGCCCGCCCGGATACCCCAAGCCCATCAGTTTGGCGCTCTTGTCGAAGGCTTCGCCCGCCGCATCGTCCAATGTTTCGCCCAACAAGGTATAACGCCCCACCCCATCGACCTGCATAAGCTGCGTATGCCCGCCTGACACTAGCAGGGCTACAAAAGGGAATTGCGGGCGAGGCGTCGCCAACAACGGCGACAACAAGTGGCCTTCCAGATGGTGGACGGGTATGGCCGGAATCTGACGAGCCCAGGCAAACGCTTGAGCGACACTGGCCCCCACCAGTAACGCGCCGGCCAGGCCGGGCCCGGCCGTGTAGGCGACAGCGTCGATGTCGTCACGTGTGAGCCCCGCTTGCCGCAAGACTTCGCGAGTCAAGGGTATGACACGCCGAATGTGATCGCGGGACGCAAGTTCCGGAACGACGCCGCCGTACTCGCGGTGCATGTCGATTTGGCTGTGCAAGGCGTGGGCAAGCAGCCCGCGTTCAGTGCAGACCAGCGCGACGCCGGTCTCGTCGCAGGAGCTTTCAAAGCCGATTATGATCATGGTGATGCATGGAGGGGCCGGGAAGGCCGTAAAATTCAGTCTCTGATTTTACCGTCTCCTTGCGATCCGACTTCCGGTACCCCTATGTTCGAACAAATCTTCAGGTTGCGTGAACACGGCACCAACGTGCGCAGCGAACTGCTGGCTGGCGCCACCACCTTCCTGACCATGGCCTACATCATCTTCGTCAATCCGGAGATTCTCTCGGGCACCGGCATGGACCGCAATGCCGTCTTCGTGGCCACCTGCCTGGCTGCGGCGCTCGGCTCCATCATCATGGCCCTGGTCGCCAACTGGCCCATCGGCATGGCACCGGGCATGGGCTTGAACGCTTTCTTCGCCTTCACCGTGGTCGGGGCGCTAGGCTACAGCTGGCAACAGGCGTTGGGGGCTGTCTTCATCTCCGGGGTGATCTTTCTGATCATCACCATCACGGGCATCCGCGGCTGGCTGGTCGCGGGCATTCCTCGTTCCTTGCGCAGCGCCATCGCCGCCGGGATCGGTCTGTTTCTGGCGATCATCGCCCTCACCTCCTCCGGCATTGTCGTGGCCAGTCCCGCGACGAAGATCGCGCTGGGCAACCTCACTGAGCCGGCGGCGCTCTACACAATACTGGGCTTTTTCATCATCGCCGCGCTGGACGCCCTGCGCATCCGCGGCGCGATCCTGATCGGCATTATGGTCGTCACCCTGCTGTCCATGGCACTGGGTCACAACAACTTCAACGGCTTAATGTCCATGCCGCCCAGCCTGGCACCCACCTTCATGCAGCTGGATATCGCCGGCGCCCTGCACACCGGCTTCGTACATGTCATTCTTGTACTGGTCCTCGTGGAAGTGTTCGACGCCACCGGCACCATGATCGGTGTCGCCAAACGCGCCGGCCTGATCGAAGAGGGGCGTCCTGGACGCCTCGGCCGCGCGCTCTTTGCCGACAGCACCGCCATCGTTGCGGGATCGATGCTAGGCACGAGTAGCACAACGGCCTATGCAGAGAGTGCTGCCGGCGTTCAGGCCGGCGGGCGTACCGGCCTCACCGCACTGACCGTTGCCGTGCTGTTCCTGCTGGCTCTTTTCTTTTCCCCTCTGGCTGGCTCGGTACCCGCCTACGCCACTGCACCGGCCTTGCTGTATGTCGCCGGGCTAATGTTGCGCGAAATCACCGATGCGGAATGGGATGACGTCACCGAGGCAACTCCGGCGGCACTGACGGCGCTCGTGATGCCCTTCACCTATTCCATTGCCAACGGACTCGCTTTCGGCTTTATAAGCTACGTAGTGCTCAAGGTGGTTACCGGCCGCGCACGTGAAGTCCACGCAGCCAGCTACATTGTGGCGGCGCTATTCATCATCAAGTTCGCCTTCTTCCCTGAATGACCCCCTCACCGCAATACAGCACGCCCTCGCCGCGGGGGCGTGCTGCCGGCACCTGGCTGCCGTTGTTGTTATTGGCCCTAGGGCTGCTGGCCACCGCAGCTGCGGTGTGGCAGACGAAGCGCTTCATCGAACGCGAACAGATCGGACAGGTCGAGTCACACGGCACCCTGGTGCGCAACGATTTGCGCCTACACCTGTTTCGTCATATTGACGTGTTGCGAGCATTTCAAGCCGAACTGGCCGCAGGAGACGGGACATCTCCCGCCGCCCTACGGCGGATGGCGCAAGTCATGAAGCTCGAAAAGTTTCTCCCTGCCATCGAGACGATTGGCTATGTCAGGATGACGCACGACAGCGACTCACAGGACGACAGCCTGCTACTGCAACGCTTCTACCCGGAGACCGTGCAAGGGCTGACGGACGGCGCCGGATGGCTCGACGAACCGGAGTTCCTGGAGGTGGTCCGGCGAGCTCGGGACGCCGGAGACATTGCAACGGTCGTTCCGACCCTGCCCCCCATGCTTGCGGTGAAGGAGCATGTGTTGCTGATCTACCTGCCGCTGTACCGCAACGGGCTCGTGCCCGAGACGAGGGAAGCCCGCCTGCGGGAGTTCGAAGGCGTGCTGTACATGGCCGTGTGCGCGACTCGGCTGCTGGACGCCATCTTCAATCGCCATCTGACACACGACACGTATCTTCAGCTGAATTTCAAAGGCTATACGGACGAACAATCGAGGCTCACGCCCGTTACGCTATACGACAACGGCCTGGCGTCCGACCCGAAACCGCTGGCGAGCACGCGTTTGCCACTGGATATCGGTGCAAGCTCCTGGTCGCTGGATATCGGCATTGGCAAGCATGAAGCCGCCCGGTCGCAACGCTGGTTACCCTGGGTCGTCATGGCCGCCGGCATCGCGCTCTCCTTGCTCGTGGCCCTCGCGCTCGCACTGGTACTACGCGCCCAATATCGCAGCCAGCAACAGGCCAAGCGTGATCGCTGTCGGCGACGCGCCGCGGAAGCCGCACTACACCTGCGCGAGCGAGCCATCGAAGCCAGCGCCAATGCCATCGTAATCGCCAACGCCACGGAGCCCGGCTATCCGGTCGAGTACGTAAACCCGGCCTTCGAACGCATGACCGGCTATAGCGCTCAGGAAATCATCGGACAGAGTCTGCGTGTCATGCACGGTGCGGACACGCAGCAGGAAGGGCTGGAGATCTTGCGGGACATCCTGCAGAACCAGGTGGAAGGTGAGACGACGCTGCGCAATTACCGCAAGGACGGCGAACTGTACTGGACACAGGTTCATATCGCCCCGGTGCGGGATGAATCGGGCCGGGTCACCCATTTCGTTGCCGCCAAGTACGACATCACCGAAAATCGCCTCAATCAGGAGAAGCTGGAATTTCAGGCTTGGCACGACGCCTTGACCGGCCTGCCGAATCGCCACATGCTCCGGGAGTGCCTCGCGCAAACGCTACGTAACCGAAAGCCCGGCGACCCTCCTTTCTGGGTGGCCTTTCTGGACCTGGACAATTTCAAGCTGGTGAACGACACGCTGGGCCACACGCTAGGTGACCAGGTTCTGATGCAGGTGGCCAAGCGCCTCAAAGAGGCGGTCCACGGCGAGGATATCGTCGTACGACGCGGCGGCGACGAGTTCGTCTTTATCCTGTTCGACCACGAGGCGCCACGCAATGCACAGGCCGCACTTCATCGCATCATCACCGCCGTTTCCCGGCCGCTGACGCTCGAATCGCAGAGCTTCTATCCCTCCTGCAGCATCGGGATCGCCGTCCATCCCCAGGATGGCGACGACACCGAGACGCTGATCAAGCGGGCCGACATGGCCATGTACCATGCCAAGAAACAAGGGCGGAACAATTACCAGTTCTACAGCACAACGCTGCAGGAAGAGGCCATAGAGCGGGTACGGATGGAGGGC